>NVTH01000250.1 GCA_002401525.1 Moraxellaceae bacterium | reverse complement strand
TAAAGAAGATAGATAGACTAGATAAGCTTTGTAAACCTCTATCTTCTGTTGGACTTCTATTTAGTGCTCCTGTTTCAAACTCAATGGTAAAAAATAATATTAGCTTTCTTCCTAGACTAGATGGTGGCAGAAAAGATTATGATCCTTGGAAGAATACCTATAACTATAATAGGGTCTCTTATCCTCATAGAAAAGGTAATCCACTTCAACATCTGGTACGCCGACGCTGTCTAGCGCCACTGCAAGAGAAGCTGTGTGAATTCCCGGATGAATCCAATCGTCTCCTTCGCAACTCGATAGTCTAAGGGGGATTGTCGGTTCAAATCTTAGGCTAAAACTTGAGTCGCCATTGGGTATTACTATGCTATTTWCAACTAGATATTCGTCCATCTTTTCTAGCTGAGCTAGTTTTAACGCGTCTGCCGCTTCGGTTGCACTTCCGGGGTCCGGTTCTGGCCAGTCGCTTACATAATCCAATAGCGCAACATCGATGCAAGAATGTAAGTATCCATCGTAATAATCCCCACATCCGAAGCCAGGTTGGGGAGGGTCGAGGCTGTCAAAATAAGGCGCAATTGTTAATTTGTCCATGATTAAAAATGCCTTTTGCCGCGCCAAAAAGGGGTCGCCTTCAATAAAAAAATCCTGGGAATTTGGGCCGAGGATTCTAGCGTCCGAATAAACACCGGTTCCCAATGCTGTCACGTCATCGACCATGTTGTAAAAACCACTAGCAAATGCTGCGGCCTCTAGCTGAAATTCAAGTTCAAGGTCTACCGCAAAATCTTGGATCTGCTCAAGCGCAGCCATTCCGCCGTGGCTTCCTTGTGAATACCCATGTAGGAAAAGCTTTGGTAATTCTGTAGCAAGTGGGTCTGCAGGGCCGCAATATTTAGAATCTTGGGAATCACAAAACGTCTTGGCGGCTCGAAGCAGGTCCGTTGCGGCCGAAGCTTGGGTTTCAATATCGATAAATGTTTCCTCAGCTTCAGGCAAGCCTAAGTTTACGAAGGGGTCTAATGAAGTGTTCAGAAGGGGATTAAAACCGAGGAGTTCAGGCACAACAGCAGTATACCCTTTCCCTGCGCCAAGGATCCCWCCGGTTAGAACGGCCATAATATCATCCGCATTCAGAGGGTTTTTAGTAAAACGAATCCAGGGCATGTGGAGAAGCCAAGCGGATTCGAGAATGGGGGTATTGGAAGAGTAACCTGGAACCCATACCCATCCTGCAGCCATGACAGGCTCCCCACCTTTATCGAGGGTCCAATAGTAGAGAAGGYATGGGGTTACGCCGTTTCGAGGCCGAACCAATAATAGATCGGCTTTCGCTAAACCAGCGCCTAAATCAGCAAGTTCGCTTTCAAACAGACCATCAAAAAAGTCTATTCCACCCACTTCGCCGCTCATTGCCAGCGTTAACATATTTCGACTAATATGAAGCCCTTCGAAGCATTGAATCAGGCCTCCGGCAGTGCTATCGGTGGGAGCTGCAAAGGGGCAATCTGCCATCTCTTCCCAGAAGGCGATATCCGCATTGGCGTTGGTATTAATTAGCAGCAATGCGGCWAGCAATATACCGATTTTCTGCGACAACCTTTTCTTCGAAGTGTTTTGAATCATGGTGAATGCTCCTGTGGGTTTTAAAGTTTTATACTTTCTTTAGCAAACGTTCACTCTGCGACTAAATACTCCTTTATCGCGACACGCTGTAGGTCGCGATAAAGCAGAATCGGTTAAAATCAAAATAACGGATTTAATTTTAAATATTTATTTGCTTTGTTTTTCTCAGTTTGATTCATTCGGCAATTAAATTAATCTAACGGATATATGCTATTGTAGTGGTCAACTATTTCTGGCCACCTTATTAGAGGTCTTCCAGTAAAATGCTTCTTTTTCATTCGGCGACAACCCCAAATTATGGCCATGGGGCCTTACCGAATTATAATATCTAAAAATATAATCCCGTACGGAATCATTGGCTAGGGCTGCATTTTTATAGCCGTTTTTAGGCATGTTTTCAGTTTTAAGGCTCCGAAAAAAGCGCTCCATAGGCGCATTATCCCAGCAGTTACCACGACGACTCATGCTCTGCTTAATTTGATACTTCCAAATTAGTTGTCTAAATGACAGACTGGTGTAATGGCAACCTTGATCCGAATGAAACATGAGTCCTTCGGGCTTTCCTCTCGCTTTAAATGCATTGGATAATGCTTGCTTTGTCAGTGCACTGTCCGGTGAGTTTGACAGCGCAAAGCCAACAATCTTTCGGCCATATAAATCCATCACCGTAGCTAAATATCTCCATCGATCTCCTGTCCATAAATACGTTACGTCACCACACCAAACTTGATTAGGTGATATCGGGCTGAACTCACGGTTCAAATGATTTTCAATATTGACGTTAGCTTTATTAGCTGGCTTGTAATTGTGTTTGGGTGGCTGGCAGCTTACAAGCTCCTGTCGTTTCATGGACTTTGACGCCCTGTAGCGACTTAAATCATAACCTTCTTTCGTGACTAGTGTCGCTATTGTCCTTGAGCCTGCTGATCCACCGCTTAGCTCATGCGCTGCTTTAACTTCTATATCAGTACGTAAATCTTCCAGCTTGATCTTTTTAGCGTTTTTTATCCAGTAGCGGTAGCTACTTCGGTGGACTTCAAATGTGTCACATAACGACTTAATTGAATAGCTCTCTTCCATTTCCTCAATTAACGCAAATTTTTGATTGAGTCCGACATCAAGAGAGCGGTGGCTTTTTTTAAAATTTCTTTCTCCATTTTAAGCTGCTGTACTTCGCGCTCCAGCGCCGAAATTTTACGTCGTTCTTCTGAGATAGGGGTGTCATGGGTTTCTTCTCCATTACGTTCTTTGCGGAGATTGCGAACCCACTTATCAACAGTGGATTTCCCTATACCCATGGCTTCTGCTGCTTCTCTGACCGAATAACTCTTATCAACAACAAGCTCTGCAACTTCTTGTCTAAATGCCGGTTTGAAATGTGTTGTCATAATGCTACCTTCGTTAGTGGCGATGATTATATCACCTCTAACTTGGTGGCCAAATTTAGTATGCCACTACAAGTGCCGTCTTTTGCAATAAGAAAATGAGCGCCTGAATTACCATTTTTATAACTATTTAAAGTTTATTTTGCTGTCGGACTATCCGTTTGATGGACGATAATACCCTGTATGATATTCATTGCTCTTTTTTGAATTGCAATACTGATGACCTGCTTTATTTTTGCGTGAATCACTTTTCCATGACTATCTATTATGAACATATCAACTCCTTCTTTTAAAACTAACTATCACCTTACATCCATCCGGATAATTCAGCAGCAGACTCAATCCATCGCATAATCTGACCCCTATGCTAACAAGATATCCCGTATATGGGCATTACCCCGTGAAAAATAATGCCGCTATTAAAGGCTTTTTCTACGAAGGCTTTAGTAGCGGTCAACTTTTAACCTTCCAACCAATCTGGGGCTATCCCACACGACTCCAACTCACCTAACCAGCGAACAATATCAACAGACTCATACATCCACTTCGCGTCCTTACCCGCTGCTTCTATTTTTAAACACGGTACCTGCTGCATGCCCCCAGGCGCCACTAGCTCTCGCCGGTAGTCCGGTTCATGATCTATATTGCGTAGCTCCACCGCAAAATTTAATTCACTCAGCCGAGGCAATACGAATCGGCAGAATGGGCAGGTGTCTTGATATTACAACGACAGTTTCGGTAAGGAGGCCTCTATGCCTAGCGAACCCATCGACGATTGCGAACAAACTGTCTCCGAGCTAAAACGTTTACAGGCGGAGCACCAGCTTATTTTGGACGCTGCCGGGGAGGGAATTTACGGCTTAAATTGCCAAGGCGAAACCACTTTTTTAAATGCCGCCGCAGTGGATATTTTAGGCAAGCCCATTCACGACATTCACCATCACTCCCACGCCGACGGGTCGAATTACCCGCGCGAGGAGTGCCCCATTTACGCGGCTCTTAAAGACGGTGAAGTGCATCGTGTGGACAATGAGGTATTTGGGATTCAAACGGCCAACCCATCCCCGTGGAATACACCAGCACCCCGATCTGGCAAGACAATAAACTCGCTGGGGCCGTGGTAGTTTTTAGAGATATTTCTCGACGACGGGAAATGGAACAACAACGGGATAAAGACTTTAAAGAAATTAAATCCCTTAAAGAACAATTAGAAAATGAACGCGATTATTTGCGTGACGAACTGAACGTTACCATTCATTACGGCGAAATCATTGGTGAAAGCCAGGCCTTAAAACGTACTCTGGCGCAAATTGAAGCGGTGGCAAAAACTGCCGCCAGTACATTAATTTTAGGGGAGTCCGGCGTTGGTAAAGAAATGATTGCCCGCGCGATTCATTGCAACAGTGAACGCCATGAAAAACCCTTGGTGAAAGTGAACTGCGCGTCTATTCCGAAAGACTTGTTTGAGAGTGAATTTTTTGGGCACGTCAAAGGCTCTTTTACTGGTGCCCACAGAGATCGGGTAGGCCGCATGGCACTAGCTCATAACGGCAGTTTATTTCTCGATGAAGTCGAAGAAATCCCCCTAGATTTACAGGGTAAATTATTACGCGCCTTACAAGAGCAAGAGTTTGAACGCGTCGGCGATGAGAAAACCACTAGAGTCGACGTCCGTATTATTGCCGCCACCAATAAAGATTTACTGGAAGAGGTGAAAGCCGGTCGTTTTCGCGAAGATCTTTATTACCGCCTCAGTGTATTCCCCATTGAAGTTCCACCATTGCGTGAACGCGTGTCGGATATTGCCCCTCTGGCCCAACATTTCTTGAATTGCATTTGCCAAGAACAAGGTCGCGCGCTTTTATCCTTATCAAAATCTCAAGCCCACAAACTTGCTCAACATGGATGGCCCGGCAATATTCGCGAACTCAAGAATGTGATGGAGCGAGCGGTCATCATGTCTGCTGGTAAACGACTGCAATTGGATTTAGCCATGCCTTCTGTTTTAGCGGTCACGACTCATACTGACCAATCACCAGTTGCTCCGGAAGAGGGATTCAAAACTGACTTGG
>NVTH01000249.1 GCA_002401525.1 Moraxellaceae bacterium | reverse complement strand
TGCCGACGCAGTAGCCCTGCGCGTAGTGGACGCCTAGGCCTTTTAAAAGTTGCAATGTTTCATCGCTTTCCACAAACTCTGCTACTGTCTTTTTACGAAACGCACGCGCGACGTCAACGAGTGCTTTCACTAAGACCTGGTCATCCGGTTGGCAATGTAATTCGCGAATAAAACTGCCGTCAATTTTTACGAAGTCCACAGGAAATTGCTTTAAGTAGTACAAGGAAGAGAAGCCAACTCCAAAATCATCTAAGGCAAATAGACAACCGATTTTTTTCAGCTCATCCATTATTTTAATGGTAATGCCAATGTCTGAAACGGCGGCAGTTTCTGTGATTTCAAAGATAATTCGATGTGGGTTGATATGATTTTTTTCGATCTCTTGCTGAATTTTAACGACAATTTCTGGATTATGAAATGAAATGCCAGACAGATTGATGGCAACCGTTGATTCAATATTCGCTCGGCAAAGCCTGGCTTGGTCGTGAAGCACTTTAGTGATGATCTTTTGATCTAGCTCTGGGATTAGGCCACTTTTTTCCGCCGACAGAATGAGCTCGGTGGGGGGTAATGGGTTGCCTTTTTCATCGGGAACTCTTAGAAGTGCTTCGTAATGAGAGATCTCGTTGTTGGAGAGATTCACAATGGGCTGGTAGTACATGGTGATTAAGTCTTCTGCGAGCACCTGTTTCACCTTGTCACGCCAAAAAACTCGTTGGTTAATGTATTCACGTCCGTATTCTTCGGCGTTATAAAGTCGCCAGCCATTTTTGCCGGCTTCTTTGGCTTGATACATGGCGATGTCTGCATTGGTCAGTAATTCTTCAATCGATTCGCCGTGTTCGGGAAATAACACTACGCCAATGCTTGTCGACACTCGATGAATGCGATTTTTTCCCGTTATAGAAATTTGAGAAAGTGCTTCGCGCACTCTTTCTGCAGTTTTTGTCGCGTCTTGTTCGCTGCTTTCTAAAATCAGCAGCGCAAATTCATCACCTCCAAGGCGGGCAATGACATCAGTTTCGCGAATGGTGTTTTTTAAGGTGTCAGCAACGCGTCTCAGCAGCATGTCGCCGACGTGGTGACCGCTAGTATCATTGGTATCTTTAAATTCATCCAGGTCAAAAAACAATACTGCACCAATGTGGTTGTAGCGAATGCTTGAAGAGAATGCGCGATCTAATTCTTCGGAAAAGCGTCGCCGATTAAACAACCCCGTTAAGGGGTCGTGGGAGGCCAACCAACCTAGATGCTCTTCGGCTTTTTTTCGCTCACTAATGTCTATAGCGATGGTGAGAATGAGGTGTTGGTCATTTTCACGGCCTGCCAGCCGGGTATGAAACCAAGCCATGTGAATGACTTCTTTGCTCTTGCACRGAAGATCGGACTCGTGATTGTATTCTGATCGTTCGCCGTGGATCAGTTCTTGAAGCTGCAAGCGGATATCCGGCAAGTGGTCATCGTAGTGCAGCAGCTTAGAAAAATTTTGATTTAAAAGTTGGTCCTGTTGATAGCCAGTGATTTTTAGGGCGTGGTGATTGACGAGCGCAATTTGGCCGAGTTTATTTTGKGTGATCATKARTGCATGAGCCGTGTTTAACAGGCGAGTAATAAAGTCCCTTTCTGTTTCAATCTCAAGTGTTCGACTTTGTACTTCACGGTGCAACTCTCTTAATTGTGAAGATAGCTCAATAGCGGTTTCATTAATAACGTCGGATTCATCAATAAAGGCGGAGGACTTATTTTTTAAACCGGCAAATGCTTTTGCTGCGGAATCAAAATCATTTTTGGCTAAAAGAGGCAGGTAGGAGGCAATGCGTTGGAATTTTTTAACCGGGTGATAAAGTATCAGCAGCAGTAATAGTTCGCTGAATAATAACCCCATCAAGGCGGCAATTATTACGTAAGTCAAATTTGTATTGAGCGAGTTTAAATTRTCGGTGACGTCAGTTARGAGGATTATTTTTYCGGGATTTTCTTCCTTTTCTCCAGGCAGGGGGAAGGCAAATAATTCAATCACCTTTTCCTTTCCGAAGAGATGTATGGGCGTCTGAGTAAGCTGCTTAAATTGATAGCTTTCGGATGCTTTTTCGATCAAAGCGCGAGAAGTGCCGGGGGAGGTGACTGCAATTAAATTGGCCTGCCAGTTGAATAAATAGTTTTTATTGTGGGTGGTTTGGGTAGTGTGAGTGTTAATGATTCCAATGTCTGTATTGGTCATCGCTTCGAAATCAAGAATGACGTTAGTCATGGGAGTGCTATAGATGCTGGTGCCGCCGTGAGCTCCAGAGATAAGGTAGGGGGTGGCGATGTAGATTTTACAGGTGGTTTGACATGAGATCGTTGAAAAAGGAACTTCGTTTTGATTTGCTTTTTTGACTAAGTCTAGCGGCAGATCATTTTCGTCTCCCCAGAATGCGAGYTGCTTATTATCGGCAGTAAATATCGCTGCGGAAGAGATGCCAACGATTAAATCCAATTGAAACCAAAGATCACTGTAGGCTTGGGCGGCAATCTCCGGAGTGCGAAACGCTTCATAGAGATTTACGGTTTGATTGGATACWGCAATGATGCTTGAAATTTGTTGAATGCGGTTGATGGTACTATTGGTAATCGCTAGCAGTTCTGTTTGATTGCGTTGATAGGTTTGCAGGCGCCGGACTTCGAAATCTTTTTTTAATGTGTAGGTGATGCCGAGTGTGAGCCCGGTAAATAATAGCGCCATAAACGCACTGGTGAGTGCAAAGGCTTTCCATTTTATGCTGAGAAATATTTGCTGCTTGGCCATAGCTAAAATCGATAAGACAGTTGCGCAGCTAAAATTTGCCAGCGTTGGTGAGTCAAAAATCGATCGGGGTTATTGGCTTTAGAAATCCAACCCGTGCCATCCACGTCATGGAATTCTAATCGTGCCAACCAATTTTTATGAAAGTGCCAGCCTACACTTGCCGTCCATGTTTTTGCGAAGGACGCGCGGGCTAGAAAAAATCCAAATGTTTGTTGCTCTAATGCTTCACCCGAACGATCATTTCGATTGGTATAATAGGTATCGTAGCGTAATACTGCGTCCCAATTGGATCGAAAACGGTACGTGCTTTGAATATAATGGGAGAGGCCATCTTCGTTGTATTTTCTGCCGGGGAAATGAGTGCTGGAATCCCCTAGCGCAATGTCAATATCCATGATTTCCATGATCAGTGAGAATTTTTCATTGTTAAACTCATAGGACGCGAGAATATAACGAATGATGGTTTCAGATATTTGCAAAAAGTCATTAGGTGCTGGCTTGTAGTCTGAATTTGTACGATTGTAGGTGAGCGCGAATTTATGCGATCCTGAAGCAGGTTCGAATGCTAGGCGAGTGATGTAAGAAGGGTTGGCTTTAATTTTACCCTCGACAGCGACAGGATAGAAGTCGCTAATTTCATCTTTATCGGGCGTTGGATCTACCACGGAAAATTGCCAGCTTACATGATAGTTTTCCGCGTTTCGGGACGCAAAAATTTGCAGGCCATCTTGCGAGAACCCAGTGTTTCTAACGCGATCTAAGTAGATGGATTGAGGCAAAAATATAGTAGGCCGAGTAAAGGCCACGTCTCGAGTGTCTCCATAGAAACCGAAAGGTGCTTTCAGTCGTCCTCCTCTAAAGCCTAGTTGCCAATCAAAATTATTAATTAAGGTGTAACTTAGGAATGCGAAATCGATCCGCAGTTTTCCATCATTGCTGATGCCGTCTCTACGCCCGAGTATTTGCGCTGACACTTGGAATTGATCAATGGGTTTGGCGTTAAAAATAATCCCTACCTCGCTGAAGTCCGAACTTAATCTGTCGTCGGATTCGCCTAGGAAATTATTATCGGTGGAGTGGATAATGGCTTGGCTGATAAAACCGTTCAGAAAATATTTTTTTGGCGTAAAAGATTGCGCCTTGGTTTCGTTGGCGTTAACGAAACCAGTGAGTGAAAAGATCAACAACGCTAAAAACAAATTAGCGAAATTGCAAGTTTTGTAACGATGCATCGTTCGCATTCTCGTTTAGATATCCAATCGAGCCCGGTGTTAACGTTAGGGCTTGGTGCATTTCTTGGAGTGTCGATAATTCAATGGGGCCCTGTCCGGTGCCTGAAAATTCGAGCTTATTCCACGCTGCGCGCAGTTGATGAGGAAATATGTTCAGTATGTTTTTGCAGAATTGAATGTGAATTGCGTTGTCATCATTGACAACAAACACGGTAATAGGTTGTCCGTCGGGCCAATGAGTGAGCCTCATGGTAAAAATGGCGCGAATTTCTCGGCGAGTCAGTAGGTGTTTAGAGACGGTTGAATTGGCGCTTAAAAATATTTGCTGAAGTGGGTTTTTTGCTTGTTCGGAAAGGTTTTCTGCTCGAGCGGCGTCCTCCTTAAACGCAATGCTTGAGAGCAAGAGTAAGGTGCAAGTGGTGATAATGACTTTAGTGGTTTTATTAATTAGGCTAAGCACTCGTGCGATTTATTCGAATTTCATTCGATTGGCCCGTTATGGTTTCGGTTAAGCATTATTGTGCGGTACTGTGCGTTACTGGGCGGTACTGTATTGTTTCGACCCGACATTAATAGGCGCTAATAGCAACATAGACTGATTGCCCTAATAGAAGTATAGGAAAGGATTGCTACAAGGTAAGACAATGACGGTTTATCTCTGAGTCAGGCTAAAAAAGCGCGAATTTAAATGATTACCAATAAAGCGTTTTTTTTTGCGAGGTTTTTAGGTAGCATGCAAAACAGCTAACGGGCAGAGCAAGTTCGCGGAGGAAACAATCCTATGCGGACACAATCTCATGCAGACACAATGTACTTAACATTGCTTTAAGCCCTGACGTAAAATCTCCATAATAACAAAAGCTTAATGTGGGTTTAATTTCTAGGATAAGGATATAAGTCGCAAGGAGTCATTTTGGGTCAATGCTCATCTTGTATTCAGGAAATACGCCGGTATTAAACCCCAAACCGTCTGTTACTGAGGGGGCTATATGGAGAAAGCCGAATGAACCATTATAAAATTTGCGCAGCGCTTTATAAAACGTCAATTTAATGGCGGCGTTCGGTTAAATAATGACAAAAACAAAAAATCCAAGGAGTACTCAATGTCTCATCAAGGTTT
>NVTH01000248.1 GCA_002401525.1 Moraxellaceae bacterium | reverse complement strand
CGTAACACCGCTTCACCCACCCTGCCATGTAAACGCCGCCCCACCTCGTCAAGCAAGTGCGGAGACACGTTGATGGATATCTCATTGGAAACATGGCGCAAAGCCTCAAGCAGGGGTTGACCCGCGACGTAAACGCGCTCTTCATCTGCTTCATTATCAGTCTCATCCAACAGCGCATGTAACTCGTTATGGATATGTGCTAACTGATAAAAGACATTGTCGAGTTCAACGAGCATGGAAAACTCTGTATCAGCAACATCAACCAGGGTTTGACGCTGATCATTCAATACCACAACAAATATCGTCGCCAACWCCGCAACCAGCACAACCCCGATGAGCGGTGTTATAGCGACCTTTTTCGCTAATGAGAGCGATTTAAACTTAGCCACAATTAGAATCCAAACTAATCAAGTGTTCGTAATAAGCGATGCCAATCCTGYGGCAATAGTTTTCCATAATATTCGACGCCATTCTCTGCGGTAGGTCGGAACAGTTCTATCACCGCCTCGGGTTTCGGCCAGATCCCCGTTGCTTCCTTGAGGTTGGCGGTATGCGAAACAAGCACCGTATTACCCTTCTGCGGCTTAATGCTGAGCATGCTTCGTAAGACGTCAGCCATCCTGACAGTTTCCTGGCTTGTGGCATTAATCGAAAAACCAAGCTCATCAACCACTTGATAATCGCCAAACGCTAATTCTGCCGTCTCCATACAACGACAAAATGGACTGGAAAAAACCTTATTAATCGGAATACCAAGAGAATTAAATGCCACCCCGATTTCACGCACCTGGTCACGCCCAGGCTCAGAGAGGTTGCGYTGTGTCGAACAATCGTCAAAATCAATGTGCTCACGATCAGGCTGCGCACGCTCTGTAACACCATGACGCAAATAAAGAACAAAACCGCCAAGACTCTGAACGACTCGCCAACATGATGAAAGCACTGGATACCCTACCGGTGCCCACCATCGTAAAAGTCCAAGGCGCGGCTTACGGCGGAGCCCTCGGCCTCATCGCCTGTTGCGATATTGCCATTGCCAGTGACCATGCAAAGTTTTGCATCAGTGAAGTGAAAATCGSWTTAATCCCCGCAGTCATCAGCCCTTACGTGGTACGTGCGATGGGTCATCGCGCCGCCCGGCGTTATATGATCAGCGCAGAAATCATCAGCGCTCAACAGGCTTTAGAGATGGGCTTTATTCACCAAATAGCCATTGCTCAAGAACTSGATCAAACCGTGGACACAATGATTGCGCAATTATTAAAAAATGGCCCCAAAGCAATGTCGGCCTGCAAGCAACTCATCGAGCATATCTACAATCATCCGATTAATGATCATGTTTTAAATTATACCAGCGAGCAAATAGCCGCCATTCGAACCTCTCCAGAAGGCCAAGAAGGTCTAGGGGCGTTCTTAGAAAAGCGTACTCCCAATTGGATTACTCCAATCAATGCCTGTGAGGAAACTGAATGATTCAGCGCCTGCTTATTGCCAATCGAGGTGAAATCGCCTGTCGAATTATTAAAACGGCTCAGCGTCGAGGCATTGAAACTCTAGCCGTCTACTCCGATGCAGACCAAGGCAGCTTGCACACGGAAATGGCTGATCAGGCGTTTCGATTACCRGGRGAATTGCCGRTCGACACCTATTTAAACATCGAYCTCATTGTAGAATTRGCGCTGAAAAATAAGGCCGATGCGATTCATCCCGGCTACGGTTTTTTATCCGAAAACCCGGAGTTTTGCCAAGCTTGTGAAAACAACAAGCTCACTTTTATCGGTCCTAGCAGCGAAATCATTCGACAAATGGGCGACAAAGCCGCTGCAAAAACCTTAATCCAATCCATCGACGTGCCGACGTTGACTAGTTTTCAGGAGACTGAACCTCAGAAAACTAGCCCTCAAGAAACTGGCCCTCAGCACAAAAGCCAAGAAATTAAACGCTTCCAGCAAGCGGCCAAAAAAATTGGCTTTCCGGTATTGATTAAAGCCGTGGCAGGCGGTGGCGGAAAAGGCATGCGCATTGTTGAACAGGAAGATTTATTCGACTCTGCCTATCGATCCGCACAATCCGAAGCATTAGCCAGCTTCGGCAACGACAGGGTCCTTATCGAAAAATACCTTGCCGCACCGCGCCATGTGGAAGTGCAAGTCTTTGCCGACACTCAAGGCAGTTGCCTCACTCTTTCAACTCGAGATTGTTCCATACAACGTCGTTACCAGAAAATTATTGAAGAAGCGCCCGCTCCGAATCTTTCGTCAGAATTACGCAATCAACTCGCCGAGTCAGCATCAAAGATTGTCAGCGCCTTACACTACGAAGGTGCGGGCACCATTGAATTTTTAGTGGACGGTGAGGACTATTATTTTATGGAAATGAATACCCGTCTTCAGGTAGAGCACCCCACAACAGAACAAGTGATGGGCTACGACCTTGTGGACTGGCAAATCTCTGTGGCAGAAGGAGCCCCTTTACCGGTCTCTCAACCGCAACTCGCCGCTCAAGGCCATAGCATTGAAGCTCGAATTTACGCAGAAGACCCTTACCAACAATTCCTCCCCGTTGCAGGCACTCTTCAACAGGTAGAATTCCCCGAATCCACTGCGTCCACCCGAATCGACAGTGGAATTCGCTCTGGCGATGCACTTTCTCCCTATTACGACCCGATGGTGGCCAAAGTAATCTGTCATGGCGCGGACAGAGCCGAAGCCATCACCCGACTCAGCCACGCATTGGAGCAGGTTCACTTAGCGGGCATTAAAACTAATCTAGATTTCTTAAAAAGCGTGTTAAGTTCGAAACCCTTTGGCGCWGCGACGCTCAACACCGCGTTTATYAATGAGCACMGCCAAWCKCTGTTCAAYATTGATCAGCAAGARATACAACACAACTTAATCGCCRGCGTWTTGTTTTTTGTTGCCCAACAAACTCAACATTATCGAAACACCCCGCGCTGTTCACCTTGGGATAATCATAATGCCTGGCGATTAAACCAAACTTCACAACAAACACTTTTCATTCAATTGGCGTCACCAAGCTCAATTGAAAAAACATACGCGATCAAAATTAGCCGACCACAATCCGCAAGCAACTCTCCGAAAATCAATTTAGAATTATCAATCGAAGGGCAAACCCATTCAATCTCAGGCTCGGTGGATCAGCGCTGCATTCGCTACAGCAGCGATCAACAGCAATTTTCTATCCCGCATCATTACAACAGCCCCACTTTAACGCTATTTAGCCAGTCCTATACTACGCAATGGTTAATTCATTCAGAGCTTGACCAAGACTATGGCTCTAGCGCACAGCAAGGAGATGGCAACAAAGCGCCCATGAGCGGTCGAATCGTGCAATTGCTAGCAGAACCTGGCGAGACCCTCCCAGCAGGCGCCCNAGTATTAACCATGGAAGCCATGAAAATGGAACACACTTTAAAAATGGCCGACGCAGGTGAGCTGACAAAATTTTGTTGTCAGCCCAATGACCTCGTTAARGAAG
The DNA here is from genome assembly GCA_002401525.1 of Moraxellaceae bacterium. Classification (GTDB taxonomy): domain Bacteria; phylum Pseudomonadota; class Gammaproteobacteria; order Pseudomonadales; family UBA3067. Next base: position 2,097 of record NVTH01000248.1, on the reverse strand, counting down.
ACGATATACTGTATTTATTTACACCCCACGCCGAACCACTAGAAAAAGAACCGAGYTAAAAACTCAAATAAAACCCCCGAATAAAAAACACTTGGATAGATAACTTATCCAAAACAAATGACCTGAATTAAACAAATTGAATTGAATGAWYAAAGAGGACAACAATGCCAACGCCTAAACAAGTCAAGATAGTGGAAGTGGGACCAAGAGACGGGCTGCAAAATGAAACCATTTCACTTACCCTTGACGATAAGGTTAATTTTATTAACCAACTGGTGGACTGCGGATTAAATTACGTTGAATTTGGGGCGTTTGTTTCTCCTAAATGGGTGCCCCAAATGGCACAAAGCGATGCCGTGTATCGAGGCATTCGAAAAGACCCCGCGGTAACTTACGGCGCATTGGTCCCCAATCTTAAAGGGCTCACCGCAGCATTGGATTGCGGCGTTAAAGAAATCGCCGTGTTCACGGCCGCATCGGAGAAATTCAGTCACAAAAACACAAACTGCTCAATCGAAGAAAGTTTACGGCGCATTGAACTCATTACTGAAGCGTGTCGGGACGAAGACGTCACCATTCGGGGCTATATTTCCTGTGTCGCGGGCTGCCCTTACCAAGGTTCTACTGACGTCAATCAAGTGGCAGAAATTGCTCACCGCCTCCGCGAACTGGGCTGCTACGAGGTTTCTCTTGGCGATACCATCGGCGTTGGCACAGCCGATCAATTCAGCACTCTGATAGACACCGTCGCSCAAAAAGTGCCMGTCGATCTATTGGCCGTACACTGCCATGACACTTACGGGCAGGCACTGACTAATATCTACGCCGCATTGAAAATGGGCGTGGCGACGGTGGAYGCGTCGGTTGCAGGATTGGGAGGATGCCCTTATGCCAAAGGCGCGTCGGGCAATGTTTCCACTGAAGACGTGGTTTATTTATTGCACGGCATGGGCATATCCACCGGCATAGATCTTGAAGCATTAATTCAATGCAGCCAGCAAATATGTCAAAAATTGGATAGAGACAATCAGTCCAAAGTATCCTTGGCCAAGACCGCATCTGCCTAATTTAATCGGTGAGTTCATTCCTTATGGTTTCCAACGTAGCCCAACSTCCCCTCCYTCTCTGGCAACCTTCAAAAAAACAATTAGAAGAGGCCAATTTAACCCAGTTTGGGCATTATTTAAAAAAGCTGGGCTTGCTTCAAAATCCTTACGACTATGCTACATTGCATCAATGGAGCATTGATCACAGCGATCTATTTTGGTCCAGCTTCTGGGATTACACAAAGATAAAAGCTCAAACTAAAGGATCCCTTGTCGTCGATCAATCTGCTCATATCAAAGACTGGCAATGGTTCCCTGAAGCGCGRCTTAATTTTTCCGAGAATTTATTATGCGCGCCCGCGGTTTCAAACACGGCATCAAATCAGCATCCCTCCAGTAACAATAATCCAGAAGTTATTGTTAGCTATTTAGAAAACGGAACCCGCCGCAGCATCACTCGAGAACAACTCGACACTGAAGTAAATCAAGTCGCTCATGCACTTTTAGAAATCGGCATTAAAATTGGCGATCGAGTAGCGGGCTTTTTACCGAATATCATCGAAGCCGTCGTGGCCATGTTGGCGGCAACCAAGATAGGGGCTGTCTGGACTTCTTGCTCCCCTGATTTTGGCATAAGCGGCGCGTTGGATCGATTTAGCCAAACTCAACCTAAAGCTTTATTTACCGTGCGCTACTATTACTACAACGGTAAACGAATCGAAACGGACCCAAAAACCCAGCGGATATTGGATCAAGTACCTTCTATCGAAAAAGCTATCATTGTCGATATAGAACCTACCAAAGATAAACCCACATTCGAACAATCCGCGCCATCAAGCTCACAAGACTCAAAATACATTGCCTACGAAAAGCTTCTACGACCGCGCCCCCCGCTATCATTTCAAACCCTGCCGTTTAATCACCCACTTTATATTCTCTATTCCTCAGGCACCACCGGATTGCCAAAGTGTATTGTTCACGGCGCCGGCGGTACGTTACTGCAACATAAAAAGAACATCAATTGCACGCCAGGTTATCAGCAGGCGACACG
>NVTH01000247.1 GCA_002401525.1 Moraxellaceae bacterium | reverse complement strand
TTTGTAGGTTTAGTATAGGTTTTGTAGGTTTAGTATAGGTATAGGTATAGGTATGGCCTCTTGAGTGGATGAGAGGCCTTTGGGCTTCTAGCCGATGGCTTGAGCCGCTTTTTCTTCTTGAGCTTGTTTCATTTTATTACGAAACTTTCTTACCTTTGAGAAATTGAGGATAACCCAGAACCAATTGATTTTATGTCCAAAATCCTGAATTTTGTAGTGATCGTCTTCTAGTACCCAGTGGGTGGTTAGGTTTGCCGGCGGTGTTTTATAAATTACTTTATCGCCTTTAATCACTACCTTTGTGCTGCGAAGCTGAAATTCTTCAAGAAGCTCATCGAAATCCATGGCGGGGCTTTGCATCATGCCCATCAATTTCTGTACAAGTTCCATGGTGAAATGGGGGATTATATCTTGGATTTGTCGGTCAATTAAACTGTCGAATACTTTCTGCGCGATCTCTTGAGGGACTACAATCATTCTTCTAATACCCACTATTCTACTGGTTCTACTAAAGTGACCGGCCATTCTAGGGATTTTGGTCTAAGATGGCAAATTGGTCGAGAGCCGTTACGTAGGGGTTTGGTAAGCGAACCTATCCGCAGGAGTCGGATTTTCGGCGGGGCGTTCTTCATAATTAGAGAATGCGAATAGTTTTATGAAAAATAGGCGTGGTTTTCTGAATAATAGGCCTAGTTTTTAGTGAGAAGGTTGATTACGGGCGCATTGCAAAAGATAATGTCGCCCTGTTTATCTGCTGCAGTAATAAGAAATTGAGGTGGTATAACCCGTGCGTGAAACAAATGAACAATATTTAACAGACTGGAAAGACAAAGAGAGTGTTGCAGAAGCGATGATTCCCCTAATTGGGAGGCTTTATCGTGAACACAATATTGTAACCTCAATCTTTGGTCGTCCGATTATTAATCGATCTGTGATCAGTTTGATTAAAACTCACCGCTTTGTTCGGCAGGTGGAAAAAGAAGAGTTGTCCATTCATGATACTTATTCTGTATTAGAGGTATTATCTGGTTTAATACTAGGGCCCTCTCGAATTGACGTAGGCAAGCTTGCTCTAAAATATCGCGCCACTGATCATGATGTCAGCATGGAAGATTACGTTAAAGAGGCGGTTGCCGATATTCTAGGCGATAAAGCGGAACCAAGAGAAGAGCCTCAAGACGTGGTGCTCTACGGATTTGGTCGAATTGGCCGGTTGCTGGCGAGGCTTTTAATCGAAAAAGCGGGCAGTGGTAAAGGCTTACGATTGAAGGCAATTGTAGTTCGCAAGGGAAGCCCTAAAGATTTGGTTAAGCGGGCTAGTTTATTGCGCCGCGATTCCATTCACGGTTCTTTTCAGGGCACCATCGTTGTAGACGAAGAGAAAAATGCGCTGATCTGCAACGGTAATTACGTGCAGGTTATTTACTCCAGTTCGCCTGACGCGGTGGATTACAGTCAGTATGGAATAAAAGACGCGGTAGTAGTGGATAACACGGGAATGTGGCGCGACGAAGAAGGCCTCGGGCTTCATCTTAAATGTAAAGGTGTTTCACGAGTGATATTGACTGCTCCTGGTAAAGGGAATGTTAAAAATATTGTTTACGGTGTGAATCATGAATTAATGACACCCGAAGACAAGCTGCTTTCAGCAGCCTCGTGTACTACTAATGCCATTGTGCCTGTGCTTAAGGCGATTAATGATAAATTYGGCATTGTGAACGGCCATATGGAGACGGTGCATTCTTATACCAATGACCAGAACCTTATCGATAATTACCACAAAGGCGATAGACGAGGCAGATCTGCTCCTTTAAATATGGTGCTTACGGAAACTGGTGCAGCGAAGGCGGTMGCGAAAGCGCTTCCTGAGCTTGCAGGAAAGTTAACGGGTAATGCCATTCGAGTGCCCACGCCTAATGTTTCGTTGGTCATACTCAACTTGAACTTGTCCGAAGAAACGACCGTGGACGGCTTGAACGARTATATGCGTTGGGTTGCGTTGTATTCTCCGYTGAAYAAGCAGGTTGATTATGTGAACTCACCAGAAGTTGTGTCTTCSGATTTCGTGGGTTCAAGGCACGCTGCTATTGTAGATTCTCTCGCTACTATTGTAGACGGTGATCGCTGCGTTCTTTACGTGTGGTATGACAATGAGTTTGGCTACAGTTGCCAGGTATTGAGGATTTTGCAAAAACTTGCAGGAATCACCTACCCAATTATACCAAGCTAGGCCATGAAGGGAGGCGGTTGGAGTCGATTTTTGGCAGTCTAACCGCCGCTAAAAACCTGAATTATCATAAGTATATAGGTGGTAATTTGGGATGGTCACCTATATAATCCCCCCGAAAAATTACTGGGAGCGTGGTAAAAGAATTGATCCGCAGCTGCAAGAAATTTAGGTGTTAACCTCAACTGATAACAATACCAACTGACCTAATTAACGAGATCTTTGCATTGGCATTCTGGTTGTTARAAGTGTGCTGATAGAGTWTTGGTTAMGTTGTTAAATGTATGATTTTCTCGCATTAAAATCTTTTCAAATTCAACATTACGCTTCCAGGGTTTTAATCCCAAAGAGTTTTATATGCAGCTACAATTGTTGTTAAACGTATAAAACAGTACAAATCTTTTTAATCTATTGGTAAATGGATAATGATCAAGCTGAAGCGTGGTCTTGATGTGCCCATTAGTGGTGAGCCAGAGCAACGAATCGAGACGGCTAATACTTGCCGCAGTGTTGCGATACTTGGCGATGATTACTTCGGTATGAAGCCCACAATGGCAGTATCTCAAGGGGACAAAGTAAAACTGGGGCAGTGTCTATTTACAGACAAGAAAAACCCTGACGTAAAATACACGGCGCCAGCTGCAGGTATAGTCACTGAAATAAATCGTGGGCATAAAAGGGTATTTCAATCCGTTGTTATTGAGGTTGAGAACGGCGAAGAAATCACCTTTAACGCCTACCCACGCGACAAGTTGGCTAATCTGGATTTCGAGGAAATAAAAGAGAACCTGATAAATTCAGGCTTGTGGACATCGCTTAGAACTCGCCCCTTCAGTAAGGTGCCTGACCCCTCAACCAAGCCTAGCGCTGTGTTTATCACCGCTATGGATACCAACCCCTTGGCTGCTGATGCGGGTTTGATTATTTCTCAGCAGCTTGAGGCATTTCAAGACGGCGTGCAGGTTTTATCTACTTTAAGTGCTGGAAAAACGTACGTTTGTAAATCACCTCTAGTTAATATTGAAATTCCTCGTGGTAATAATATTCAAGTAGAGGACTTTGCCGGCCCTCATCCGGCTGGTTTGCCGGGAACTCACATTCATTTTTTAGACCCTGTTAGCGAATCGAAAACAGCTTGGTTTGTTAATTATCAAGATGTCATTGCTATTGGCGAATTGTTCGCGACTGGAAAACTCTTTGTTGAACGAATTGTCTCGCTTGCAGGGCCTCAAGTGGAGCAGCCTCGATTACTTAAAACTCGATTGGGTGCCTGTATCAACGAGCTAGTGGCAGGGCAGCTTAAGACGGGTGAAAACAGAGTGATTTCTGGATCTGTTTTGAGTGGCCGAAAGTCTGAAGGAACGGTTTCTTATTTAGGTCGCTATCACTCTCAAGTGAGTGTGATTCTTGAAGGACGAGAACGTCAATTGATCGGCTATTTAAGACCTGGATCCGATAAGCATTCAGTCATGAGTGTGTTCCTGTCGAAGTTTCTTGGCAGTCGAAAATTCCCCTTTACAAGCACTACGAACGGTAGTGAGCGGGCCATGGTGCCCGTTGGGGCGTACGAAGCAGTCATGCCTTTGGATATTTTACCAACGCAGCKGTTAAGAGCTTTATTGGTGAAAGATACGGAAACCGCGCAAATGCTGGGTTGTTTAGAGTTGGAAGAAGAAGATTTGGCCCTCTGCACTTATGCCTGTCCTGGGAAGTATGAGTAYGGTCCGATATTGCGGGATAATTTAACGCAGATTGAGAAAGAGGGGTAGTTTGTCATGTTAAGAAAAGTATTGGATAAAGCAGCCCCCCATTTTGAAAAAGGCGGTAAATACGAAAGGTATTTTGCCGTCTTTGAAATGCTGGATACCTTTTTCTACACGCCTAGCTCAGTGACCGCTGGAAGTTCCCACATTCGGGATGGTATTGATCTTAAACGAATTATGATCATTGTCTGGATGTCGACTTTCCCTGTCATGTTTTACGGCATGTACAACGTTGGCCTGCAAGGCAATCAAGCGTTGGCTTCCATAGGCGCAGGTCAATTGGAAGGTTGGCGTGGATGGATGGTTAGTCTTATTGCCGGTCATGATGCCAGCAGTATTTGGGATTGTTTCGTGTTCGGCGCCGCGCATTTTCTCCCCATCTATATTGTTACCTTTGCGGTAGGAATCTTTTGGGAAGCGCTATTCGCCGTTCGGCGAGGGCACGAAGTGAATGAAGGTTTCTTTGTGACTTCGGTTTTATTTGCGCTGATTTGCCCGCCCACTATCCCTCTTTGGCAGGTTGCATTAGGCATTTCCTTTGGTGTTGTCTTAGGGAAAGAGGTGTTTGGTGGCACTGGCAAGAACTTCCTTAATCCGGCATTAACCGGGCGAGCATTTTTGTTTTTTGCCTACCCAGCGCAAATGTCTGGCGACGCGATTTGGACTGCAGTCGATGGGTTTTCAGGTGCAACGCCATTGGCGTTAGCGGCCACTGGCGGCGTTGAAGCAATTGAAGCGGCTGGCGTGACTTGGATGGATGCGTTTATCGGAAACATCCCTGGATCTGTGGGTGAAACTTCAGTCATCGCAATCTTTATCGGGCTCGCGGTATTACTCATCACCAAAATTGCCAGTTGGCGAATTGTGTTAGGTGTATTCTCCGGTATGTTTTTAACCTCGGCACTATTTAATGCGGTGGGCAGTGACACTAACCCCATGTTCGAGTTGCCCTTTGCRTGGCATTTTGTYCTTGGTGGGTTTGCGTTCGGAATGACGTTTATGGCGWCTGATCCGGTGTCTGCTTCAATGACCGATACCGGAAAGATTTTATTCGGCTTATTGATTGGTGTCATGGTGATGTTGATTCGGGTGGTAAACCCGGCCTACCCAGAGGGGATGATGTTAGCAATTCTATTTGCTAATTTATTTGCGCCGTTAATTGATCACTTTGTGGTTCAAGCGAATATTAAGCGAAGGAGGTTGCGCAATGTCTAATGATTCAACCAGTAAAACACTGACGGTCGCTTTTTTACTTTGTCTGGTGTGTTCGGTTGTAGTGGCCACCTCTGCGGTGGTGCTTCGGCCGGCTCAGCTCGAAAATAAAGCCGCAGACATGAAAAAAAATATTCTTGCTGCAGCGAATATCTGGGATGAAAAAAAGTCCATTGATGAGCAGTTTTCAAATATAGAAGCTCGCCTGGTGAATGTAGCCGCGGCTAGATATGCCACTGACGCCGAGCTTAGTGAAAATAATATCAACGATATTGCTCGTTATGATCAACGTAAGGCTGCGAAGGATACCGCGCAAAATGTGGTACTTTCAAAAGCGGACGATATAGCGAGCATTAGACGACGAGCAAAATTTTCCAAGATCTATGTGGTTCGCAGCAGTGGTGGCGAGTTGGATAAGATTATTCTACCTGTTAGTGGCTACGGTCTTTGGTCTACTTTGTACGGGTTTATTGCGTTAGAGGCGGATCTAAACACGGTCATTGGCCTTGGCTTTTATGAGCACGGTGAAACGCCTGGCTTG
>NVTH01000101.1 GCA_002401525.1 Moraxellaceae bacterium | reverse complement strand
GCACCGCTGCAGCACCGGCTTTTTCCATATCGCGGACCGTCTTAGCAATGTTAAACGCACCACCCCAACCCGTGTCGATATCCACCAACAAAGGTAAATCACACGCCGAGGTAATGCGTTGTACGTCCACAATGACATCATTAAGTGATGTCATTCCAAGATCAGGCAGGCCATAAGAAGCGTTCGCTACGCCTCCCCCCGATAAATAAATTGCCTGATGGCCGATTTGTTTTGCCATCATCGCTGTGTACGCGTTTATTGTGCCCACAATCTGCAACGGCTGATTTTCGGCCAAGGCCTGACGAAATTTTTTTCCTGCTGTCATAATTTTCTCTCTTCCCTTTTAAGGGTTATAACTGACTCACTAATTTTTTTTCTATATTGAGTTTCGAGTACGAGATGTGGCGACGCATTAATATTTCTGCCAGCTCTTCATCTCGATTAGAAATCGCTTGAACCACGTGCTTATGTTCACCAAAGGCCGTGGTGACCCTAGGACCGGTCATTCCCAATTGGACGCGATACATCCGCACAAGGTGATAAATCCCGTCGATCAACGTAGAAATAAGGTGTGTGTTTTTGCTGCCCAGAATAATTCGATAATGAAAGTCTAAGTCGCCGGCTTCTTGATAGTAGGAATCGCCGTCCTTGACCTCTTGGAAATGAGTGCTTAGCAACGCGTTTAAATCGGCTATTTCTTGGTCGGTCATATTTTTAGCCGCAAGCCGTGCTGCCATGCCTTCCAAGCACTCCCTTACTTGGTAAAGTTCAACCAGCCCCTCTGGCGTCAAAGCCACCACCCGGGCGCCTACATTAGCTTTACGTTCGACCAAATGACAAGATTCTAGGCGATTGATAGATTCTCGAATGACTGAACGGCTCACCGCGTATTTTGTCGACAATTCAGTTTCACTTAATTTCGAGTCAGCCTTAATCTCACCCTCAACAATGTCTTTTCTAAACTGAAAAAATGTCTTATCGGCAGCAGTAACTGCCTGATCTAAAGAAAATAGCATAGCAACCAAATACACTTAAGCTTAACGAGATGTCGACAATATAGGGGGATATCAGGCCAAGGTCAACCTAATCTAGGCAAGATTGTCGACAAAACTGACTCTAAATTTACCCAACGTTAGCTAGTTATTTTCTCGCTAGCGGTTTTTCAACGCGTCTTTAGCAGGTATGCCGGAGCTAAATTTTTTCCGGTATTCCGCAGGTAATAGCTTCACTTCCCTTTTGAAACATTTTCGAAAATTACCTACATCCAAGTAACCCACCTCAATGGCGATATCTTCTACGCTCCGATTACTGGTTTCCAAAAGCATTTTTGATTTTTCAATGCGGATCGACTGAAGGTATTTTAACGGAGTAACCCCTACCGCTCGACTAAAACGCCGATAAAACGTACGACTGGCAAGAGAGGACTGCTGCATCGCTTGATTAACCACATCCGCACTGACGTAGTTTAGCGCAATCCATTGCTGTGCTTTTACTACCGCAGCGTCATTGTGATAAACCTGGGGAACCGACGACGCATAAGAAGTYTGCTGAATTTCATGTCGGTCTAACAAAAACATTTTTGCTGTTTGGTTGGCCACTTCTAAACCGACCAACCTTTCGATCAAATATAAGACCAAGTCATGCCAAGCACTGCCTCCCCCGGCCGTAATAATACCGCCATCGTCCACCAGTATCGAATCACGAAGCAGCTGAATGGAAGGGTTTTGCATCTTCAGTTGATCCTGAAATGCCCAGTGTGTTGTCGCTTGCTTGTTTTCCAGCAGACCTGTGCCTGCCAGAAAAAAAGCGCCAGTACAAACGCTGGCAATAATGGCGCCTCCCTCAGCCATTTTCTTAAACCACGCGATTAAGTCATCAGGCAGTTTCGGCCCTCCCCCCATGACGGCAAAAGAAGGAATAAACACTACGTCAGCGCAATCAATGTCACGCCAATGAGTTTGGGTGGGAATTTCGAGGCCGTTATGGCATTTAATTTTATGTCCTGCCACTGCACTCAAGCTGACATCAAAAAGAGGCGTGATCGGCTGAGCATTGACGAAGTTCCACGACACTCCGGCCGCAGAGAACACATCCATCGGGCCAGTCAATGTCGAGGGCATACAGTTATCTGGCGCGAATAACACTATCTTTTTCATAAACGATCAACTAATGGCATAAATCACTCTATATTGACATTTTAGACTCTTGCAGACAATCGTCGAACTAACAATAATACGCTTCTGAGGCCATCCCGGGCTCCTAAATCACAGCAAAACCAAATCAAAAACCACAATAAAAATCAGGGGCACAACCATGGCATTTAACACCGGTGAACTTGCGCCAAACTTTACGGCAACATTGCTTAATGGCAAAACCGTCGAATTGTCCGAGATGATTAAAACTCAATCAGTGTGCATCATATTTCTGCGCTTTATGGGCTGCCCACTAACTCGCCTTCGTCTCGCCGAACTACAAAGCGAGATCAATCGATTTTCGAACAGGGAACTTAGATTGCTGGTGGTATTCGAAAGCACCATGGAACGCACCCAAAAATACACCGTCCGCAAAGGACTTCAGTTAGACATTATTCCTGACATTACTCGACAGCTTTACAACCAATTCGATGTACGCTCCGGTAGGTTTATCAGCATGCTCAATCCCAATGTACTCAAAAAGGCTGGCGAAGCCACTATCAAGGGTCACATGCACGGCGCTTTTGAGGGCAATGAATTACAGCTACCCGCCGCCTTTATTATCGACACAACGCAAACTTTCAGTTACGTCAATTACGGCGTGCATCCAGCCGACGCAGTGGAGACGGACCAAATACTCGAAAACTATATAGCCATATCTCCAAAAACAGCAATACAAAAATAGCGGCCATAGAATGAACGATGTACTTATTATTGGCGCTGGCGCTGCCGGTTTAGCGGCGGCTTACGAATTAAAGCAACTCGGGATATCCGTCAGCCTGATTGAAAAAGCGGCGTTAATTGGCGCGCCTTGGCGCGGACGCCACGAACAACTTTGCTTAAATACACATCGAGATCTATCCAATATACCCGGCCTTGAAATGCCAAAAAGCTATCCTATATTTCCCACTAGGGATCAGTTTATTCGCTACCTTGAGGATTACATTGATTTTCTCGACGTCCCCATTGAATTTGGAATTGAAGCTACAAAAATCGCAGCCCAACCTCAAGGGGGCTACGTCGTTACAACCTCTAAAGGTCAAACAGAGGCGCGCCATGTAGTGATTGCTACCGGTTCAGACCATCAGCCTTATACCCCCGAATGGCCCAACCAAGCTGAGTTTAAAGGCGAGCTAATTCATAGCGGCGAATTTCGTCACGCCAAACACTATCGTGATAAAAGTATTCTTATTGTAGGCGCGGGTAATTCAGGCGTTGATATTGCAAACCACCTTGCCAAAGAAAGTATTAAACCTTCCTGGATGACGGTTAGAAAAAACGGCGCATGGATTGCACCGAAAGATATTTTTGGCATTCCACTGCAACCCATTGCCCGTTTCGCCCAAGGTTTCCCTCCGGTTATTCTAGACGTGGCGATGGCACTATTAGAGCGGATTCTATTGGGTGACTTGCGTAAACTAGGCTTACCCAGACCCTCCAAAGGCGCTGCCACCCGACAAATTGAAGATAACCAAGTACCCTCCCTGGATGACGGCTTTATTGCCTCCGTAAAAAAAGGTTTGTTTTCCTTCGTGCCAGAAATCAGCGCCTTTACGACGGAAGGTGTGGAACTTGTGGATGGCCAAACTTTAAATCCTGACGTCATTATTTGCGCAACCGGATATCGTCTAGGCCTGCAAGAATTAGTGGGTACCATGAAAGTACTGAATATCAAAGGCGTGCCCACTTTTTTAGCGGACGAAAGCTGTAGCGCCCACCCGGGGCTGTGGTTTTTTGGGCTGAACACCTCATTATTTGGAAACTTCTACATTCGGCGCAGCGAATCAAAACGGCTTGCTGAAAAAATAAAACGCCAGCTCGAAAAATAAACTTCATTATCTTTCCGTTTAGGTTTGAAGTGCTGACAAGGCATCCTTTGTTAATGTAGTAGAACAGTCAGGATAGCCACTGCAGCCCCAAAACTCATACGATTTTTTAGTTTTTTGAGATTTGCCTTTCCGCAATACTAGTGGCTGCCCGCAATCCGGACAGCTATTTCCCATCTCGCTCGTTTTCTCTGCCTTTTTAGGCTTTCTAGTAACTCGAGCCTTCCGTTGAGATTTTGCTTTCGGTTTTGACTCTATTTCATTGCTTTTCGATTTAGTCCCTTTCTCCACCGGTTTTCCATGGCAATCATCGTAATATTGACTGCCGTCAGCATTCACCCAAAACCAACCTTGCTTACTTTTTTTACGCACCAAGGGACTTTGAGTTTGCGAACAAAAATGCTCCGCCTCCGCGGGGGAAATATAGGGCTCACCGCGATCATCAGGAAACGAACTTTTACAGCCCTGAGAATAACCACTGCAACCCCAAAATACATCCGACTTTTTTTTGCCTTTAATTTGTCGCAAAGGCTTAGAACAATTTGGACACTTAAATGACGAATAGATTAACGCAGAAGATTGCCCTAATTCAGCTTGCAGCTCTTGATAAAACGACTTCATTAAATGGGCGTAGTCCATTTTCTGCTGCGCAATTTTATCCAATTCCACTTCAATGTTTCGCGTGTATTGATACTCTATAAATCCGAGTTTAAGCTGCTCCAGCATGACTTCGATTAAGGTGTTTCCTTTAGGCTTCATGTGAAAGAAACGCTTTTCAATTACTACAAATTCGTGACGCTGAATCGTATCAATAATGCTCGCAAAAGTAGAAGGCCTGCCAATGCCTCGCTTTTCTAATTCTTTTGCCAGAGAGGCTTCTGTAAATCGACGCGCAGGCTTGGTGGCCAGTGCTTTTACTTTTGCAAAATCTGCGTTTAAAACGCAACTAACCGCAGTATCTGGCAACCCTTGATTGAGATCATTTTGTTCTGGCTTGTCTTGCTCATACTCTTTAGAAGCCACCAACCAGCCTTTAAAAATTACCTTACTGCTTTTAGCTTTAAAGATTGGCTTCTTATCAAACCCTGCCGCACAACGGTTACCTTCCAGCACAATAACGTGATCTTCATAAATTGCCGGCTTCATTTGGCTCGCGATCGCTCGGGAACGAATCATTTTATAAAGCAATAACTCATCACTTTTTAAACCACTTGGTTCTCGCAGCCCGAAATCTGTGCACCGAATCGCCTCGTGGGCTTCTTGTGCATCCCCAGCGCCCTTCCAGGTGTTTTTCCGAGTGACCATTAATTCACTTTGCCCTGCAGACTCCATAAAGCAACGCAATAAACCAAACGCATCATCCGATAGGTTGGGATTATCGGTCCTCATGTAAGTAATTAAGCCCGCCTCGTATAATTTCTGCGCCACCTGCATGGTTTTTTTAGGCGAGAATTTAAGTGCGTTAGACCCCGATTGCTGCAGCGAAATAGTAATAAAAGGCGCAGGCGCTGATTTATTACGTTTTTTCTTGGTATTCGAGAGGACCGTGACGTCCGTAATTTCAGCCACCGCTTCTGCAACACGACGATCCGTTATATAAGGAATGTCGTCATTAGTGATAAAGGGCTTGCTGTCCCATTGTGCTTTCCATTCAAGCCCAGCCGTATTAAAGCTCAGTTCAACCCCAAAATGATTGGTTTTCTCGAACGCTTTAATTAGATCCTCGCGTTCTTTGATTAACCGCACTGCGGGGCTTTGCACCCTGCCCGCAGCCATCTTTAAGCCCGTAATATTCGACAGCGCAGGGGAAACCATCCAGCCGATTAATCGATCAAGAATTCGCCGTCCTTGCTGAGAATCAACTTTCGCCATATCAATTTTGCGAGGCGATTGAACCGCTTTTTGTACTGCTTGCTGAGTTATTTCGTTAAAGGAAATACGGTGATAATTTTTAAGCTTTAATACCTGCTGTAGGTGCCAAGCAATGGCTTCTCCCTCTCGGTCGGGATCGCTTGCAAGCCACACCCAATCCGCGCGAGACGCGGCCTCTTTTAGTTTACGAATTGTTTTAGCACTGCCTTCAGAAACTTGGTAATGGGGTTTAAAGGTATCCAAATCCACGCCCATGTCTTTCGGAGGCAGGTCTCGAATATGACCAAACGAAGCCTCCACCCGCCAGTCTTTTCCGAGATATTTCTGGATGGTCCGGCATTTAGCGGGCGACTCTACAATGATTAGGTTGGTTGGCATATTGAAATTCAGGTTTACAGAAGAAAATTTAGATTCAAAAGAATTAGAGCAACATTCCAGCTCGTAGATATCTAACGAATAATACCCGATTGCCCTAATGAATAACCATCGACTTTGCTTCGTAGGACTGCATTAAGATTATGATTCTTCGCGCTGATCACAGCCTTTTCTGTCCGCAGCTCAGTCTACTAACGCTTCTAGGGATTACCTTCGATAGATTATGGACCCGGCCACTTACCATCTAAAATAACCCTGTAAACTGCCGATTAATCAAACTTTTACAGCTCTCCCCCGATGAATAGCACAAAACGCTATAATGCCGCATCAAAACCAGGCTTGCGTATAGCTATTAGCTACGCTACGATGTATAGCTATCAGCAACACACTGGCAACCACTATGTCCAAAACAGCACCCATCAATATGCGAGTAGAGCCCGATCAGCGCGCCTTATTAACCAAAGCCGCCGCTCTTTTAAACAAGGACAGAAGCGCGTTTATTTTAGATGTTGCCTGCCGGGAAGCTGAAAACGTACTTCTTGATCAACGCTTATTTCAGCTCAGTAAGGGTCAATTTGAAGACTTCGAGGCAGCGTTGACGGCCCCGATTCCTGAAAATGCCAATCTGAAAGCATTGCTGAAAGAGGCACCGCCTTGGGGAAAATAACTGCACCTACGCTACTTACCCCTGAACATGAACTACATAGCTTTAATTGCCAGAACTCCACTCTAGACGACTGGCTTATCCGTCGCGCTTTAAAAAACCAGAACATTGGCGCCAGTAGAACATTTCTCATATGCGAAAAAAAACCAACGGTTATTGGATACTATGCATTAGCGACCGGCAGCATTGAAAGAAATATTGCTACGGGTAACTTTTCTCGAGGAATGCCCGAGCCTATTCCCGTTATTGTCCTTGGGCGATTGGCTATCGATACGGATTATCAAGCCCAGCGTCTCGGTGCCGCACTACTTAAAGATGCCATGCTAAGAACACTCACCATCGCTAATAATGTAGGCGTTAGAGGGTTACTAGTTCACGCCATTTCCACTCAAGGAAAACAGTTTTATTTAAAATATGGATTCCAAGAATCACCGATAGAACCCATGACATTACTCATCTCAATAAAAAACATAAGGCAACATATCAGTTGAACTAGAATGCTCAATTTAAACGTTAGTTAAAGAGGGCCTGAAAACGATAAAAAAGACTAACCAAACAATCCGCCATAAAACTCAGACATTGACTTTGAGGGAATACCAAGTAATTTTCGGGTTTAAGGTCACGCATGCCGCCGCGTACCTCAACAATAAAGAGTAACGATATTTCTTCGCATTATGAACAGCTCTTATTCCATCACACTCCCTACCAACCCACTTATACGTGCAAGCTTTTGGATGGCAGGAACACTGTCTGCTTTCACACTGATGGCCATTGCTGGGCGAGAGTTGTCGTCTGACCTAAATACCTTTCAGATTTTATTTTTTCGAAGCGCGATTAGCCTCGCCATCATTAGTCTTTGGCTATCAATAACAGGCTGGCATGTCATTAAATCTGATCAGCTAATGGTCCACGGCTTAAGAAATTTCACCCACTTTTTGGGTCAGTATGGGTGGTTTTACGGCATCGGGCTAATTCCCTTAGCGGAGGTATTTGCCATTGAATTTACGGTTCCTTTATGGACCGCGATTATCGCTGCAATGATGCTTAAAGAAAAAATCAATCCTGGAAGAAGCGTGGCAATAGTGGTAGGTATTGCAGGCGTCATTGTCATGCTTCGACCTGGCATCGAGATTATTAATCCCGCCTCGATTGCAGTGCTGGCGGGCGCGGTATGTTATGCCTTTGCCCACACTCTGACCAAAAAGCTCAGCGGCCACGACAGCCCTCTGAGCATTATTTTCTACATGTCCCTCATGCAACTTCCATTAGGCCTTATCCCTAGCCTTCTGGATTGGCAGACACCTTCAGGGATGATGTGGGTTTGGCTCCTCATTGTCGCTGCCTGCGCCTTGGTGGCACATTACTGTTTAGCCCAGGCATTATCACTCGCAGATGCTACAATCGTAGTCCCAATGGATTTTCTACGCTTGCCATTAATCGCCTTGATTGGCTTTTTACTTTATGAAGAAATGATTGATTGGTTTGTCTTTGCCGGAGCCTGTCTGATGGTATCAGGGAACCTAGTGAACCTGCGTTACGAACAACGGCTTCGAGAAAATTAGGCATGGGATTGAGCCTATCTCTTTAATATCAACGCACCGTGTAAACCCCGTTTAATCCACCGTAAATTTACCGAGATAATGAATGGCTCCAACTCAAGAGACACCGCAATATGGCGTTAAAGATGCCTCATTCCAAGCCGCAGGCCAAGAACCCGGGGTCAGGAAATTAGTCGACGCTTTCTACGACGAAATGGAAGTGCTTCCGGAAGCTAAATTAATTAGAGACATGCACCCTGAAGACCTTGAGGAATCCCGCGACAAACTCGCACGTTTTCTTTGCGGCTGGCTGGGGGGGCCGAAATTATTCCAAGCCAAATACGGAAAAATCAGGATTCCATTAGCTCATCGTCATCTTGCCATTGGTCTTTCTGAACGAGATGCTTGGCTGTTATGCATGGAACACGCATTGCAAAAACAAGACTTTAATCCCTTATTTAAAAAATATTTGTTAGAACAACTTTTTGTGCCTGCGGAAGGAAGCAGAAACCAAGAATGAAACCTGAGCTTAATTACCCGGCCGCCCCCGCAGCCAATGTCACTTCAAATTTAACCCCACGACCATCTTCCAAGTTCGCAGCGTGAATCGAGCCGCCGTGAAATTCAGCAATGAGTCGAGCAATGTACAACCCTAGCCCTAAATGCGTTTCCTCCGTCTTATTTTCTTTCGATGAGTTTCTTTGAAGGGGTTTAGGTTTAGTCACGGTCTTATTGCGTACTGAAACCATTGAATCAAATAATTGGCCGAGCATTTCCTTGGGCAGCAGCGGCCCTTCATTGGCAAGGGTTAATCGATAGCCGCTTGCCTCGATCAAAAGAATAAATTTAATCATCCCGCCCTTAGGACAAAAGCTTGCTGCGTTATCCATTATTTTATCTAACATTTGGACTACTAGCTCGGGCACGCCCCACATCATACGAGGTTCATACGCTGCGTCATGAATGTCGACCCCTGCATCTGCATCTGCACCTTCAATTTCAACACTTTCAATATCAATGCCTTCAAATTGAAAATTAAAATCAGCGTAGACTGATTGGTAGGCTTGCATTAACTCAGCCAATAACAAAAACAAATCAAATTCAACTCGTTCACTGTGTTCAATACTCGCCTCTACATGATTCGCTTCACTCATGGCGGTTAAAATAAAGCTCAGCCGTTCAACTCCTTCTTTGGCTCGAGCGGCATACCGAACGCCGTCTTCCGAAAGCGGCTCATTCTCTAAGTTATCCAGTGAAGAGCGAACAATGGCAATGGGGGTGCGTAATTCGTGGGACAAGGTGCGCGCTAAACTTCGCAAATAATCACTGCTTTGTTTGACCCGATAAATAAGCTGCGCATAATTCCGAGACAAATCCCCCAACTCATCTTTCGCGGCACTGACAGGGAAATTCGATTTTAAAACACCATCGCTGCCTATTACATCTCGAGCAGAATCACTTAACTTCTTTATACGCCAAGATAATAATGAAGCGTAGCTTAACAAACCGAACCCAATAATACTCATGACCACAAAACTCGAATAAAGTAATCGACCAAAAGCATTATCCGCAAGTGACAAAAACTCTTCGCTACTTTGCTCCACGAGCAAAGCCCCAATGACCTCGCGTCCATTATAAATAGGCGCAGTGACTGACAGCAGACTCTTGGAATATTGGGCGACACTTTCACCATTAAGCGCTGACACCAAATCCGCTCGCTCCAAACGGCCGGGTTTATTGGGTTGAAAAATTGAAGCGTGTTTCCTCTGTGAAGCGCTAAAGGAAACCTCATCGTTTTCGAACTGATCCATCGAAGGCAATGAGTCGGTCGCCAGTATGATTCGGAATAAACGTTTCACGAACCAATGACTGCTCTGATTGTCTGTTTGAGAAGGAGGGTTTAACGCCGAAGTCTTTATTTTCGAACCTCGAACATCAGCCACCGTCCAACCGAATCGATCAATAATTTTTAGCGTCAATCCTTTTTCCTTAAAAACGGCTAAAGAATCAGTTAGCGGGATATTCGGTTGAACAATCCAGGGAGCCAATGGGCTCGGCTGATTGCCGGCATCGCGTGCAAGATTTCCAACGACATTAGCGAACCCGCCGGTACTATAAGGACCGTTCGCTCCTCTTTCATCAATACTACTAAAACCAAACCGATGATCCATTAATGCTCGAGGGATTTTAATTTCCAAGTCATACCCATCAGCCGTGTCTTGCCAGACGCCGCTAATTCCATATTCGACGCGTGCAGCCACCTTTTTCTGTTGCCCTGCGTTAAAGGTTTTGGCGACAATATTTCCTGGCGCCGAATTCGAAATCAGATATTGTCGAGAAGGAGAGTGGTGCCCCCCCATGACTAAAACCACACGATCCCCATTGCCTTGAGTCGGTAATGTCGGATTATGGTAAATCACCTCTGAATCAGTGATTGAAAAATATAAATAGTAATTCTCTTGATACAACCCGAGTCTAAGCGCAATTTTCTGGGAACCTGGGATATCGTCATTTTCGAATACATGGGGCGATACGTCGGGCCAGCCATCATCGTATCCATCCACGACAATGTCAGAATCAAACCGAGCCACGAAAAGTGAATTAAACGCGCTTTCATCGGCTTTATAACGACTCGGTGGAAAGTAAATAAGCGATAATTTATCTGTCAGCGAAGAAGCAATGGCATTGGCCGAGGCCTTCAGGGATTGAGTTTGTCCGTGCCTTAATACCCCCTCCACTTCTTTAACAAACTGACAGCCCGCCCAAGGAATGAAAAGCATGACTAAGCTAACCACCAATAATTGGCTTTTTAACTTCACTGTGTATCAGCTCGCCAACGATAGCCGAGGCCATAGGCTGTTTCCACGTAATCAAAATCCGGGTCTAATGCAAGAAACTTTTTACGAACCCTTTTGATATGAGAGGTAATGGTGTTGTCGTCCAAAACCACATTAGCAGCGTCCATTAATTGAGTTCTATTTTTCACATGACCGGGGTGCTTTACCAATGCATGCACAATCCAAAATTCTGTAACCGTTAAATCAACCGCTGCTTCCCGCCAAACCATTGTCATACGCTCGAGGTTAATCGACAGCGCACCGCAAGTGATCACCTGCTCGATATTCACCGGTTTCGAAAGCGCTTCTACCCGGCGAAACAAGGCCACGATACGAGCGATCATATGCACTAGGCTAATGTCTTTGGTCAAGTAATCGTCCGCCCCTAGACGTAAACCGGAAATAATATCCAATTCGCTGTCTCTAGCGGTAAGAAAGACAATGGGCAATTCCGGGCAACGACTGCGTAAATCTCGACATAGCTCGAAGCCTCCCTCCACTTCATCGCCTAAACCAACGTCAATTATGGCGAGGTCAGGCAGCTGCCGCTCAAATTCAGCCATCGCCTCTAAACGATTCGTAAATACGCCCACCCGAAATCCATGACGCTGCAGAGCATCCCGGTAATTAGCCGCGATATGCTCCTCGTCTTCAACGATAGCAATAAATTTACTCATGAAAATGGATCTCATTTAGGACGGTGGACAGATAAGATTAGTGGTTGGAAGATAGCGATAGTAGCCTGAATACTTTAATTCGCCTAGTCACTTTGTCTCTCTATCTCTTCAGAAGGCGCCGACATGAGTAGAGTCAGTAACAGTGGCAATCCTATGGCGCTAAAGAGAATCAACTGCCCATAGACCGCTGCCATAATTTGCCACATTTCATCGTCAACGCTCCTTATTTCAATCGCTCCAACGCCCACTTTAATTGCTTTAATTATTTCCGTTGGCAGCAACATTCAAATAAATAACGGAGCATTTATCATGAAAAAAAATATTATCGCATCGACTCTAATTATTCTTTCTAGTTCAGCGTTCACCGCACAAGCAAGCGATTTGAAGGTCGCGGTGACAACCTCTTTTAACAATTCCGGCCTTT
>NVTH01000100.1 GCA_002401525.1 Moraxellaceae bacterium | reverse complement strand
TACGCTTTCTACGCCAACACATGCCTTCCATTGACACCCGAGTGGCGGCTATTTTTCGACGCGATCGAGCCATCATGCCCGAAGGCTCCACCACCATCGAAGTAGACGACGAGGTGTTTTTTATCGCCGCCAAAAATCATATTCGGGCGGTGATGAGTGAGCTGCGTAAACTGGAACACGGCTACAGTAAAATCATCATTGCGGGGGGCGGCAATATCGGCGAACGCTTGGCCGAAGCCATTGAATCCCGTTATCAAGTAAAAATCATTGATCACAATGCCAGCCGTTGCCATCAGCTTTCCGCCAATTTAAATCGCGCCATTGTGATTCACGGCTCTTCATCGGATCAAGAGTTACTGCTCGAAGAAAATATCGAAGAAACCGATGTCTTCCTCGCCCTTACCAATGATGACGAAGCCAATATTATGTCCTCCTTGCTCGCAAAAAGGCTTGGGGCTCGTAAAGTCATGACCTTGATCAATAACTCCGCCTACGTTGATTTGGTGCAAGGCGGTGATATCGACATTGCCATTTCCCCTCAACAAGCCACCATTGGCAGCTTGCTGGCCCACGTCCGCCGAGGCGACATCGTCAATGTTCATTCCTTACGCCGGGGGGCGGCCGAAGCCATCGAGGCCATTGCCCACGGCGATAAACGCTCCTCCAAAGTAGTGGGCCGAGCCATTGCAGACATTGATTTACCGGAAGGCACCACCATTGGTGCCATCGTGCGCGACAATGAAGTGATCATTGCCCACGACGATGTCATTGTAAAATCGAACGACCACGTGATTCTGTTTTTAATCGATAAAAAGCGCATTAGAGACGTAGAACGATTATTCTCCGTGGGTATTACATTTTTTTAAGGCCCTAGAATTTTATGCATTTATCCGTTGTGTTGCGCATTACCGGCGTATTGCTGATGTTATTCAGTTTCACCATGGTGCCTCCTTTATTAGTGTCACTGATTTACGACGACGGCGGCCGAGACACCTTTTTAATGGCCTTTGCACTCTCTCTTTTCACTGGACTATTCAGCTGGCTGCCGGTTCAGAGTCGCAAAACAGAGCTTCGAACCCGCGACGGATTTTTAGTAGTGGTGTTGTTTTGGGTGGTATTGACCCTGTTCGGTGCGATTCCCTTAGTACTCTCCACTCACATCGACATGAGCTTCACTGATGCAGTGTTCGAATCCCTCTCCGGACTGACCACCACCGGTGCCACGGTGATTACTCATCTCGATGACCTGCCCAAGTCATTGCTCTACTACCGCCAACAGTTGCAATGGCTGGGCGGAATGGGGATCGTCGTCCTGGCCGTCGCAGTACTACCGATGTTAGGCATTGGCGGCATGCAGCTCTATCGTGCAGAAACTCCGGGTCCGGTAAAAGACACCAAGCTGACCCCGCGGATAAAAGAAACCGCAAAAACCCTTTGGATTATCTACCTCACTTTAACGGTTTCCTGTGGACTCAGTTACTGGTGGGCTGGAATGACTTTGTTTGACGCCATTTGCCATAGTTTCTCCACCGTCGCGATCGGAGGTTTTTCTACTCACGACCAAAGTATTGGTTACTTTAACAGTGCTTCCATCGAAGCCATCACCATGTTGTTTATGGTGTTGTCCGGCATTAACTTCGCCCTGCATTTCCTCGCTTGGCGACGAAAATCGGTATTCCATTACTTCCGTGACCCTGAAGCCAAACTGTTTTTATTTTTATTGTTCAGCACGGCAGTGATCACTTGCGTGGTATTAAAAATCACCGGCACCTACGACAGCTGGACCGACTCCCTTCGCTACGGTTTATTTGAAACCATTTCAATCGCCACCACCACGGGATATAGCGTGGCTAATTTTTCCTTGTGGCCGAGTTTATTGCCTTTTCTATTAATCTTCGCCAGCTTTGCGGGCAGTTGCGCCGGCTCAACCGGAGGCGGCGTCAAGA
The DNA here is from genome assembly GCA_002401525.1 of Moraxellaceae bacterium. Classification (GTDB taxonomy): domain Bacteria; phylum Pseudomonadota; class Gammaproteobacteria; order Pseudomonadales; family UBA3067. The sequence goes on along the minus strand of NVTH01000100.1, from coordinate 10,563 downwards.
TTATTCGTATTTTACTGATGTACAAACAAGGGTTGAGAGAGATAAAACGCTTAATCCACCCCAATGCGGTGATCCTAATCAAAATAGGTTCTAAAGTCGTGCCGGATCGAGTCATTGAAGCGGTGTGGGGGTTTATGGGGGTTTACATTGCCCTGTTTATTTTCTTACTGATGGCAGTGATGGCCACCGGTATTGATTTCGATACGGCATTTTCCGCTGTGGCCGCAAGCATCAATAATCTTGGCCCAGGAATCGGTGCAGTCTCCGAACACTATGGCAACATCAATGATTATGCGAAATGGATTCTTTGTTTTGCAATGTTATTAGGACGACTCGAAGTATTTACCCTGCTGGTGCTTTTTAGCCCAATGTTCTGGCGCCGATAAACCTCACTCAACTATCCCCTTATGAAAGAAACCATACTTGCCAGGCAACAGAAATGGGATCAACGTTATCAAAATAACGCCTTACAAGCGCAAGCCTGTTCATTACTGATTGATTTTCATCATTACTTGCCCCCTTCTGGACTTGCCCTCGATCTCGCCTGCGGACTCGGCGGCAATGCAATTTTTCTGAGCCAAAGAGGCTTTACCGTTTCCGCCTGGGACTTTTCTCAACAAGCCATTTCTCGTCTGGAAGCAATCGTAAAACAACAACAGTTACCCATCACTCCTAAAGTAATCGATGTCTTCGAGAATCCCCCTCCAGAAAACTCCTTTGACGTAATAGTAGTTTCCTATTTCCTGGCGTCTTCAATATTTGATCCTCTAAAAAATGCCTTAAAGCCTAACGGCGTACTTTTCTATCAATCTCATAATTTAGACTCCCCCAGCCACGGCGGTCCTAAAAATTCTCAATTTCTTCTCAAAGATAACCAGCTTGTAGAACATTTTAACGGCTTAACACAATTAGAAACTTTTGAACGTCCCCAACATTGCCCGAATAAACCCGGCCAAAGCGGAATCATTGTTAAAAATTAGCCTTCAGTATTGAAAACCCATAGGGTCATAACAATTAGTTATAAACCACCATTTCCTATCACTCAACGCCCCTTAAATAACAACATACTAAAGCTAATGAGCCCCAAGTTTAGTGGCGAATCCCTCAATACCTCTCTAGACTTTTAGCAATGATGTCCAATTAGCAGTGGCCCCATTTGTTATGATGAAGCGCACTATCGATTACCATAAGAAAAAATTCATTATTATTGAAGACCATGCGGAATTTCGTTCGTCCCTGAAACAGATGATGAAGTTATTCGGAGCCAATAATGTTGAAACAGCTACCAGTGGTGATCAAGGCATTAGTAAAATCATCGCCGGCAACTTTGATATTGTGCTTTGTGATTACGAACTTGGAAAAGGCAAAGACGGCCAACAAGTTTTAGAAGAAACTCGCCACAGCGGCCTCTTAAAAGCATCCTCTATCTTTGTATTGATCACTGCGGCCACGACTGTAGAAATGGTAATGGGCGCATTAGAATATGAACCCGACGGTTATATTACTAAACCTATTACCCACGAAAATCTAAAAAGTAGATTAGATAGAATAGTTCGCGATAAGCAAGCCTTTCAAGAAATCGACAAAGCCATTGACAGTCGAAAGCCGGATTTAGCTGTTGAAGCCTGCGATAAAATTATCGCGGTGGAAAGCAAATTTCAAATTAAAGCGTATCGATTTAAAAGTAAATTATTACTCAAATTAGAGCGGTATCAAGAGGCTGAGCAATTATTTAACGACGTGTTAGAAATACGCTATATACCCTGGGCAAAATTAGGCGTGGGTAAATGTGCCTTTTATGATAATAGACACGACGAAGCGAAAGCAATCTTCGAAGAATTAGCAAAAGAAGACAAAAGAAATGTCGAAGCTCATGATTGGTTAGCCAAAGTTTATGCCTCGGAACAAAAATTCGAACTGGCTCAAAAAAGTTTACTCCAGGCGGTTAAACAATCCCCTAAGTCTGTGCTTCGCCAAAACGAACTCGGTAGGGTATCCGCGATTACTGAAGATTGGGAAGCTGGCGAGAAAGCCTATCGAAAAGCAGTCAGTCTAGGAAAAGATTCCTGCTTTAAAAGTTCCGGTAATTATACTGGCTTAACCAAAGCGCTGCAAAATAAAATCAAGAATTTCAAAGGGCGTCCAGGAAGAGACGCTTGCACTGAGGCCATTCGTACCCTCGAAGCTCTTGAAAAAGACTACGGTAATCAGAAAGACATTGCTCTTCACTCTACCATATTGAGAGGAGAAACCAGCGCCAACCAAGACAAACAAAAAGAAGCTGAAAGATATATTAAGAAATCTTTAAAGATTATTGAAGAATATGGAGAGGACCTGCCTAATCATTTAGGCATCGCAATGGCGGAATGCTTGGAAGCCAACCACCAAGATAAAGAAGCCGAAGAATACCGAAAAAAATACGACTCTAGTTTAATTAATTTTGATACTCTTAATGCCGAAGGGGTTAAATATTTCAAAGCTGGAAAATTTCGAGATGCAGTCGCCACGTTTCGTAAAGCCACTCAAGATCCTAATCCAAGCATCAGCGCAATACTTAATGCCACACAAGCCTGTATCAAACTATTGGAAACAGAAGGTCCCAACAAACTATTAGTTAAAGACTGCACCTTTTATTTTAAAAAATTGGAAGACATCGCCGCCAATGATTCCAATTTTGCAAGATATAAAAAATTACACACTCTCTATAAGAAATATGAATTGAAATAAACCCTAAAATTGACTGACTCTCCCAGATGACAGGTTGTTTAGATGTCTTCAAAAAGCCTTGATATTTCCATACTTTTATCTTCATCCATCCATGAAATAAAAAACCAAATTAATTCGATGATATTTCGTCTCGAATTATTACAAACTCAACATCCTGACAGCAACAACGAAATAGTCTTTCTTAAACAAGATGCCACCCATATCGGCAATGAGCTAATGCGCTTATTGGCCTTGTATAAACTCAATCAAAAAGAACTTCGACCGCAACAAATCCAACACGGTGTGGAGGATTTCCTGGAAGAAAAATCGGTACAACATAATGCCGCGTGTAAGGCAAAAAAAATTGCCATCGAATATCAATGCGACGAAACCCTCGCCGCTTTTTTCGACGAAAACCTGATTTCTTGCATTGTTGATACTGCGGTCCATAATTCATTGGGATTCGCTCAGCAACACATTGTTCTGAGTGCACGAAAAGAAAATGACTTCATGGTGTTATCCGTTGAGGATGATGGCGAAGGCTATCCCAAGGATTTACTAGCGCAACAAGACTTCTCTAACCCTCTAGAAAGTGAAGGATCCAATACCGGATTAGGACTCTACTTTGCATCAGAAATTGCCGCCTGCCACGAAAATAAAGGCATCTCCGGCTATATCAAACTAGGGAGTAGTGATCGATTTGGCGGCGCAAATTTTTCCGTCTACCTGCCCTGAATTTTCCCGTCTACCTTGCCTAATAGACACTTTTAGAGAGGCTATTCTCAAACTCACAGAAGCGAATTAATTAAGGTATACTCGGCTGCTTTGAGATCAGAAACTCGCTCCGGATCACCCCCCAATGGACCCATCATGAGTAATACCCCGTCTTCCATCAATAACCCCGGCCGAACCTTCCAAGGACTCATTTTAGCGTTGCAAGAATACTGGGCCGAACAAGGCTGTATTCTTAACCAACCGCTGGATTTGGAAGTCGGTGCCGGTACGTTTCACCCCGCGACATTTTTACGTGCCATTGGCCCCGAAAAGTGGGCTTCTGCCTACGTTCAACCTTGTCGCCGACCTACCGACGGACGCTACGGTGAAAACCCCAATCGTCTGCAGCATTATTACCAATTCCAAGTGGTGATTAAGCCCTCCCCTGAAGAAATCCAAGAACTTTATCTGGGATCGCTTAAAATGCTCGGCATCGACCCACTGGTACATGACATTCGGTTTGTGGAAGACAACTGGGAATCTCCTTCCTTAGGCGCTTGGGGGCTAGGTTGGGAGGTTTGGCTAAACGGCATGGAGGTCACCCAATTCACTTATTTTCAACAGGTCGGAGGGATTGATTGTTTTCCGGTAATGGGGGAAATTACCTACGGCTTGGAACGCATTGCTATGTACCTGCAAGGCGTGGACAGTATTTTTGATTTAGTGTGGACTGAAGGAAAATTCGGCAAGGTCACCTACGGCGACGTTTACCATCAAAATGAAGTGGAAATGTCTGCCTACAATTTTGAACACGCCGATATAGACAGCCTGTTTGATCAATTTGACCGCTGCGAAAAAGAAAGTCAGTCACTGATTGATAAAGGCTTGGCATTGCCAGCCTATGAATTCGTTTTAAAAGCATCGCACCTATTTAATTTACTGGACGCTCGTCACGCTATTTCAGTCACTGAACGTCAACGTTTTATGCTTCGAGTGCGTAGTTTAGCGAAAGCTGTCGCGGAAACTTATTTTGAATCACGTCGCGCCCTAGGGTTTCCACTGGCAGATGAAAAAATAAGAGATCAAGTATTGGCTCAGGTCCAAGCAGGAGAGAATAAATGAGCGGCGCAGTGAAGGATTTATTATTCGAAATAGGCACTGAAGAGCTGCCCTCGAAAAGTTTATATTTTTTATCAGAAAGTTTCGGTCAACTTTTTACCCAGGCGTTAAACGACAACAATTTACAATTTTCTGCATTTAAGTGTTACGCCACCCCTAGACGCATCACCGTTCATATCGAAAACCTTGCTATTCAACAACCGATCCAGAAGATTGAACGCAAAGGACCTTCCGTCAAAGCGGCCAAAGATTCTGAAGGTAATCCAAGCAAAGCCGCCCTCGGGTTCGCAAAATCCTGTGGCGTTGAATTTGCCGATCTCGAACTATTGGAAACAGAAAAAGGCAGCTGGCTAGTCTTTAGGAAAGACCAAGAAGGCCAGTTAACCGAATCATTATTACCAGAAATAGCTCAGCAGGTAATCAATCAATTACCCATTGCTAAACGTATGAGGTGGGGTAATGGCCGGGAAGGTTTTACCCGACCGGTACATTGGATTCTATTTTTATTCGGTGACGCTATTGTTCCATGCGAACTATTGGGTAAACGGTCGTCCAATCAAACTTACGGTCATCGCTTTCACGCCCCTAATGCATTAACCGTTTTAAATCCAAAGCAATATGAAATCGTGCTAGAAAAAGACGGTCGAGTTATTGCTGACTTTTCCAAACGTAAAGAACAAATTCGCCAACAAGTGATTAACGCAAGTCAATCCACCACCGCCAAACCGATAATAGACGAAGACTTACTTTCTGAAGTAACCGGGTTGGTAGAATGGCCGGTGGCATTGGTAGGAAAATTCGATAAAGAGTTTTTAGAGGTGCCTCAGGAAGCCTTGATTTCAGCGATGCAGGAACATCAGAAATATTTTCCCATTGTGGATAACAACAATCGTTTATTGCCATTGTTTGTGACCATTTGCAATATTGAAAGTAAAGCCGCAGAAAATGTAGTTTCTGGAAATGAAAAGGTTATTAGACCTCGTTTAGCGGACGCTAAATTCTTTTTCGACACAGACAAAAAACACAGCTTGCAAAGTTTCGCCGATAAATTAGATCACGTCACTTTCCAATATAAGCTCGGCAGTGTTGGAGAAAAAATTAAGCGCGTCGCGAAACTTTCGGTCTATATTGCCCAGCAAATAAAAGCGGACGTCGCATCCACTGAAAAATCTGCCTTACTGTGTAAAGCAGATCTCACCACCAATATGGTCGGTGAGTTTCCGGATTTACAAGGCATTATGGGCAGCTACTACGCTGAACACGCTAATGAATCCTACGCAGTAAGCATTGCGATTCGGGAACACTACTTACCTAAGTTTTCAGGCGATTCTTTGCCCTCCACTTTAGAGGGTTGTGCACTAGCAATCGCTGATCGGCTTGATTCATTGGTAGGAATCTTTGCAATCGGCCAAATACCTAGCGGTGATAAAGATCCCTTTGCGTTACGCAGAGCTTCCTTAGGAATAATCCGAATCATCATCGACAAAGCCTTAAACCTGGATTTAAAAGATTTAATCGGTTTTTCTGAACAATTATTTGAATCTAAATTAGGTGCCGTGGAAGTTCAAACGCCGTTGCTTGAATTTTTTAGCAGTCGATATCGCGCCCACTATAAAGAGCAAGGGATTAGTACCCCCATCATAATTTCGGTTGAAAACAAGAACCCAAGCAGGCCCTTGGATTTCCATCAGCGTATTTTGGCAGTACAGGAATTCAGCACTTTACCCGAAGCCAAGTCTTTGAGCGCGGCTAATAAACGGGTTAAAAATATTCTCAATAAACAAGATAAAAATTTCGCCCTTGAATCCTTAAACTTCGCACTACTGTCCGAAACCCTAGAAATTCAACTAGCGAAAGCGCTCGAGAAAAAACTGCTTGAGGTGACGCCCTTCTTTAAACAAGGAGCTTATACCCAAGCACTAAAATCTTTGGCCGATTTACACACCATTATCGACGACTTTTTTGATGGCGTCWYGGKSATGGCCGATGATCCCGAGGTCCGGGAAAACCGCCTTATTTTGCTATCGCAATTGCAGAGTTTATTTTCTGAAGTAGCTGACATTTCCATGCTAACGCAATAGAAAGGGTAAGGGTCTTTATCTTGGCTGACAAAAAATTAGTAATTCTAGATCGCGACGGCGTCATTAATTTTGATTCTGATCAATACATTAAGTCGGTTGACGAGTGGAATATTATTCCTGATAGTGCTGCAGCAATTGCTCGATTGTGTAAGGCGGGCTATAAAGTCGCCGTCGCCACTAATCAATCCGGGTTGGCTAGAGGGTATTTCAGTGACAATATTTTAAAACAAATGCACGATAAAATGTGCGCACTGGTTGAAGCTGAAGGGGGACACATTAGTACCATTAAATATTGTCCCCATCACCCGGATGAAGGCTGTGATTGCCGCAAACCAAAAATTGGTTTATTAACTCAAATTTCTGAGCAATTAAAACAACCGCTACAAGGTGTGCCTTTTATTGGCGATTCGATTAGTGATTTGAAAGCAGCGATCGCTGGCAATTGTAAGCCCATGTTAGTTTTAACCGGCAAGGGACAGAGAACTCTGGCTTTACAAGATCCATTGTTAAAGTCAGTGCCTCAATATGAAAACCTTGCTCAAGCGGTAGACGCAATATTAGATCAATAATACTTTTTTTATCGGTGACATAAATCTAATAAGGTATTAGAAAGAAAAATCTGCGTAAACTAGATGGGTTTTATTAACACAGAGTTATTACCGCAGTGATGCTAAACAATAACTGCAGTAATAACCGTGCATAATAACAATCAATTCTCTAAAGACATGAATTTAATATTGAGTCATTACTATGAACACCATTCGTGCAGTGCTTTATTATCTTTCGGTTACCGTGGTAACGATTACTCACGCCCTGTTAAGTCTAACTATTGGGCCTTTTTTACCCTTTAAACAACGCCATTGGTTTATTACTCTTTGGTGTCGCATGAATATTGCTCTGCTAAAATTTTTTTGTGGCGTTAATTACCGTGTTTCAGGTCTGGAAAATATGCCTAAAGGTAACGGCGTGGTGTTATGTAATCACCAATCTTCTTGGGAAACTTTTTACTTACATTTATTGTTTAAGCCTCAAACCACTGTGCTTAAAGAATCCCTAATCCGAATTCCATTATTTGGCCACAGTTTAAAACTTCTTGAACCTATTATTATTGACCGTGAACAAAAAATAAAAGCGCTCAAACAAATCGTCAGTCAAGGCAAGGAAAAACTTGACCAAGGAAGCTGGATTGTTATTTATCCTGAAGGCACTCGCATTGATCCAGGACAACCTTCTGAATATTCTTCCGGCGGCGCATTATTAGCCACAAAAACTGCTTATCCAATTACCCCTGTGGTGCACAATGCTGGCGAATTTTGCCCAGCAAAACGCTTAAAAAAGACTGCTGGCACCATTGACGTTGTGATCGGACCACAAATCCTAACAGAAGGACGAAAAGCAAAGGAAGTGACGATTGAAGTTGAACAATGGATTCGAGAAAATTACGCTCGTATAAGCACTCAAAAATAATAAAATATTGGATGCTTGGTAATAACATTCCTTTGCATTTGCGGATTATCAAACTTAAACATTAAAAAGGCCCGATAAGATAATAATCTTACCGAGCCTTTTTATTGTCACTTGTTAATTATTTTAAAAGCGCTTTATAGTTTAAATCTATGAAAGAAATCCATACAACACCACAAACACTATACATCCAAGTTAGAAACTGACAGCGCGTTAGTTTCAATAAATACTCTTCGAGGTTCTACCTGATCCCCCATCAACGTGGTAAAAATTTGATCCGCTGAAATAGCATCTTCGATGGTCACTTGAAGCATTCTTCTAGTCTCAGGATCCATGGTGGTGTCCCAGAGTTGCTCAGGATTCATTTCACCTAGCCCTTTGTAGCGGGAGATAACTTGACCTTTACGAGCCTCCACCATTAACCAATCTACAGCCGCTCTAAAGCTCTCCACAGCCTGTTCCTTTTCACCCCGCCTCACGAATGCATCTTCATTCAATAAGCCCTCTAAATCCGCTCCAAGCGCCGTAAATTCCAGATATTCTTTAGAGTGGAAAAAGTTAAAGGAAAGTGGGTGATCGTAGCGAATGCCGTGAGTTTCTAACTGTACTGCAGGATAATAATAATCCCGCTCAGATTCCTTTTTAATGGCCACGTTGTAACGAACAGAGGGATCAGTGTTTTTATTTAAATTTTCTGAAAGCTTTTCAGCCCAGCCCTGCATCGCATCTGCATTCGAAATTAACGCCTCATCCACAATGGGCATATAAATAAGGTTTTCCAACAACGCCACAGGATAAAACCTCGACAAGCGCCCGATATTAGTCATAACCTTTTGATATTTATATATTAAATCTTGTAAGCCCACTCCACTGATGGGCGCAGAGTCTGGACTGGGGTAAAGCAATGTATTTTGCAAAGCCGCTTGAGTTAAATATTCCTCCAGCATGCTCTCATCTTTCAAATATTGTTCCTGCTTACCTTTCTTCACTTTATACAGCGGTGGCTGGGCAATATAGATGTAGCCATTTTCCACCAGCTCAGGCATTTGTCGGAAAAAGAAAGTAAGCAAAAGGGTTCGAATATGAGAACCATCCACATCCGCATCAGTCATGATGATGATGTTGTGGTAGCGGAGTTTTTCGATATTAAAATCGTCCCGCCCTATTCCGCACCCCAACGCTTTAATGAGCGTGCCTACTTCTGCGGAAGAAAGCATTTTTTCATAGCGCGCTTTTTCTACATTTAGAATCTTACCTTTTAACGGCAAAATGGCTTGGGTTTTCCTGTTTCTGCCCTGCTTAGCGGAACCGCCAGCAGAGTCCCCTTCCACTATGTAGAGCTCGGAGAGCGCGGGGTCTTTTTCTTGGCAATCGGCCAATTTCCCTGGCAGCCCTGCAATGTCTAAGGCGCCTTTTCTACGAGTCATCTCTCGCGCTTTTCGAGCTGCATCTCTAGCTCTAGCTGCTTCGACCATCTTGGTAGCAATGGCTTTGCCTTCCTGAGGATTCTCCATCAAATAATCACTGAGTAGCTCCCCCATAGTTTGCTCAACCGCACTTTTTACTTCAGAAGACACTAATTTGTCTTTAGTTTGCGATGAGAATTTAGGGTCCGGTACTTTTACTGAGATTATTCCTGTTAAACCTTCGCGGGCGTCATCCCCAATAGTGACTACCTTTTCCTTCTTAGCAATGCCCTGTTTTTCAATGTAGTTATTGAGAGTTCGCGTAAGCGCCCCTCTAAACCCCGCAAGATGGGCGCCTCCATCTCTCTGAGGAATATTATTGGTGTAACAAAGAATATTCTCTTGGTAAGAATCATTCCATTGCAATGCTACTTCCACGCCAATGCCGTCGTCACGTTGATGTTCGAAATAAAACACTTTATGAATCGCTGTTTTATTTTGATTTAGATATTCAACGAAGGATTTTAAACCGCCTTGGTATTGGAAAACCTCTTCCACACCGGAGCGTTCGTCTTTTAAAACAATTCGTACCCCTGAATTCAAAAAAGACAGCTCTCGCAGTCTTTTCGCCAAAATATCGAAATTAAAACTGATGTTATGAAAAGTCTTTGGACTAGGAATAAAATGACAAGTGGTTCCCGTGGAATCGCTTTCACCAATCGGTTTCAATGGCTCGTCCGGTACCCCGTGACGATAGATTTGTTCATAGACTTTATTATTGCGGCGAATAGTGAGTCGTAATTTTTCAGAGAGGGCATTAACCACTGAAACCCCCACACCATGGAGCCCACCAGAGACTTTATAGGTGTTGTCGTCAAATTTACCGCCTGCATGTAGCACAGTCATAATAACTTCAGCAGCCGACACGCCTTCTTCTTCATGAATATCAACCGGAATACCACGACCATCATCGGAAGTAGTAATCGATTCATCTTCGTGAATGGTCACTATTACTTCAGAACAATGCCCTGCCAGGGCTTCATCTATGGAGTTGTCTACCAACTCAAACACCA
>NVTH01000099.1 GCA_002401525.1 Moraxellaceae bacterium | reverse complement strand
AGCTCATTAAATCCCCTTCGCGCATTCGAATAATTAAAGGCACCAAGAAAATCAATGAATTAGAAACCATGGCACTGTCCCTTACCATTGCAGCCAAGCTTTACATCACTGAACAACAGTACTTTGCTCACTATGCCACGCATCAATACCAATTAAGAAACGCGCTATTGCACCAGAAACTTAAAGACCGTTTTGAAAAAAAAGCCAACATCAATAAAAACTCTCAATATTACCGCTTGATCAATTACCGCCTCAAAGCCTTAATGGCTGAGATTGAAAAATACGCCGCGTTTGTTGAAATGAAGCTCTCTCTTTCACAGCTTTATGCCGCTATTGGCATCGACCTAATACCCAATACCGAGTTGCTTCTAGAGCAAGACTACGCGCTATTAGCCCGCACCATCAAAATTCAAATGCAAGAAACTCAACCTTCGGTGATTAATTTCATCGATCGCGAATTTGTGAATGCCAATACCCTCATCCCCAATGCCGAGTCGCCTTTTCCACAACGTTATGTACGCTACGGGAAATCGCCTCAACGACGCAAGAAAATGGAACACTTTATTCCTCCCTCCAACCGCGTGTTAGGAACGGGTGAACATACTTATGGAATTCAATTACTCACCGCCAGAGGCTGGTACCAATACAATAGCCGCGTCACCTTCAATGGCATTAAAGACTTGCCCTATCGAATTCGTAAAGACGGCTATCGCACCTACTACCACGTCTACTATAAAACCTTTCCAGACCGCCAAAGTGCAGAACAAGGGTTCACTCTAATGCCCGACTTCTACAAAATATTTAATCCAAAAATCGCCCGGCTTCCCTAGCACCAAGCGCTTAAGGCATCGACTGGGGCATAATGGCTTGAGAAATACTGCCCACTAACCCCTGAGGGTCATAAAGTTCGGTAGTGATTACGCCAATGCCATGATTCTGCATCACCGCCTTGGATTTAAAGCCCACCCATTCACCGTCAGGAATGCGGTGCAGATATAAGGTAATGTCAGCATTGATGCTGCCAGCACTGTTTTTCACATACAGCTGCCCAAGGCCATTACCAAAATCGGATAACGTCGCGATATGCACAAAGGGGGAATTCTCAATGCCTTCAACCACCGGCACAGGCATACGAAACCAGGACTCTCCTTCACCTGTGCCGCCGAACCCTGAAATACGTTTTAATAAAAGATTTAGATGTAAACCCGGGGGGAAATTCTCCACTGCTTGATCTCCGAATATCGACATGGTTTCAATCCCGTCGGGCCCGGCGAGTGCATTTGCGGGAGGGACCGCGACATCCGGCACTTCAACCGCTTGGGGCACCAATTTCAAAGCAGTGCCTTTAGCTACCTCTTTGCCGTTTCCAAACACCGTGGCCTCCAGTACTTGAACTCGTTTTCCATCACGAATCACTCTCGATTCAACCGTTAGCGGCGCCATGGGAACAGGTCGGAACATATCAATCGTGAGGCGAGCGAAATTTAAATCATCTCGACCAGAGACTTGCTCCATAGCATGCCCCATCAATCCAGCCGTAGACCCACCATGCAACATCGAGGGTCCCCACGGGCCCGCAGCTTTTTCTGTGGGCGTATAAATATTACCGTTCTTTTGAAATAATGCGTTCACCATCAACTGCCTACCTTTTCATTGCGTCAGTAAATTCACTTCGACTCGAAAGTCATCGAAATGACCGTATACTACCCGGGTTCTACAGGGATGTCAGCGCATCCACTGACCTCCCAGAAAAGGCTACGCTTTTAATTCAGATCCGAGGACTGAATTTACGCGTTAATTCATCGCCCTAGCGCTCATTGCTAAGCCCTAAAAAGTGACCCAACCCTGAGCCTCTACTTTATTCAAGGCGGCGCAAGCATGCCCACCCCCTAATTGCCCATTTTCCTTCCTGTCCGCAAAGAATTTACGGTAGACTAGGCCTCTCATAATATTTGATGTCCAACACAACAATTAAAATTAGGGCGAAAAATCAAACTCACTCTCAGACCGGCTTCCATTAAAACCAAGCTTTTCTAGAGCGCTCGCCCAGCAGATTAAAAAAAATTCCCAACATAATTAAGGAGAATACCGATATGGGACCGCTTAGTGGTTATAAGATAATTGAGATTGCAGGTATAGGGCCCGGTCCTTTTTGCGGCATGATGCTCGCTGACATGGGCGCGGAAGTGATTCGCGTCGATCGATCTGGAGGCGGACTTGGCGGCGCAATCCCCAACGACGTACTGAATCGAGGCCGTCGCTCCGTTGCCGTTAATTTGAAATCTCCAGAAGGCGCTGAAACGGTGCTACGTTTATGCGAAGGCGCAGACGCAATTTTTGAAGGCTTCCGTCCAGGCGTTGCCGAGCGATTAGGGATTGGGCCTGAAGAGTGCATGAAGCGTAACCCCAAATTGGTCTACGGCCGCATGACGGGCTGGGGACAAGAAGGTCCCATGGCACAAGCTGCTGGCCACGACATTAACTACATCTCTCTTTCCGGCGCTTTACACGGCATAGGCCGTAAAGGTGAGCGACCAGTCCCCCCACTGAACCTAGTGGGTGATTTCGGCGGCGGCGGCATGTACCTCGCGTTCGGCATGGTATGCGCGTTATTAGAGGCCCAAAAATCAAACGAAGGCCAAGTGGTAGACGCTGCCATGGTTGACGGCTCCGCCTCCTTAATGTCGATGTTTTTCACCTTTAAAAATATGGGCATGCACACCGATGAGCGTGGCACCAACATGCTCGACGGTGCTACTCATTTTTACGACACCTACGAAACCAAAGACGGTCAATGGATCTCACTGGGCTCAATCGAACCGCAGTTTTATAAACTATTGATTGAAAAGACAGGGGTTGACGCAGAAAAGTTTGGCGCTCAAATGATGACGGCCAAGTGGCCCGAACTTAAAGCAGAGCTCACGGAAGTATTCAAAACTAAAACCCGTGACGAATGGTGCGACATTATGGAAGGAACAGACGTTTGTTTCGCCCCAGTACTGTCCATTAACGAAGCGCCGAACCACCCCCATAACGTGGCTCGCCAAACCTTTATCGAATTGGACGGCGTTTCACAGCCAGCGCCCGCTCCGCGATTCAGCCGAACCACGCCGGAAGTTCGCAACAGTGCCCGCCTTGCCGGACAAGATACCGATTCGGTATTAAGTGACTACGGCTTCAGCGATGAAGAAGTGAAAGCATTAAAAGAAAAAGGCGCGGTGATCTAAGCTATTTAAAATCTACGCGATTTAAAACCAGCACAAAAAAAGGGAAGCCTAATGGCTTCCCTTTTTTTATGATTCAAAATTGTCAGCCTGAACTACTTACTCTTTTGGACCAGCAGTCCAGGCCAACACTTTTCAATCTATTTTATTGCAGTGTCGATAGCAGTCTTTTTGGGACTAGTCTCTGCGGTACATGGCGACAACACACGCACCACCTAAACCTAGGTTATGCTGCAATGCAACCCGCGCGCCTTCTACTTGACGTTTTTTCGCATCGCCCATTAACTGCTCAACAAGCTCAGTACATTGTGCCAAACCCGTTGCGCCTAAAGGATGCCCTTTGGACAACAAGCCGCCCGATGGATTAACAACCCAATCACCACCGTAGGTAACTTTCTCATCTTCTACCAACTTGCCGCCTTCACCTTTTTCACAAAGTCCTAACGCTTCATAGGTGATCAACTCATTGGCGGTAAAGCAATCATGCAATTCAATCACTTCAACGTCTTTAGGACCTAATCCAGCTTGCTCATAAACAATGTTAGCGGCCTTGCGAGTCATGTCACTGCCAACAACATTAATCATTGATTTGCTGTTGAACGTGGATTCCATATCAGTCGCCATTGCCATACCAGCAATGTAAACAGGATTCGTATGGCCATGCTTTTTAGCGAACTCTTCAGTACAAACGATCGCTGCAGCAGCGCCACAAGTAGGAGGGCAGCATTGTAGACGAGTGATGGGTCCGTACTGATGAGGAGAAGCCATGACTTCTTCAACAGTCAAAGGGTCACGGAAAATAGGACGATCGCTATTGCCTGCGTGACGACGGTTTTTAACCGCAATTTTAGCGAACGTTTCATCCTTCGTTCCATAAAGCTCTTGATGCTCACGACCTGCGCCACCAAATAGCTGGGCAGTAGGCGTGCCCATAGTCATTTCTTGGCATTCAGAAACAGCCAACATGTGCTTGTCCATTGGGTTTAAGCGATCCATAAAGGTTGCGCCTAATGCCCCTTTACTCATTTTTTCAAAGCCTAGAGCCAACACACATTCCGCATTGCCACCTTCAACAAATTGCTTCGCCATGAAAAGGGCGGTAGACCCTGTAGAGCAGTTATTGTTAACGTTATAAACGGGAATTCCGGTCAATCCCAATTCGTATACTGCACGCTCTCCGGAAGTACTTTCTCCGTAAACATAACCTACGCAGGCTTGATCAATTTTATCGTAAGGGATTCCGGCTTGTTTAAGAGCAGTTTCACCTGCCTCTTTTGCCATCAAATTATATTCGGGGCTAGTGCCTGGCTTGAGAAATTTAGTCATGCCAACACCGATCACACAGACTTTACGACCCATTTTGTTCTCCTTGATTAGTTACTTTTTATACTTCTAATTAAAATATCGTATTATTTTTTATTGGACTCAGGCTTAGGTTAGAACTGTGCACTGCACTTAAGCCCTGCCCTATGTCGCAAGCGAGCTTACCACCTTAAGTTTGAGCTGGATAGAAGTATGTCGCATCAGGACAAGTCTAATTTAAAAATTTTGCATGAATCCAGAGAACCGATCAATCCCGGGGCGGAAAAACAAGCTAATCAATTGATTTATATAGATATATAACCTAACAATAGATTCAAGCTCAAGCCTCTTTACAGCCCATTTTTACAATAAACTAACCTTGGTAAACTATCCGAAGATGCTTTTTCAATTCACACTCGTCGCCTACCCAAGTAAGCAATCAACACCATCGTCAGATCGAATGATTAAGCCTCATTAATAGAACAAATTTTTGTGCGACATGTCACAACAGCCGACTCAAATTCTAACGCTTAATTAAGCCCCCAAAATCGCCCCGCTCGAGCACCGATTCAAGGGTATCCACCACTACTCGAGTTTGGTTATCAATTTCAATATTAACCACATCGCCTGGTTTTAGCGCTTTAAAGCGAGTCACTCGCAATGTTTCCGGAATCAAATAGACATTAAACTGACAGCCCGCCACTTCCCCAATGGTTAAGCTACATCCATCAATGCCAATAAATCCCTTGCTGAAAATATATTTCATCCAGTCTTGATCTAGCTCAAACCAAAGCTGGGTATTGTTTTCTGGCGTTTCAACTTTTTTCAATCGAGCAGTGGTATGCACATGCCCAGAAATAAGGTGGCCACCAATTTCGTCGCCCAATCGTGCAGAGCGCTCAAAATTCACCCATTCCCCCTGCGCAATTTTTCCCAAACCGGTGACTTTTAAAGTTTCCATCATCACATCAAAGGTCACCTTGCCTTCCACGACGTTAACAACGGTTAAGCAACAACCATTGATGGCCACACTGGCACCAATCTGTAATTGATGAACCTCGGGCAAAGTAAACTCAATATCCAGGCTCCAAAGATTCACAGACTTACGAATCGCCACCACCTGACAGAGGCCCTGCACTATTCCAGTAAACATAATTTCTCGCTACTTTCAAAATCGTTGGTAGAATTATAACATCGGTTTATTAGTGTCATTAAAAACCTAAACCAACCACAGAGAATCTCAACATCTATGCTGAAATTCAAATTAAACGGTGCGCCCCAATCCGTAGACGTGGACCTCAACACACCGATATTGTGGGTGCTGCGCGATCACTTAAATCTTCGTGGCACTAAATTTGGTTGCGGTAAAGGTCTCTGCGGAGCCTGCACCGTGCATCTAGACGGAAAACCGATCCGAAGCTGTTCTTTGCCAATTTCTTTCGCTAAAAATAAAGCCATTACCACCATCGAAGGTCTCTCAAAAAATGGCGACCATCCAGTTCAGCAAGCATGGATTAAAGAAAATGTGCCTCAGTGTGGCTACTGCCAATCAGGACAAATTATGTCGGCTGTTGCGTTGTTAAACGACATCCCAAATCCTAATGACGCAGAAATTAATGCGGCCATGTCGGGCAATATATGCCGCTGCGGCACCTACCCTCGAATCCGCAAAGCCATTAAAAATGCCGCCAAAACCAGCGCCTCTTTAATTCCAGTGAACTCTGCCTACTAATCCTCGTCTAACAACGCACCTGAAGAGTAGCGAAACATGAGCAAACGCAAATTAAATCGTCGCCAATTTTTAAAGTCTTCAGCGGCCCTCGGTGGCAGTCTAGTCATTGGTTTCAACCTGAGCGGATGCGACCAACAACCTCATCTCGGAGCCGACGGACAACTTATTCCCAACGCTTGGCTTAAAATCTCCTCCAAGAACGTGATCACTTTATTGGTCGATAAATCTGAAATGGGACAAGGAGTGACCACAGCGCTGCCCACTTTAATTGCGGAAGAGTTAGAGGTCAGTCTTGACAAAGTAATCGTCGAATTTGCACCAGCCGCGCGTATTTACAGCAACCGCGATTTTATGATTCAAGCCACCGGCGGCAGCACCAGCGTTAAATCTTCGTGGCGAAATTTGCGTAAAGTCGGCGCCAGTGCTCGACAGTTATTGATTAACGCCGCGGCTCAAAACTGGCGCGTTGATGCAACACAGTGTCGAGCAGAAGACGGTTATGTCTATCATGGCTTAAGTAATCGTCGCGTGCCTTACGGCGATTTGGTAGCCACCGCCAGCCGCCTTCCCAAGCCTTCGGTGAATTTAAAATCCAAACAAGATTTCAAATTAATCGGTCGCTCACTGCCTAAAATCGATAATTTTGAAAAGGTCACGGGGCAAGGGTTATTTGGAATTGACGTCGACATCCCCAACACTCTGATTGCGGTGGTGGTGCGTTGCCCCACATTCGGAGGTGAGGTAAAAAGCTATGATACGACTCAAGTTCTAAAATTACCCGGCATCACTAGCGTCCTCAAAATCAGCTCAGGAATCGCAGTAATCGGAGACCACTATTGGCAATGCCGCCAGGGGGCTGATGCACTGAAAGTCACCTGGGATCCTGGTCCATTGAAACAACTCAGCAGCGAGCAAATCTCTCGAGACTTCGCTAAAAAATCCAATCAAGAGGGCCGCAATGTTGAAAGCAGAGGCAACGTGGAAACGTCACTCGACCCAAACGATCTACTGGAAGCCGTGTACGAAGTGCCCTATCTTGCCCACGCCACTATGGAGCCTCAAAACGCCACCGTGCAAGTAAGAGACGATGGCGTAGACGTTTGGGCGCCGACCCAAGGACAAGCCAATGTGCAAGAAGCGGTGTCTCAACTCAGTGGTTTCGACCACCAGCAAATTAAAGTACACACCACTTTACTCGGAGGCGGGTTTGGGCGCCGCATCAGCACTGATTTTGTGGAAGAGGCCACTGAAATTTCCATGCAGCTCAAACGCACCATTCAAGTCATCTGGTCCAGAGAGGATGACATGCAACACGACTGGTATCGTCCTGCAAGCTACAACGTATTACGGGCCAGCCTAGATCCAAACGGCCAACCCAAAGCATGGCATCACAAAATAGTCGGGCCCTCGATCGTTGCACAAATTGGTGCGGATTTTGTGCGGCCCGTGTTACCCCATTGGATTCCTCACACCTTGCGCGGATTACTCGGTAAAGCGGTTCCCGCTGTTCTGGATGTCATTACCGACCCCACGGTAGTGGAAGGCGCGGAGCATATCGGCTATCACATCAACGATTTTAAACTCGAATACGTCGCTCATGACCCAGGCATTCCCTTGGGGTTTTGGCGCTCAGTGGGCAGCTCTCAAAATGGCTTTATCGTTGAGAGCTTTATCGATGAACTAGCGCACAAAGCAAAAACAGATCCCTACGAATACCGCCGTGCTCTGCTTGCGGACGAACCCCGTCGATTGCGCGTCTTGGATCAAGTGGCGCATCAATCGTCCTGGCATAAACCTCCTCCTGCTGGGGTTTATCGAGGCATCGCGCAGGTGTATTCATTTTTTACTTACGTCGCACAAGTGGTGGAATTGTCGGTTTCCGAACAAGGGGAAATCAGCGTTCACAAGGTATTTTGCGTGGTTGACTGCGGCACGGTCATTAACCCCGATATTGTTAGAGCGCAAATGGAAGGGGGCATAATATTCGGCCTAACCGCCGCATTAAAAGGCGCCATCAGCATCGAAAACGGGGCGGTAAAACAAAGTAATTTTCACGATTACGAAATGCTAAGAATGAACCAATGCCCCGACATCGAAGTGCATATTATAGACAGCGATGAAGACCCCACAGGCGTGGGAGAACCGGGCGTGCCGCCCATTGCCCCAGCGGTATGCAATGCACTTTACGTGGCTACAAAACAACGAATCCGCACACTGCCGATTAAATTAGCAGTCAAACAACCCACAGAGAAAAATAAAATAACGGCAGCAGATGTGAAAACGAGCTAATTCAAACCCAACTAAATCCTAACAATCCAATTTCAATATCAACCACTGAAGAGAGAAAAAACAGCACCAGCATTTAATGTGACGACGCACTTTGACCTTTATCTTCATCGCCATTTCGTTGTGAATGAATCACCCCTATCTGCCCCACATCCTCCCCTAACCATCGATCCAATTTAGCCGCTAATTCTTCAATATTGACTGGTTTCGCTAAAAAGTCATCCATCCCCGCCACAAAACAACGAGTCTCTTCCCCTTCAAAAGTATTCGCCGTCATGGCAATAATAGGAATATGCCGATCAACTCCTTCTTCTCGACGGCGGATCTCTCGAGTGGCCTCATAGCCATCCATCACCGGCATCAAACAATCCATCAGCACTAAATCGAACGCTTTGTCTTCAATAATTCCAATCGCTTCCTTGCCATTGGCGACAATTTTCACTTCATAACCCAGTTTCTTAATCATGCCCTTGGCGACCATTTGATTCACTTTATTATCTTCAGCAAGTAAAATCGCATGATGTCGTGTAGTCACTTCCTGTTTACGTAACGTTAATCGCTCGCCCTTTTCCCCCTCTCCCCGCAACTGATACAGTTGAACAAAAGCGCTGTAGAGACTACTTCGATGAATCGGCTTGGTCACAAAAATGGCCTGAGGGACTTTTCTTGCATGTAATATAGTCGCCGTACTGCCTCGTTGAACCAAGGAAGTGAGTATAATTTGCTTCATTTCGGACAAGCGTGGATCCTCGGCCATAATGGATGACAGATTCAAGCAATCCTTACTGTTGTCGATATTCATTCCAATAATCACCAAATCGATATCACAGCTTTCTCTAGCGGAACCACGAAGCACTTGCAACGCTTTGTTATAATCGTCAATAACATCCACCAGGACTCCCCACTGCTCGATCTCAGTACGCAATGCCCGCCGCACTCCCGGCAACGCATCCACCGCTAATACTTTTAGCCCCATCAACTTCGAATCAGCGACGAACGCCTTTGTTTGTTGAGAAAAAAGTTTCATCTGCGCAGTAAACCAAAACGTGCTGCCGGTACACTCATCACTGATTAAACCGATTCCCCCCTCCATGCATTCAACAATGCCCTTACAAATAGCCAGCCCTAAACCGGTCCCGCCTATAGCGCCCTCTCTGCCGCCACCAATGCGCCCAAAGGCGCTGAATATTTTTTCTTTTTGCTCTTGCGTAAGGCCTTGTCCATGATCGATTACATGCACTCGTAACAAGCCAACATCAACCCGCGGAAAGGTCATATTCACTTCTAAAATAATTTCGCCATCCACCGCGTACTTGAATGCGTTGTTCACTAGATTCACCAACAGCTGACTCAAACGGTCTGCGTCTCCACGAATCCGGCGCGGCACACTGGGATCACAAATATAGCTCAACTCCAAACCCCGTTCATGGGCCACAGGCCCAAGCATTTCCACAACCTCTTCAATCAGGCTGCGTAAATTAACCACCGATGACTCCAGACGAATCTTCCCCGACATGATTTTAGAAAAATCTAAAATATCATCAATAAGCGACAGTAAAGACTCTCCTGCCAGCGTTGCGATGGATTGATACTCCCGCTGCACCTTGGATAGCTCAGTATCTTGTAACAGTGTCAGCATGCCCAACACACTGTTCATAGGGGTTCGAATTTCATGAGTCACGGTGGAGAGGAACTCATTTTTTGCGCGGTCCGCAGCATCCCCCGCTTCTCTTGCAAGCTGAAGATCCACCAACTTTTTCCGATGCGAGCGCTGCAACTCAACACGATCCCAAAAAACAGCAAATAAATACGCCGCTTGGCGTAATAAAAACTGATAGAAAAACAATAAACACACCGCCATTAGGCCATGATTCATCTCCATTTTAAGCACCAGCACGATGATTGACGGCAGCAACAATATGGAAATAAAAGTCCGATTGGTGTAAAGGTAAGCGGAGGAAGAAATAATAATCGAGGCGCACAATCCAGAGGTATAAATCCAAGCCAAAAATGTATTGATGGTCAACTCAAACACTAAAACTAATAAGACTAAATAAATACTCCAAACCCCAGCATGAAGGTGCGTTAACAGATAAAAAATACGCCGCCAACGCGCCGGCCCCCGGCCATAAAATGAATCGAACTGCAGATTCATCGCAATCCGTCCTATTGAAAATAACGCCAGCAAAACCCCAATAGTGACCGACAATTTCGGCATTCTTTCATAGCCACCCCCCAAAGTGGATATCCAGGTAAATAATACCCCGTACCCCGCAATTGAATAATAGGAAAGCCGCAACCCGTCTTTATCGATCACTTTCAATACTTTTCGATCTCGGGATACGGTGTGGCTTGCTGTGGTCATAAAACTCGTTTCGCTTCATCCAAAATTGCGGATAAAAAAATCTATTGCGGAGAAAAAATACAGTTCTGGCAGAAGAAAAATAGCAACAGCCAATACGAATGAATACTCTCATTAGTATAGAAGCTCCCACCCACACACCCGGTCATTTCATGAACAACACACCATCCACCGCTCAATTCATTATAAAAATCTGTCGCGTTATAGCTAAGATTAGACTCGTTCCCAATTTTTGATTTAAACTGTTGTTCAGTGGGTCAAATATCAGCAGTCTAAAGCGGAACCTTGTCGTCAAAGGGAAATACCGAAGAAAAAACATTAACGGAATAAAACCATGACCACCTCGTACCCCACACTTCAATACGGGCTTGATGAATCCATCCGCCTACTCAAAGAAACTACGCGCAAGTTTGTAGAAAAAGAAGTCGCCCCCCTCGCTTCAAAAATTGATCAGGAGAACAGCTTTCCCAATGCGCTCTGGCCCAAGCTGGGTGCCTTGGGATTATTGGGCATTACAGTGGAAGAAGAATTCGGCGGTGCCAATCTGGGGTATCTAGCACACACCATCGTCATGGAAGAACTCAGCCGAGGTTCAGCKTCCATCGCCTTAAGTTACGGCGCGCACTCCAATCTTTGCGTCAATCAAATCAGGCGCAATGGCAGCCACGCCCAAAAAACAAACTACTTACCGAAACTCGTCAGCGGAGAATACATCGGTGCTTTGGCCATGAGCGAAGCCAATGCGGGCTCCGACGTCGTCAGCATGCAACTCATTGCCGAAGACAAAGGGGATCATTACCTTCTTAATGGCAATAAAATGTGGATCACTAATGGTCCTGATGCCAACGTTTATGTCATTTACGCGAAAACCCCAAGCAAAGACAAGCCCAACAGCCTTACCGCTTTTATCGTGGAAAGAGATTTTAAAGGCTTTTCGCGCGGCGAAAAATTAGACAAGCTAGGCATGCGAGGTTCGAACACCTGCGAATTAATTTTTCAAGATTGTCCCGTTCCCAAAGAAAATGTACTCGGTGGCGTTAACCGAGGGGTGAACGTGTTAATGAGCGGCCTGGATTACGAACGAGTCATTCTCTCCGGTGGCCCAGTGGGAATTATGCAAGCATGCTTGGACATAGTSATCCCCTACGTTCATGATCGTAAACAATTCGGTCAAGCCATTGGGGAATTTCAATTAATGCAGGGCAAGCTCGCAGACATGTACACCACGCTCAGTGCCAGTCGGTCTTTTTTGTACGCAGTCGCCAATGCCTGTGACCGCAATGAAACGGCTCGAAAAGATGCCGCCGCAGTGATTTTATACACCGCAGAAAACGCCACTCAAATGGCATTACAAGCGATTCAGTGCTTAGGAGGTAATGGCTACATCAACGATTACGCCACAGGCAGATTACTGAGAGATGCAAAGTTGTACGAAATCGGTGCGGGCACTTCTGAAATAAGGCGCATGCTTATTGGCCGAGAATTATTTAACGAAACCTAGAGTCAAAAAATACACTAAATTAAAAATAAATAGTTTGCCTATAAAACGCTTATTCGCGGCAACTAAATATTGATAATTAAATAACGATCATTACATACCGACAATTAAAGAACATACTAATAAGC
>NVTH01000098.1 GCA_002401525.1 Moraxellaceae bacterium | reverse complement strand
GCTGACTTACCGGTGGGGGCAGGCAAAGTCGCCTTTAAAGAGCGTAAAGGTCAATTGATCTGGCCTACGACGGGGCCGATAAAGCACCGCTTTGGGCAACGTCGCGCCCAAGGTCGCTTAAAATGGAACGGCATTGTCATCAAAAACAAAGCCGGCGCTAAAGTGAAGGCCATTCACGGCGGCCGGGTGGTTTTTTCAGATTGGTTGCGAGGCTACGGCTTGCTCATCATTATTGATCATGGTGATAATTACATGAGCTTATACGGCCATAATCAATCATTGATTAAAGAAACAGGAGACTGGGTCAATGCCGGAGAACAAATCAGCAGCGTCGGCAATAGTGGCGGGCAAAGTGAAAGTGGGCTGTATTTTGAAATCCGAAAAAACGGCAAGCCCAGCAACCCGTCGCGTTGGCTGCCGAAGCGATAATAACAATCGCTCCAGCAAAAATATCGACAACACCCTCAGTAATAATGTGTCCTCCCCCCTAAGCAGTCATTAAATAAGGAAATTTTTGGTGAAAACCGCGCATTTTTCACTCATTCACAGGACGATTCCTTTTATATTCGTTATTATCGGCAACAAACATTGATTACTTTTCTAGCACCAACCACATTTTTAATAGTCTATTTATTACCATAGCCAGGTTAATCCATAAATTAGTCACTAGGATTATTAGACCACCCTCCTACTATGGAATTAGCCGGGTTAAATACGGGAGTCAACTGCATGCCCTCTTTGCTTCAATCCACACACCTTCGAGCCGCACAGTCACGCACCAAGGGGCTACAATCTAGCCAGTTTCAATCTAGGTCGCTTCAAGCTGCGCTACAACAATCGAAAAAATCTTTGGCCCGCAAACTGGTACACGGCACACTGTTGATGGGGTTATGCTGGAGCCAGTTTGCACTTGCAGCAGAAGATCCCAAACCCACTCCTGAAGGCCAGTTACCCCTAAACGAATTACGCACCTTCACCGAAGTATTGGATCGAATTAAAAATGCCTACGTCGAACCCGTTGACGATAAAACCCTACTCGAAAATGCCATCAAAGGCATGCTCTCTGAATTAGACCCCCACTCTGCTTTTTTAGAACCCGATGCATTTAAAGACCTTCAAGTCAGCACTTCGGGCGAATTCGGCGGCCTGGGCATCGAAGTAGGCATGGAAGACGGTTTCGTAAAAGTAGTCACTCCCATTGACGATACCCCGGCACAACAAGCGGGCGTCGAAGCCGGCGATTTGATTATTAAATTAGACGACAATGCCGTGAAAGGCATGAGCCTGGGAGAAGCCGTTAAAGTAATGCGCGGTAAACCGGGCACCGACATTGTGCTCACCATCATTCGTGAAGGCGAACTAGAGCCGCTTAAAATCACCGTCACTCGAGCCGTTATTCAAGTTAAAAGCGTTCGTGGTTACCCCATCGACGACGGCTACGGTTACATTCGAATATCGCAATTTCAAGTTCACACTGGGCAGAACTTTAATAAGGCGATGGACAAACTTGAGGCCGAGGGCCCGCTTAAAGGCTTAATTCTCGATCTTCGGAATAATCCAGGCGGTGTCCTCGACGCTGCGGTGGATATTTCCAACGCATTTCTCGACGACGGACTCATTGTCTACACCAAAGGCCGTATCGCCGATTCCGAACTTAAATTTAACGCCAATGAAGAAACCCGCGTGAAAGACATCCCCGTGGTAGTGCTCGTCAACGGCGGCTCAGCGTCAGCCTCTGAAATCGTTGCGGGTGCGTTACAAGATCGCAAGCGCGCCATTATTATGGGCACCAACACCTTCGGCAAGGGTTCGGTGCAGACGATTTTACCGTTGCATAACAATCGCGCCCTTAAATTAACCACCGCACGTTATTACACGCCCAACGGCCGAACCATTCAAGCACAAGGCATCGTTCCCGATATCGTGGTAGAAGCCTCCAAGGTGACTAAACTTAAATCGCGTAAGGGCTTTAAAGAGTCGGACTTACAGGGGCACTTAGAGAACGAAGAAAAAAGCGATGAGGATCAAGCTAACGCTAAAAATGAGGACAAGAATAAAACTAATCAAGAAAAAGACAGTGATAGGTTCCGCGAGTTTCTTGAGAAAGATTTTCAGCTCCGCGAAGCGATTAACTTACTGAAGGGGATTCACATCCATCAAACGTTCTAACGCTTCGATTAAAGACTACAATCAAAAGAGTTAGGACACACAGTCAAGGATTACACATCATGGCAGGGATTAAGCCAGCAGATCGAATTAGGGCAAAGAGTCGCGTCATCAAATCAAGCTCGCTCGTTGCCCTACTCACCCTTTCAGTAATCACCTTTTCACTACCCTCTTCATTCACTTTTATCAACGTCAGTTATTCAGCCTCCCAAAGCGATGTATTCGCCAGAAAACCGACAACGGCTCAATCACAATCACAATCACAAGCAAAACCCCAATCAAAACCAGCCCCGTCACAAAAATCAGAATTTGAGGCGCTCAGACAAAAAGCGCTGCCGCTGATTTCTCGGCAACTAAAACGCCAAGAAGAAAATCATACCCAACCTGCGTTTAAATACCCTTTTATTGCCATTATTATCGATGACATCGGCTACAGCCCTTACCTAGGCAGCCAAGCCATCAATCTGCCTGGACCGGTCACTTATTCAGTATTGCCCCATACCCCCAATGGATTTCGGCTCGCCAAACAAGCGTATTACCTCGGCAAAGAGGTGATGCTTCATGCCCCAATGGAAAGTGTTAATAAAAAGAAATTAGGTCATGGCGGGCTGCCTCTCTCCATGACGGAGGAGCAATTTCTACACACTTTACGAGAAGACCTTTCACAAATTCCATTTCTCGCCGGCGTTAATAATCACATGGGCAGCTTACTCACCCAGCACCCAGAACCCATGGGTTGGTTTATGGAAGAAATCATGCATCGAGGCATGTACTTTGTAGACAGCCGCACCACCCCGAGCTCCGTCGCAGCGAACACTGCAGAAGAATTTAATATTCCTTATTTAATAAGAGACGTCTTTCTCGATAACGATCCAACGCTTTGGGGCGTGCATAAATCGTTTTTAAAATTAATTGAAGTGGCGCGCAGAGAAGGCAGCGCCATCGCCATTGGCCATCCTTATCCTTCCACGCTAGCCTATTTGGCGGAAGCGATTCCCACCTTAAAAAAACGCGGCATCACGCTTATTCCTGTTTCCGAAATGCTCGAAACTCAGACGCGTAAAACGGTACATTATTTTTCTAAACCAAAAGATCCATCGCCTCAAACCGCCAGCTCTGAACAGAAAACCAATAACGGATCAATTTAACTTCCTTAACATTAAGCGATCTTCCGACACTAAATTACTAAACCGTGACTAGCGAGACTTTCCTTCTGCTGTATTATTAACAAACATTTTCGTTAATGATTTTTTCCAGTTCTTTCTCTACTTCATTAAAATAGCGATCAATTTCCACTCCACTGTGATACAACTTCACAAGGCGGTGCATGCTATTGTCCACTAAGGCTAAAAAATAGTCTTCTTGCTCTTCACTCAGAACAAGGCGAGACATGCCTAACTCCAAATCTTGCATCAAGGTATCCATTATTTTTGTGGTTTGAGAATCATGCTCCTCGAATTTTCCTTTAATGACTGACAGCGCACCACACACTTGTTTTAACGCCGCATTCACCCAATGGTCCTGCTGCAATCGAAGATAATCTTCCGCTTCAATGGCGGAAATTCTCGCAGAAACTCCCGTTAATAAAATCGCCAAGTGATCTCGCAAACGACCGTGAATTTCTTTATCGCTCGGTAAATTTCGAATTAAAATTGAAACCCTTTCTGCATTTAGAATACAGCGTAAACCCATATCAATAATTCTGCCTTTGCCTACCGCAGCTTCCAATAACTTTACTTCAAGCTCACTGGGCCAGCCATTGTCGCTGATATCGATGGTATCTTCTCGGGTGCGAATATGGATACTGCCACTCAAGCCAAAATTCGTTAAGGCGCCAATCGTTAGATTCGCCAATTCCTCGTAATTTTTACAATTCGCGCTGCCCTCTACAAACCTCGCGACCACTCCCATTTCACTGCTTTGTTGCAGCGCAAGCCGTGCAATGTCTTCGGCAGCACTTTTCTGTTGTTCCACCTTCATTAAATTCTTGGCTCGCTCAAGATGCACATTAACTTTACGACACACCTCTCTGAGGTCATAGGGCTTAGTGATATAGTCATCTCCTCCTACCTCGTACCCCGACATTTTTTGTTCAATTGAGTCCAGCGCACTGAGAAACAAAATTGGTTTATTTTCTACATCAGGAAAGTCTCGTAAAAGTTTGCACAACTCAAAACCATCCATTTCAGGCATGTTGACGTCAAGCAAAAAAGCATCCGCTTGCGCTCTTGCTTCATGATCCAGGCATTCACGCGCACTCGAACATAAAAACACCTCATGATCTTTAGCTAGGGCATGTTGTAGAATGGTTAGATTCTTAGGTACATCATCAACAATCATTACTTTCATATCCAGCTTTGCCTTTTTATAGTCAATTATATTTCAGCCCTATCAGCCATTAATGCTCATACCGGGTGTAAACCACTAATGAAATTGCGAGCGTCTTGGTAAGTTTGTCATTTTAATTGGTAGATCATCTTTTGGTTTCGGAATCGGTGTCATTTTAAATTTGGGATCATAGCCTTCCGGCGTTTGCCAGCTGTGATTCAATAGCATTTGGTAAAGTATTGCTTTCGCTTCAATGGCGGCAAAATGCATGCCGATGCAGGTGTGCGCGCCTCCGCCAAAGGGCGCAAAGGCATAAGGATGACTTTTATCCTCAGCCCGTTCAGGCGAAAACCTCAGCGGATCATATTTTTTCGGCTCAGCCCAAAACTCTTCCAGAAAATGTGAAACCCCAGGCCCCACAGAAAGCATGGTATTGGCAGGAATATGAAAACCGTAAAATTCACATTCTCGCAATGCAGTGCGCATTAGAATAGGCGCAGGCGGGTGCAACCTTAGGGTCTCTTTGATGACCCAGTCCATTTGTTCTAATTTAGTCACATCCTCATAGTCAATCGCCGGCTTGCCAATGCCGTAACATTCTTCACGCAAGCGCACTTGCCATTCAGGAAATTGGCAAATTCGATACATCACGTGACATAAAAGGCTAGTGGTGGTTTCGTGGGCTGCAAGCCACATCAAGAGCATATGATCAACAATATCCTCATCAGAAAACTGTTCATTATCTTCGGACTTCGCTTTACAAAATTCACTCAACATATCCATCGAAGGGTTTTGTCGCCTGTCGACGATTAACTCAGAAATATAATCCGCAATAAATTTTCTTTTCACTAACCCCTCATGAAAAGCTAGACCGGGGATTCTCAACCGAATAGGCGCCATTACGCCATTCATCATAGTCACTAAAGCGCCATTAATAGCGTCTAAATCATCACCCTCTTCCAATCCTAAGAATATTCCAGAGGCTAATCGTAAACTAAGCTTTTTAATAAAGGGATAAAATAAAAAATAATTATCTTTTTCGCATCGATTAAGCCCCATGGCAATGTGCGGAGTCATCCGAATAAGATAAGTTTTCATCGGTTCACTTTTAAAGGCCGACTGCATAATACGTCGATGAAAACGATGATCGCTAAAATCCCGAGCAATGATCGCTCGACCAATAAAGTCTTTTGCAAATGCGTCAACGGCTAATTTAGAAGAAAAAAGCTTATCCCGATCGGCAAGAACAGCCTGTACGGCATCAGGTCCCACCACATTCACCATGTCTAAAAAGAACACGTTAGATCGAAATACCGGGCCATACTTAGCGTAGCAATCTAATGTAGTCTTGATTGGGTCGGAGATAAATTGAAATGTTTGCCCAAACAAAGGCAGACCTGGGCTGCCTGGTATATGCTTAAATCCGTCGGCAGAGCGAGGCTTTATAATTCGTTCGTCTGTCAAAATACTGCTCCCACATGACTACTTAATGAGGCCTCCTTACCAAAATTTATTCGCCAAAATTAGGCGCTTGCAGCACTCGATCAAAAGCTGACAAATCATCCCTCTTATAACTCTAGTCGAATAACTTTTGTCTAATGTTCAGCTGATCGGGTAAATCGATCCGGTCATTTTAAAATCATCGCCTATTAAGCGACCTTAATAGGGATCGAACAAGACCTCGACAATCTAATGAAATTGCGATCGCCTTGGAAAATTGGTCATTTTAATAGGAAGATCATCTTTTGGTTTTGGAATTGGCGTCATTTTAAACTTGGGATCATAGCCTGCGGGCGTCTCCCAACTGTGATTTAGCAACATCTGATAAAGCACCGCTTTCACCTGCATGGCAGCAAAGTGCATCCCTATGCACGTGTGCGCACCGCCTCCAAAGGGCACGTAAGCGTGCGTATGACTCTTGTCCTCAGCACGCTCTGGTGAAAAACGTAACGGATCAAACTGTTGTGGATTACTCCAATATTCTTCTAGAAAATGTGAAATCCCTGGCCCAATCGATATCAATGTATTAGCAGGAATTTGGAATCCATAAAATTCACACTCGCGCAACGAAGTGCGCATTGTAATCGGGGCAGGTGGATGCAATCGAAGAGTTTCTTTAATCACCCAATCCATCAAATCTAACTTAGGCAAATCTTCGTAATCAATCGCAGGCTTGCCAATCCCGTAGCACTCTTCTCTCAAGCGAGACTGCCATTCCGGAAATTGACAAATACGATACATGACGTGGCATAACAGACTGGTGGTGGTTTCATGAGCTGCAAGCCACATAAAAATCATGTGGTCAATTATATCGCTATCGGAGAATTGTTCACCTTCCTCCGATTTTGCATTACAAAATTCACTGAGCATATCCATCGAAGGGTTTTTACGCCGCTCAACGATAAGCTCGCTAATATAATCTGCAATTAACTGCCGTTTAACCAGCCCTTCATTAAATGCTAGCCCAGGAATTTTTAAACGGATAGGTGAGATAGCGCCATTCATCATAACGACTAATGCACTGTTAATGCGGTCTAAATCACTGCCTTGCTCCAGCCCCAAAAATATTCCTGACGCTAACCTTAAACTTAATTTTTTAATAAAAGGATGGAATAAAAAAAACTGCTCTGACTCACAACGCCGCAGCCCCAAGGCAATGTGGGGCGTCATTCGGTCGAGGTATGTTTTCATCGGACCGCTTTTAAACGCCGACTGCATAATGCGGCGATGATAACGATGATCTTCAAAATCCCTCGCAAGAATAGCCCGACCGATAAAATCTTTCATAAAGGCATCAATCGCTAACTTCGCCGAAAAGTTTTTACCGGGATCGGCAAGCACCGCCTTCACCGCGTCGGGGCCAACCACACTGACCACGTCCATAAAAAAAACATTGGACCTGAATACCGGGCCATGTTTTTTGTATAATTTTAACGTCGTTTTAATGGGGTCGGTGAGAAATTGGAATGTTTGTCCAAACAACGGCAGACCAGAACTTCCAGGGACATGCCTAAATCCACTTGCTGATCCAGGCTTTATAATTCTTTCTTCTGTCAAAATACTAACCCCATAACACTACTTAATGGGCAATCCCTACCATTGGCCAGTTACCAAACTTGTGTTATTACAAATTCAGAAAAAGCGCGTAATTCTCCCTTCATATAACTGTAGCCCAATCACTTTTACCCGAAGTCCAGCTAATCGACTAATCGATCCGTTCATTTTAATCGTTCTAATTTTGGATAAAACTTTGCTTCTTTTCCTTGCCTTTACCAAGGCCTGGATATCGACAATACGAACTTTTATTAAGCAAACTCTTTTTTATACTTTTTAGGAATATTACAAATATCAGCATTAACCGATCAAGTGCATTTTTATGTCATTAAAAAACTACCTCTCCACCTACCAATAATGCAAGCCTTTACGTGCATGACTAACAATTCTTGCTCGAGCCAAATTACTCCAGCCTACTTTCATATAAATCTCGTTCGCCTTATACTCTCGAACCTTCACTTCAAACCAAAATTCCCAAGCAATTTAAAAGTGTCTTACAAGGAAAGTAGTCGATGTCACAAATTTACATCACCAGCGAAGCCGAAACACTGACTCAAGTATTGGCGAGTGTATACGGCGCCAATGGGGCGCAAGATCAAAGACAATGGAAATCTCTGTTGCTCGATGCCAATCCACAGCTCTCTATCAATTCGGTATTAAAGCCTTATACACTTTTATTCATTCCTCAAACTAAGGAAGAGCTAAGCTGCTCGATGGATCAAGAGCGAGTAAGAACCACCTGGAGCTTATTAAACTCCAAAGCTCGTGAAGTCGCTTATGAAAGCTTAAGACGAAACCCGCCGGGGTTTATGGAGAGCCTGAACGATGTATTGGACACTTACAATGTTTATACCAACACCGGCTATGTCAATACCTTTGCTGCAGGCGCATTAGGGGGTGCTACCACTCGTGCGGCCAATTTCTCAGAGTCCATTCGAGTGTTGGAAAATGTATTACAGGAATATGGCAAAGCACCCGCTCTCGAAAAGAATGCATTAAAGCCCAAAGTTCGTTCAGCCTATGATCGAATGAACCGCCAATTTGGACATGACCTACAACTGGCCTCGGCGAGACAGCAAGCGAAAGGCCGGTTAGGGCCATTAAAAAGCTCAAATCAAGGAATGAAACGCGCTCAATCGCTGGCGAATACCAACTCTAACAGCGCGATCATTAGCAAATCTGACGAAGCGTTGAAAGTAATGAACGTCGTGAAGTACGGTAAAGTCGTGGGCAGAGGGTTAATTGTTCTTGATGTGGGGCTGAGGATTAATAATGTTGCTCATAGTGACAATAAAGTTAAGACGGGGATTTCTGAAGCGGCTGGCTTTGGAGCAGCATTTGCGGCTGGCACGCTGATGTATAACCAGTGTGTACCCGCAGCTATGTTAATTACTGGCCCATGGAGCCTTGCCATTTGTTTGCTCCCCGCTGGCGGTGCGGCCATTTTGGCAGATGAATTTGGTAAAGGAGCAGGGAATATCGTCTATAACACCTTTGCAAATTAGGCAGGCGTCATTCAATAGATATATCGAGGAGCAATACCCTTGAAAGAACTTAGTGAAGTGCCAGTCTATTTGTTCTGGCCATTATGTATTTTGATGATGAGTTTTGTATGCAGTCTCCCGATTGTCTACTGGTTCGTTGTTCGACCTTTCGACCGCGTACTGGAAAAGAAATCGGTTACCATTGAGCATGGTGTTTTTTACGTAAGCGCATTAATGCGAGCAGTCAATTACAGCCGACTGATCGCATTTAAAAAAAAACCTAATCAATATGACGATTCACTCTACGGTGATTTCGACTTCAAAACACACGCGACTAAACTTCAATTCTTTCTTAGCTATGCTTACCTGTTTACTGGTAACTCTATGCTCATATTATTGGCAATCGTAACAATTTATCGTTTTTTATAATACGGCCCAAAAAGGTATCGATCCATTACTAACAAAATGGATTCCCGCCTTCCTAGCAAGAGCCCGGAAGCGCTTCCCTCCCTTTTAGATAGTTTGTTAAGATTAAGGCCCCTTAACTCCCTGGAGCCCACGCACCATGAAACGGATCGAAAAAGTCAGCCTTGGCACCCCTTTCTCCTCAACAGCTAAAAAGGTTTTACTTTGTGGCGCCGGCGAATTAGGCAAAGAGGTGTGCATCGAATTGCAGCGTTTTGGCGTCGAGGTGATTGCCGTGGATCGCTACGAGAATGCGCCGGCAATGCAAGTCGCTGACCGAAGTCACGTCATTTCAATGCTCGACGGTAAAGCCCTGGAAGACGTTATTCGAACTGAGAAGCCGGATTTAATCGTCCCGGAAATAGAGGCCATCGCGACGCAAACTCTGTTTGATTTAGAGCAAGAAGGCTTTGAGGTAGTGCCTTCAGCCCGCGCCACGCAGCTGACCATGAACCGCGAAGGCATTCGCCGTCTTGCGGCGGAAACCTTGGAGATCCCCACCTCACCCTACCAATTTGCCGACAGCCACGAGGAGTTTTTAGCGGCCGTTGAAACCATCGGCTTGCCTTGCGTAGTAAAACCGGTGATGAGCTCTTCAGGTAAAGGTCAATCCACGCTTCGAAGCCAGGAAGACATCGAGCCCGCGTGGCAACACGCCCAAAGCGGCGGTCGTGCAGGTAAAGGCAAGGTCATCATTGAGGGCTTTGTGCCCTTTGACTATGAAATTACGTTATTGACCATAAGACATCGAGACGGCGTAAGCTTTTGCGAACCCATTGGCCACTATCAGGAAGACGGCGACTATCGCCAATCTTGGCAACCCCAGCCGATGCTGAACGCGGTATTGGAAAAAGCCCAAGACATCGCGGAGAGAGTAACGAACGCTTTAGGCGGGCAGGGCTTGTTTGGTGTGGAGTTCTTTATCAAGGGCGAAGACGTTTATTTCAGCGAAGTCTCTCCTCGCCCTCACGACACCGGGCTGGTGACACTGATCTCCCAAAATCTTTCGGAATTTGCGTTACACGTCTTAGCCATATTGAATTTACCCATTCCAAATATTCGCCAATACGGCCCCGCTGCTTCATCGGTGATTTTAGCAGAAGGTCAATCGCAGTCAGTTCGGTTTTCTAATTTGGAACAAGCTCTCACCAAAAGCGACACGCAATTACGCTTGTTTGGAAAACCGGAAGTGAATGGCAAGCGGCGCATGGGAGTCGGGCTTGCTTTGGGGGATAGTCTTGAGGAGGCACGAAGTAAGGCGGAATTCGTGTCTGATACTGTAATTTGTGAGTACTAAATCAAACGATTGCGCCTATTGCCGTCATTCCCGCGAAGGCGGGAATCCATTGGATTTAAAACTATAAACCGGAAACTCACCCAAGATTTTTTATAAATAGAATCTACCGTGCATTAATATAACGAGTCCTTAATCGGCATGGATTCCCGCCTTCGCGGGAACGGTAGATTTCAAGCTAGTTGTCGCCTCATTTGATTTTATGCCGCCGCACCTTTTGCTGTATCCGTTTTTTGTTTTGCTGGGTTTAAGTAAACTTCACCCACCATCTCCCAGTTGCGAATTTCTCCGCTCCAGCGATTCGGGTTTTTAGCTCTAGCGCCTAAGAGGACCTCCTTGCGGTACGCAAGAATTTTCGCATCTTGGCCGGCGTGTCGCTGTGCAGGTGTTATGAATTGAATCGCGCTATGCAAATGCTCATAGTTGTACCACTGAACAAAGCTTTCAATCCACGCACGTGCAGCAGCCAAGCTAGAAAAAGGCTTCTCCGGGTAGTTGGGCCGATATTTTAGCGTCCGAAACATGGACTCGGAGTACGGGTTATCATTGCTTACAGCTGGCCGATTAAACGAGGGCATTACCCCCAATTCTTGTAATGTGGCTAACATGGTCGCTCCTTTCATTGGACTGCCGTTATCAGAATGTAAGGTCAATTCTTTTCGTTTAATCTTTTCGCGCTTACAAACATCCGTTATTAAGTCTGCGGCTAATGCACTCGATTCAGTGTCGTAAACTTGCCAACCGACTATTTTGCGGCTGTATATGTCGAGGATAAGATAGAGGTAGTAAAAAACTCCCCGTATGTCGGTGGCTAAATAGGTGATGTCCCAACTGTAAATTTGGTTGGGTCGGTTGGCAATTAACGGCATCGGTGCATTATTTCTCTTCGCCGGCTTGGCTTTTTGCCTGTGTTTAAGTTGGCCTTCTGATTTTAAAATACGGTATACCGTTGATTCCGAACCGAGATAGATTCCTTGGTCTGCCAGGGTGGGAACGAGTTTAGCGGGGGATAGATCGGCATAAATATCTTTATTAACCATCGTAATTATTCGCTGTCTCTCAATCTCTGTAAGCTTATTAGGCGGCACACTCTTAGCGTCTAAACGACCATCGCCGCAGTTACCTTCTTGGCTCCAGCGCTGCAAGGTCTTGGCACTAATTCCTAGGGTTTCACAGGCTTGTGACTGGCGTGAACCAGCCTCTCTAGCCTCATTGATGAGCTTCAAAATCTCCGTGCGCTCGTTCTTCACTGTAAGTCTTCCTCGCCGCGACTCCACAATTCCTGCACTTTTTTTTGGAGAATTAGCAATGCTGCCGCCTCAGCCAAGGCTTTGTCTTTACGACGTAATTCCTTTTTTAAAGCCTGGTTTTCTTGTTTCAGTTTTTTTCTTTCCGCACGTTCTTCTGAATTCATCGTGGTTGCATCCCCGGTAAAAAAACTATGTTTCCAACGCTCTAGGTGGTGAGGATAAACACCCACCTCTCGACAATTGGCATTCACCTGCTCAGAGTTCAGTGTTTCGCAGCGTATCACAAAATTTAGACGTTCCTCCAGGCTCCAATCATTGGGGCTTCGCTCTTTCTCAGGGGCCCCTCTACGTGGCTCTAGCTCTTGCTTTTGCGCTAATTCAACCCAGCGATATAGGTTCGATTTGGGAATGCCTAGACCTTCTGCAACTACTTCGATTGAGGTCGTGGGATCGCGATTGAGGGCCTTTCTTACTGACTCCGCTTTAAATGCTCGACTGAACTTTACACTCATTTTCTTTGCCTCTAGTTAAAAATTAGAAGCGACAACTAGTCTGGCACAGGGGGCATGCAGTAGGGCTCGTCAATATTATCTATTTGCCACCATGGATCCCCGCCTTCGCGGGGATGACGTTATGGGCATGGCTGATGTCTTCTTTGTTCGAGTGACGGCTGGGGCATGGCTGGTGTCTGCTTTGTTAGAGTGACG
>NVTH01000097.1 GCA_002401525.1 Moraxellaceae bacterium | reverse complement strand
CCAGAATAGAAATAATTGAAATTTCCTTCTGGAGACCGCGCCCTAAATAAAATTTAAAAAGCATTTTATTTAGGGCGCGATCGAGATTTTTTTACCACCCACGTCAACCATTTTTTCGCTATTTTGTGATTTATTTCCTCTCTGAAACTCTAATCTCTAGTAAGTCTTCTCAAATGGCGTTATCAATTCCCCAGCGCAAGCTTTTTTGCACCGCCAGGACTTAAAAGAAAGCGCAGGGACATTAACTTCGAATTCGAAATGCTTCCTGACCTGCGCTATACATGGTCCACCGACATTCTGCACCTTCATTTTACGGGCAATCTTTTTATCAAAGAGGTGGTGTTTTTTCATCGAGCTTCGCGCACTTTAATCTTGTCGGATTTGCTATTCAACGTTAGAGATCAAGACTTCAGTGGCCCACAAAAGCTTTTTGCGAAATTTGATCAAATCCTCTACCCCAATGGCGGCTCCCCCAGATTATTTCGCTGGACTATGGGAACAAAAAAAGCGGCCAGAAAAAGCTATCAAAAATTTTTAGAATGGGACCCAGAGAATGTAGTGATTAGCCACGGAGAGTATTTTCGGGGAAATGGTCGAAAAGAAATCGAAGCTCGATTAGGGTGGCTGAAGCCCTAAAATAAAAACTTCCCTAAACACTGGAATCGGAATAGAACCGTTAAGCATCAATCAACCAGCCTTCTTCTACTGCAAAGTTTACTTTCTCATGCAACCAAGCATGAATCTCAGGAAAGTCATCCAAAATGAATTCGTGCGCGTTAGTGACTTGTGATCTTTTAATGCCGTGTTCAAGCCATGCTTTACCATGACTCGAAATGTTATGCAAAAAAGGTAACAGCCTATCCACAGCCTTAAGTAATTTTGCTTCTATACTACTGCCGGTTTCTTGTTCCTCCCATATCGCAGCAAGATCAGAAACACCATTTCCACCATGCATTTCTAAGCGTCTTACACACTTCCGCTCGGCTTCATGGGCTGACGCTCGATCCTTTGAATAAAGGAATGTATCCCCTGCATCGATTTCACCTAGGTCATGCACCAAGGCAAGCTTCAATAATTTTTCTTCAGACACTCCCAGCTCAAAACTTCTTGAGATTGACCAGCAGGCCATTGCTAAATGCCAAGAATGTTCGGCCGAATTTTCAACACGTTCACCGCCATTAATATAGGTACGTCGATTAACTAATTTTAATGCATCTAACTCAATAAAATAGTCAGTAATCGTAGACAATCGATGAGTCAAGTTGAACTCCTAAGGGGTAGATCTTTGAAACAATTCTTTAAGGGTATTCGACTAGTATATAGAGGTAATGAGCTAACGTCATTGTTGCTAAGACCCCATTCAATCAGCCAAAGGAACTATGGATTCCCGCCTCCGCGGGAACGGCGACGCTATTACCAAAAAAACGGTAGATATACGGAACAAACAGGCATGGTTATTTTTTTAAAAAAGCTTCTAAATACATCCCCCCTTCTACCCCAGAACTTTTACCCTGTCTTCGACCCCATCGCTATATCTTGTCGAAAGGTATCCGCTGAAGGCGCCCACTGCTTTTCTTTTCTTCGATAGTAGATCAACAGTAGTGCAGGCATAAAAACCAAATCAAATAACATCGTCTATAAACGCGAAAACAGCTTAGGCCATATTCATCTTGCGTTTATCCAACATCTACCAGATAACAAAGTCGGCTGAATTTTATTGACAGCGCGTCTTTAAATTATTGGCGATTAAACCTAAAACTTACTAAGCCAAACGCACAAAGTGGGCTTGCTGACAGGGCCGACCTTGGAGATCAATAATCCACAACATGTACCAGCCTGGAGGGGCTATATCGCTGCTAGGCGGCGCGATGATTTGCAACGAGGCAGGCTCGCTTTCGATGATTTCAAAATCTAAACCAACGTAACGTTGATCACCATCCCAAGCATGGGTAACCGACCCGCATCGTATTAATGCGGCGCGTTCTATTTGCCCCGCCCGCGATCCATGCACACTGAAACTTTGGTTGTACGTTAACTCATCGGGTGCCGTTAAAATCGTCGGCCTGGAAGGGTCGCCATCATACCAAGGGGTGTATATTTCGATGCGATATTCTTTAACGCCATCGCCACCCGAACTTCCATTGAGATTCGATCCGGCGGTAAATACTCGCCCATTGGGCAACAGTAAAGCCACTGAATGATAATTCCTTGGTACCAATGCCGCTGGGGTTGTCGCCCAGTTTTCATTGTCAAAATCATGGTGATTACTTTGCCAATTAATATTCGAACTGTAGACCTCCGCTTCTAACACGGCATTACTGTCCGGTAACCCAGAAGATTCCGTATCGTTTATTCCTCCGGTAAAAAATATTTCCCCCGTCGGCAAAATAACTACGCATCCATGTCGACGCAAGGGGGCGTCTTCCCCGCCCCAATCTCGATCACCGGCACTCTGCCAACTCGGCGTATTGTCTTCAGAAACGTCCAGCGAAATTCGATGCGGCCCTTCAAAGCCTAGGAATAAAATATGCGGGGTATAGTTATCGCCCGATAACAGAGGGAGCAAAACCGCTGTATGACTGGTTTCTGCGTAACCGCGATCATCATGAGGCGGAGCATCAATTAATAAATCATTGATGAGTCCAGTATCAGGGTCATACCAACCGCAATGACCATCGTTGGGGGATGCCATAAAAACCGTCCCACCAGGCACCATAAATAGTCGTGGGTAATACAAATAATTCGACACGCCCTCCGGACGTTGCTGCCCTTCCGGCAACGTCACTTCGGGAGCTACATCCCCCCACGAAACATAGAGCCAATGCCCCTCGGTGTAAGTCCAGCTATTGGTCTCAGGGTTATAAATTTCAGGTAACCATGCACCGTGACGCCCGTCATTGACGGATTCGTCATTGGGGTCCACTAACGGATGGCCCCCTACTGCCAATACATTACCATTGGCCAACGTCACTAAAGTCGGGTACCAACGACCACCCCCACGATTGTCTTGTCCTGGTTCAGTCAGAAGCTGTGCCGCAATTTCCCACTGCTGATCAGCGGGATTATAGATCGCGCAATCCCTAGAGCCACTCCAATGATTGCGCGGAAAACCGTGCGCATCGACATGATGATCCTCTTCACCCTCCTCCGTATCCGGCGGATCATTCCAGCCTTCAGTGCCGCCTGCCACCATCAAACGACCATCTCCTAAAAAAGCATGGCCACAGCAAAACACATCGGCAGGAGGTGAATCCACCGCATTGATGGTATTCCATTGCACGTCGTACAAACGAGAATTATGAATTTCGCCAGCATCCGCATTGGACTTGTCGTGCTCGTCACCCCCCATCATCATTATTTGGCCTTGCCCAACGGGAATTAACGCAGCGTGTACTGACAATATTTCAGCATCATCAAGCGCCACTTCCCAAGGATGAACATCACTGTCAGGCAAAAAATCTAAATTGTTATTTTCAATCACATCCGCCGAGCTGCGTAGATAGCGTCCATGGGGCCCATTGACCACATGAATTTCATGCAAACTGTCATTGACACCCTGAACAAAATAGCGATGACGTTCTGCAACAATGTCAGAAATAGCCCAAGAAGAATGGCGTTGTGCCCAAGATTCATTAGGATTTAACAACACCAAAATATCGCCATCCCTGTCCTTGGCGACGTGTGTCACAAGACGATCTGCCATAATGTTTTCCTGTTCGACTTATTATTTTTACTATTTATATTGCGTTTAATAATGCAATTTCGATTTAATAAAAATCGCCAACGTTTAAACCACTTAATTCATTGTAAAAAGATAACAATAGATCGATTTCTTACAATCAATTAAGAGCCCGTCAAGCCATCACTCACTCACGTTGGCTATTTGACTGCCGCTAAATAAAAACAGGTTTTTTTATTATCTCGAAGCAGGGTTCGCTATTGCCCTGATCTGCCCGCGCACTTCACCACCGGGATGTGACAGGGTATGAACATTGACATAGGCATTGCCATTTCGCATGCTTTCTACAACGTCCACTAGCGTTTCGCCGCATTCCGTATTGCCGTCAACAATATTCTGGTCGCTTAGCGTGGCATTGTCGATCCATTTACCATCCACATCCCACCCAAGTTCATGTAAACCAGCGAGATATAAGATTGCAGGCCCAGACTCTCCGGAAGCACCACAATGGATATGGACCTGGGTTACCCGCTCGCCCTCAAGTATTCTCAGCCGATAAGAGCCGGTTTCATCAAAACTATCGAAGTCAAATCTAAAAACGCCCGTGGTATCGGTAATAACGGCCGGGACTTCAGCATCACCGGACAAAGTCGCATGAAATTCCTCACCCGCATAAGCAGCTGACATAAAAGGCACTAAAATGGTGGCCAACAGTAAATTCTTTAACATATTCTATTCTCCTTAATATTTTTATAATCCAAAAACTATAAAAGTGTTGTTTTTATATTACAAGGTGAATATTCTCAGTTTATGAACTTACTGCCGATAAAATCCACCCCAATTAATTACTATTTTTAATGTTTGAAAATTAGGGAACTAAAACCAACACTTGTTAATTTTTACTACGCTGAATTCAATGGAATCGTTAGATAAGCGCCAAAATGGCCGCGGCCACAATTACCATTTAAGAAAAAATATTAGCTTGGGGAATTGGTCTAACTAATTATTAAATTTGAAACCGCATTGGCAATAGCTTGCCCCAACACTTTATGCTGGAATTCATCTAAATGGATCCCATCTATTGTACTTGCTTCGATTACTTCATTGGCATCAAAAAAATGGGCAGCATGCTCAGAACTGATACCTTAGCACCCGAATCTAAATCGATCATTAATTGAACCAATTTATCAAAATACACCTTATAACACTCCTCACTTAACAAATGGGGCAACGTTTCCAGGGCTAATTCCATCACTGCTTTAACGCGATTAATTCTGTCCATACCCGATCGATAAACGGGATATACAGCAATACTTCGCCCCTCCCAATCCGGTAGGCAATGGATTAACTCACCACTGGAGAATTTATCTTTCACCAAATTAAACTTTCTAGCCTACGTTATAAAAATAAAGATGCAGGGTTGCGGATAATTGAATACATCAGCGCATCATTATGGATGTCGTGTAGCAATAACCTCGACCTTGCGACTATCGGACTCTTTCATGAGAAATCTCTTTTATATTTACTGCGTCACTTGCGAAATCATATTTCAACGAAGCAATATATTCACTAAGCGTTAGACGGCTGATGAAACTCAATCACATTGTTATCCGGGTCTCTTATAAAAAAGAATTTAGCCCCTTCATATTCAACCCGTTCGGTGATGGTGATACCCAAGTCTTCAATAAGTTTCGAAGCGGAATCCACGTCAGTGATCTCCAACGCCACATGGGTATACCCCGGGTGCTTAATTCCCTCCCCCATCAGAATATTGCTTGTTGGTGCGTCTTCGGATGCGTTAAGAATTAAATTAATATTCACACCCGAGGAGTGCTCGACAATCGCAACTGGCTCAGGGCCTACAGGTCCCATAATAAATTTAAATCCGAGCTTTTCATAGAATTCTCGAGAAATTGCTAAATCTCTTACTCGTAATCCAATGTGGTTGATTCCGGTAATTTGTTTCATTTGCGATTACTCGTCAGTTAAGTTTTTAATAAGGTGTGCATAAATCCAAACAGCCAAAGCATCGTGGAGGCTCTAATCAAAACTCGGCAGAGTTTCGACCTTAACCGGCTCAGCCAGAGAAGCCTGCCAACGGTTCTCGATAACAATATTTTTTAAATTGGCCAGGCGTTCTCGCGTATTGGGGTGGGTGCTTAAAAAAACCGGTATCTCTCTTGCCTCCTTTCCGCCCTCCTCACTCGCACCCTGTTCGGCTTCGGCCAAATACTCAAAAAAATTAAATGCGCCACTGGTGTGCCCATAGTGATCGTATACTGTTTTCAACGCTTCATGATCCGCTTGTTCTTCTTGATCTCGACTAAAACTCATTAACGTCAATGTGCCCGCCCCCCAAATGAGCGAGCTTAACGATTCGCTTTTTTGTTGACCGATAATCGCAGACGAAGCAATGGAAAATAAAACGCCCCGCCCCACTGCTTGAATAGGATGTCGATATTTGATATGAGCCACTTCGTGGGCGAGGACCATAAAGAGGCCGTTCTCATGAGAAACCTTGTCTAACAAAGCGGAGGTGACAATAATATGCCCCCCAAGGGTTGCAAACGCATTGACTAAATCAGACTCGATGTAATGCACTTCGATGGCCATCGACTCGGGAATATTTTGCAATTGAGCAATCAGATCCACCTTTGATTGCAAATACGCGCGCTGAGGATTCTCCTTTTCCTCGCCGAGCTCTTCTCGGAAAAGACCCTCCACCGCAGTACCCCAGCTCTTTTCCCAACGGTAAGGGATCTTCGGTGCGAGCCAGTTGGCAGAGACCGCAAGGAAGTATGCTAAGCCCGCCAGAATGGCCAACAGCCCCAGGCTGAGCTTGATAAAGTCCTTAATCGGACTGCCCCTGGAAACATTAATATGCTCAGGGATTTCGGAATTCGAATATTGAGGCATTAGATAATCAAATGAAGTAAATGATGTTTCAGATTAGCAAAGCCAGATAAACACTCACTGCGAACCAGAACCAGAACCAGACCCAAGTGCCGTACCATAAACAAACACTTCGATACTGCCAATATTTTTACCTTTGCCTTTCGAAATCGAAGCAGTCTCAAACTTGACATTAAATACACTTTGGAAGCCTTTCTCCTGCGCCTCCATTTTCATCCTTAGCAAGGCTTCCCGCCGGGCTCGATCCAACAAGGATTCATAGCTAGAGACCCGACCACCGATAAAAGACCTCAGCAGGGCCAAGAAACGTTTGAAGTAATCCACCGATATCACCACGCTTCCCCCTACCAAGCGAGATTCTTTAAACGCGGGATCAGGCGGCGGTAGACGTTCGGCAAACACTAGTATGCCGGCGAGCTCTTTTTCACGTTTAAAAATCGATTGGTAATGACTTCGCTCGGCCCACTGACCAAACCCATACCCCAGCGCCAGCAATACTAGGAATAAAATTAACTCGTAAACCGCTTCCATATTGGTCTCCTGTACCTTTGAATAATTCGGTGATAACACCCACCGAAGCACTCAATTCTTCAGTCGCATTCATTCAATCACTACGGCAGTACCGTACACAAAAAGCTCGGCTGCGCCTTGAGTCACCGAAGAGGTGGAAAAGCGCACATTAAGTACTGCATTGGCTCCTAAGGACTTCGCTTGCTCTAGCATACGATCAGTCGCTTCCTGCCGAGATTCCTGTAACAGTTCCGTATAGCCTTTTAACTCGCCACCGAAGATGTTTTTCAAACCCGCCATAAGATCTCTCCCAACGTGTTTGGCCCGTACCGTACTGCCTTGCACCAAGCCCAAATGCTTAGTCACCCGCTTACCCGGCACGATTTCTAGATTACTGACTAACATGTTTCGTTCCTTCTATAGCGTTTTAGTACCCACCTTAAGTCGGCAGTTTCCGATATTAAGTGCTCTTCGTTGCAAGAAAATATTGCCTAGCCAACAGAATGTACACGAAAAACTTAAAAAGGCATGGGATGTAATTCCCGTAGCGCTTCGATGCCGCTAAGAACCTCATCATCCAATTGCAAATCAATGGAATCGATATTGCTCTTCAACTGCGCCATTGAAGTCGCACCGATTAATGTGGAGCTTACAAAAGGCCTTGAATTGACGTAGGCCAATGCCATCTGACATACGTCAAGGTCATGCTGCTTTGCCAGCGCGATATAAGCACGGGTTGCGTCATCGGTTTGAGTTCGAGCGCGATGATCTTTGCTCTTCGTAATGGTGAGCCTTGCCCCCTCGGGCCTTGCACCGTCGAGGTATTTGCCACTGATAATTCCACGAGTCAGCGGAGACCAAGCCAGTAATCCACAATCTTCGTGCACTGCAATTTCATTAAGGTCCGGTTCGAACTGTCGACACATGACGGAGTATTCGTTTTGTATGGAAGCGATCCGTGGCAGAGAGAATTTATCAGAGAGCTGCAACCATTTCATCACCCCCCATGCGGTTTCGTTTGAAACGCCGATGTGGCGTATTTTGCCTTCCGTAATCAGCTGCTGACAGGTCTCCAACACCTCAATAAAGTTAGCTTCCACCGCTGCCGCATCAAACTTCGGTTGGAAGCCCCATTGCTTACCGAAGTGATAGGCGCCCCGA
The DNA here is from genome assembly GCA_002401525.1 of Moraxellaceae bacterium. Lineage (GTDB taxonomy): Bacteria > Pseudomonadota > Gammaproteobacteria > Pseudomonadales > UBA3067. Next base: position 4,501 of record NVTH01000097.1, on the reverse strand, counting down.
TTGGGCCAGTGCAATTGATACAGGTCAATATAGTCGGTTTGTAAGCGCTGCAGGCTGTCTTCCAGCGCTTGTTTAATGGAGCTGCCCGTGATGGCGCTGCCGTCTCGAATCCACGAGTTGCCAGGACCTGTGATCTTGGTTGCAAGAATCACTTGATCGCGGGCTTTACGACTCGCAAACCAACTGCCAATGATGTTTTCAGTCGTGCCGTAGGTATCCACGGTGGGAGGAATGGCATACATTTCGGCGGTATCAAAGAAGTTAATCCCCTGCCCGACGGCATAGTCCATTTGCTCACGGCCTTCCGCTTCGGTGTTCTGGAAGCCCCAGGTCATGGTTCCCAAGCCGATTAAACTGACGTCAAGGCCAGTACGGCCAAGTTTTCGGTATTGCATCAATTGCCCCTTTACGCTGATATAAACGATACGCAGTATGCAAAAAGAAGGCGGTAATTTAAAGGGCCAATCACAAATCAATCGTAACCTTATATTTAGAGCGCTGGCCCGCCCTACCCCGGCAAGTGAGATTATTGTTTATTTAAGCCTTTTAAATAATTATTATCTCGTATCAACCTTACCCATAGCATCGACTAATTTCTTTATCGCAATGGGTTTTGAAATCAAGTCATTCATGCCGCAAGCAATGCAACGTTCTCTATATTCAGGGAGCACATGAGCAGTCAAGGCAACAATCATTACCTCTGACAATCCATTCTGTTGTTCGTATTTTCTAATTTCTTCAGAGGCTTCGTAGCCGGTCATAGTAGGCATTTCACAATCCATAAAAATTACATCAATGCCTACCCTTGGGACTTTACCTTCACCTCGATTCGCTTGCGAATAGGAACGTATGTAAGCGTCCAATGCCAATTTTCCATCTTCAACCAACTCTGCATTGATATTTAATTTTTTTAGCATGCCGCTAATCACTAACTGATTAACGCTATTATCCTCCGCCACTAATACGCGCATATGGCTGTAATCCGGCAATGCTTGCACTTGATCTGAGCTGTCTAAGGGGACTTCCATACCAGCCACTCGTAACATCGAGCGCGCAATATTTTGTAATTGAAAACAACACAAAGGCCTCTCCGACACCACATCAACCCCGCTGCTTTTTATCTCCTCGCTTGCAATCGGTTGATTGGGTTCGGTCAATGCCGCTACTACCGCGTTAGAATGTTCGCTCAAGGCCCTTTTAAGGGATTTGGCGAGCAACAGGCTTGCGTTACTGTCGGCTCGACTGTAGAGCATAATTAGTGGGGTTTTATCTCCACCGCAACCCTCCACAAACCGCGTCACGAGATCCATCCTTTGTTCAAGCTGATCCAGCCCATCCATTACCTGAACCGATACCCCATGTTGATTCATTTCAGCAGACAACGAATCAACAATTAAGCCTCCGTTTGTAACCCACAGCAGCTTGGCTTTCGCAGCAAAAAAACTATAATCCACCGGACTGGGAAGTTTTTCCGTGAAGTCAGGCAACTCCAATGCAAACCAAGCGGTAAACCAAAACGTGGAGCCTTGGCCTTCGATACTCGAGACGCCAATGTCACCTCCCATCATTTCCGATAATTTTTTACTGATGGTAAGCCCCAATCCAGTGCCACCGAATTTTCGGCTCACCGAACTATCGGCTTGCGCATAAGATTGAAATAACTTTTTAACGGCCGATTCACTAATCCCTAGCCCTGTGTCGATCACTTCAAATTTGATTTTCTGCCGCTTATTTTGTGGGTCCTGCTCCACGGCATTGACCGTTATTTTAATATGCCCGCTTTGAGTGAATTTAAATGCATTGCCCAGTAAATTTAACACTATTTGCCGTATTCTAGCGGGATCACCAAACACTACTTGAGCAGTCTTAAGGCTGTACTGATTAACCAAATCAACGCCTTTATTCGCGGATTGAATTGAAAATAAAGACAATGCATCGCTGAGGACTTGCTGCAAACTAAAGGGAACTTGCTCTAGCTCCATTTTTCCAGATTCAATTTTAGAAAAATCTAAAATATCATTGATGATGTCCAACAATGCTTGCCCAGAATTATGGATTACGTCTATGTATTGTTCTTGCATTTCATCAAGGTTGGTATGCCTTAATAATTCTGCAATGCCAAGCACACCGTTCATCGGTGTTCTTATTTCATGACTCATATTTGCTAAAAAATCACTCTTCGCTTTAGCACCCGCTTCCGCAGTTTCTTTTTCCAAGACTAGTTTCGCCGCCTTCTTCATGGACGACACGTCCTTCACTATTCCTTCGTACCGAATCGGTTGCTTATTTTTATCGCGAGTGACCTTAATAGTGAGTAGAACATCGATGTGTTCTAGCTTTAGGTTAATGAAGCAAGTTTCAAAATTGACTAACAAATCACGCGTTTTAAGGTATTCCTGTACTTTTTGGTGATCCCCTGGGACTACATAAAGCGACGGATTAAAGATATCCCAGCTGACCAATAAATCCTCGAGGCGATCGTAAGCGAATATCGTTGCTAGTGTGAGATTGGCAATTAATTGCTTACTGCCTACATCAATCTGAAATATCCCTTCGGTGGAATTTTCAAATAAACCTCGGTACTGCTCCTCAGATTCTTGAAGGTGTTGATAAAGCTTAGCGTTCTCGATTGAAATAGCCGCCTGAGTGGAAAGCATAGAACAAACTTGCATACGCTCTGCAGTAAATACCCCGTCGCTTTCATTATTTTCTAAATATAAAACACCAAACTTTTCACCACGAGTCACGATTGGAAAACAAAGCACGGATTTTACGCCATTTTGATGAATATAAGCATCCTGTTGATACTCAGCATCATTTTGTGCATCTTGAATGACCAATGGCTTCTGTGCAACGTTCACATAATTAACCACTTGCGTGGAGTATAAAGCGCCTTCTGCCCCCCCCTCAATTTGGCCCTCCTCGACCTCTTTAGCAATATCCTTACTAGCGATCACTTCCAACCGATCCCCTTCACTACTGAGAATACAAACTTTTTGTGCGCCAGCATTTTCAATAGTGAGCGTCATTAATTTCTCTAACAATTTTTTGAAATCAATTTCACTCGACAACATTTGATATGATTTAACCACCGACTCCATATCAAATATTGTCGTGTTGGCATGAACCGTCGTATTGACCTGAATCGTTTGAGTCGCGGAAACCCCTTGACTCTCCGATGTCGACTTATCTTGCAATACATTATCTGACAACAGCTGCGCATGTTCCCGATCAATTTGTGTTACTTTTCCTTTTGACCCCCACTTTCGGTAATGATGTTTTGCTGCCAACAAATACGCTTGCGCCTTAAACAATTTATTCTGGGTAATGTAATATTTTGCCGCTAATTCATTAGAAAGCGCCGCTTCTTGTACATATTCGTAGCGAACCGCATTCTCAATGGCTTCATCATAAAAAGACATTGCACTCAGTGAATCGCCCTTTATTCGGCTCAACTCCGCTCGAAGCAGGCAATAACGGTGCCAGCTATTAGCCAAACAATGTTTGGAATAGAGTTTAAGCTTTTTGAGGTGCCAAGCCAGCTTCTTAGTCATGGCCCGTTGTAACTTCTTATCCAACTTAGGGAGAATCCGAAGACGCAACAATCCCACGTAGTAGTGAAACACCGACGACCTCGGGGTCGCCATATTGCCTTGAATGTAAACTTCTTGTCGTTCAGCCCATTGGTAGATTTCCAATGGATCTTTTTCCGAATCGTAAAAAACGTATAATATTATTTTATAGCCAAATATTCCCGACAAAGCCGTGTGATCATTTTTTTCCATAAAATAGGCAATTTCTTTCTCTTCATTAAATACCGTACCGGTTAATCGTGTGGGGTCATCGGCACCGGAGATGAGTATTTTGATGGCTTGATGAAGTGACGTAATTTTATCCAACAACAATTCTTGTTTAAGGTCTACCAATGCTTTAGCGACTTGCACACAATCTTGGTCCATCATCGCTAGATTTCGTCCTGCATAAAAAAATCCGTACGTATAGGCCGCGTAAGCGTTGGTGGCAGCCTCTAAAACGCCGTACTCCAAGCCTTGATAATACGCGTCCAATACCGGAGGAAGCACTTTATTAAGGGCGTGCTTCCAATGCATAATAAAAAAATGCACCCACGTTCTTGTTTGCGGTGCGAGTGCTGATTCGCCAAATCGATCGATCAGATTCAACGACAACTGACCAAATTCGTAGGCTGCGGTAAAGCGCTCAAACGGACTGCTTAATATAATGCCGAAGAAGGTATAGGCGTTGGGGGAATAGACACAATTGCCGTATTTAATGGATTGCCTGACCGAAAACATCGCCAATACGGCGACACAGGGTTTATTGACTAAATACGCAGACAGCATTACATTGGCCAAAATACGCATCGCCGCCAAATAGTGTTCATCGGTCGCGAGAGGCAAATCAATCAGCGATTCAATTTTTTTCCCGCGTAACGCTAAACTGACGCGAGCGTACTCTTTCAAGACATGATATCCGCTCGGAT
>NVTH01000096.1 GCA_002401525.1 Moraxellaceae bacterium | reverse complement strand
GTTAACATGTCTACCTGATGTGCCACCAAGTCTTCCATCACTGCTTCCACCTCCGCAATGCTTTCTCCTAGGCCGAGCATGAGTCCTGATTTTGTTAGGGTGTTGGGAGCTGCGAGTTTGAAACGATTGAGCAGATCCAGCGACCATTGATAATCCGCGCCAGGTCTGACGGCTTTATAAAGACTGGGTACGGTTTCTAAGTTGTGATTCATCACGTCGGGTACGGAATTGCTTAGTATCTCTAAGGCAATGTCCATTCGGCCGCGAAAGTCGGGCACTAATACTTCTATTTTTGTGTCGGGTGAGGTGCGACGCACTTGATTAATGCAGTCGGCAAAATGCTGCGCGCCGCTGTCCTTTAAATCGTCTCGGTCGACGGAGGTAATGACCACGTATTTTAATTTCAGCGTGGCGATGCTTTCGGCAAGGTGTCTCGGCTCGTCGGCATCCAGAGGATTGGGTTTGCCGTGGGCCACGTCGCAAAAAGGGCAGCGACGAGTGCAGATGTCCCCCATGATCATAAAGGTAGCGGTGCCTTTGCTAAAGCATTCTGGAAGGTTGGGGCAGGAGGCTTCTTCGCAGACGCTGTGTAAATTCTGCTGGCGCAATAAGGACTTGATGGCTTGAACTTTTTGGGTGGCTGCAGGGATGCGGACCTTGATCCAGTCAGGTTTGCGTGGCAAATTTTCGCTGGGGATCACTTTAATGGGGATCCGTTCCAGTTTGTCAGCCCCTCTCAGTTTAACGCCCGCCACTAATTTTTTGTTGGCTCGGGGATGAGCTGGCTTTTTACTGGCATCAGAAGTGTTGGTGGGGTTGCTCATAACGGCTGTTAACTCTTGTCTTTAAGTTTGCTTTCACTGACGCTGAATGCAAAAAGTGCGTTTTCTGCATAGTGACTGGCGCATCAATTGTTTTAAAAAAATAGCGTTAAAAATTCGGTGTTAAAGATATCCTGTCAAAAATAGCGATCGGGTAGTTGATGATAGGTGGCTAATTGCCGGTAGCCAAGCCCTTCAAAAAGTAATTTTGTCAGTGCGTGTGTCACTGATTGTAGAGAATCGTTGAGTGATGGGGTATCACACTGTGCAGCGAGATGAGTCATCTTAAGGTCTTTATAACCACAGGGGTTGATGCGCTGAAAAGGCTCTAGGTCCATGTCGACGTTAAAACTTAAACCATGAAAAGTCCGACCCCGCCTGACTCGTAATCCCAAAGAAGCAATTTTTTGCTGGTTTACGAAGACCCCTGGGGCGCCTGAAATAAGATGGGCGTTGATACCGTATTGCCCTAGCAGATCGATAATGGATCGTTCCATAAGTGCCACGATCTTTTTAGGGCCAAGCTTGAGGCGTTTTATATCGATCAATAGATAGACCACTAATTGGCCAGGGCCGTGATAGGTGACTTGGCCTCCACGATCCACCTGGATGACCGGAATGTCGCCGGGGTTGAGGACATGTTCTGCTTTTCCTGCTTGACCTTGGGTAAATACTGGCGAGTGTTGCAAAAACCAAATTTCGTCTTCGCTATTGGCGTCGCGAAGGTCGGTAAAATTCTTCATAGCTTGCCAGGTAGGGAGGTATTCTTGCAAGCCTAGGTTTCTAACTTTGAGACATTGAGTCTGGGCGTGGCTGGGAGCGTTTTGTGGCAGTGCATAAAGCCTGGATTGTGTGGGCATCGCGGGCGCCTATTACAGCACTAAACTAATGTCAGAGCTGTTTTCTTGGTGGGCTGCTAAATCTTCATAGAGTCCAAGAACTTGTTTCTTATCGGTCACCCAGAGGGTGGCGGTGACGGATTGGTGTTTGCCGGTGCGGCTTTTTTTGATGCCTAGGGTGCTGGGGTCAAATTCAGGCAGGTACTTATTAATAATGGCCCCAAAAATCGTCTGTAACGGCGCCTCAGACGGGCCCATGACTTTAAGAGGGAATTCACAGGGAAATTCCCAAAGCTCTTCATTAAGATGCATATTCGATCGCCTATGAGTGTGCTGAAAGCTCCGTAGAGAGCTTTTTCTCTACACAACAGGATTGCGTACTGGTTGATGGTACTGGGTTGCTGTGTAGCCTTGTTAAAATAGTCTAGTTTTCACCGCTAGAGAATAAACTTTGTTTATATTCTACGAAAACTCTCGCCATTCTACGCCACATTGGGCCTGCTTGTCCGCTGCCCACAGGCTTGTCATCCAAATTAACGATGGGGACAATTTCCTTGGTGGAGCTGGTGACCCATATTTCGTCCGCTTCACGCAGCGCTTGAATGTTTACAGTACTTTGTTTTAGCGGAATATTGTGGGTGTTTGCAAGCTCAATGACAATGTCCCGGGTAATGCCTCCTAATAGAAAGTTCGACAGCGGAGGGGTGAGGATAAGGCCCTCCTTAACGATAAAAACGTTACTTGCAGCACCTTCAGTCACTTCTCCTTCACGGATTAGAATGGCTTCGTTCGCGCCTGCCTCCACCGCTTGTTGACGCAATAATAGATTGGGCAACAGGGAAATGGATTTGATATCGCAACGGGACCAGCGAATATCGTCCAGGGTAATGGCGCGGCACAAGGGCGGGTTGTCCAAGTTTTCTACCGCTGGTGGGCTAATGGGGGTGCACATGGCGAGCACGGTAGGCACTACTGTCTCGGTGGGAAATTGATGGTCGCGGATTGCCGGCGCGCCGCGGGTAACTTGCAGGTAAATGGCGAGATTTTTGTGGCCGTTTTTAGACACCAGATCGGTCAGGATCTGTTTCCAGGTCGCATCATCGTTGGGGTTATCGAGATGGATGGCTTGCAAGCTCTGATTTAAACGCTGCAAATGCTGTGCGAGCCGAAATATTTGGCCCGAGTAAACGGGAATGACTTCGTAAATGCCGTCGGCCAGCAAAAAGCCTCGGTCAAATATGGAGACGGAAGCGCTGTGTTTGGGCACAAAGCTTCCGTTGAGGTAAACGGTATCCATCAGTTTGCTTATTGAAGCCTATTTAAAAAAACTTTGAACAAGAAGGGTTAGATAATCAAGGATTCGCTTGAATAGGCTTCCAGTGTCGACATCTTGTAGTGCGACCAACGGCAATTCTGCAAGCAGCTCCCCTTCTAAGGCTAGTTTAACCGTGCCATAGCGGGTGCCCTTTTTGATTGGCGCTTTGATGATGGGATCAATTTCCACGGTGGTGGAGATGTTCTCCAACTGGCCGCGAGGAATGGTGGTTTTGAATTCTTGGTCCACCCCTAAGGAAACGGTTTCTTGCTGCCCCATCCAGACTTTGCTTTCTTTGATTGCTTCGTTGGCTTTGCTAAGGGTGTGAGTTTCATAAAATCGAAAACCATAAGTCAGTAGTTTTTGGCTTTCTTCAGCGCGAGAGGCTTGACTCTTAGTGCCCATTACCACGGAAATTAAGCGCATGCCATCGTCTATTGCAGAGGCTACCAAGCAATAGCCTGCGGCTTCAGTGTGACCGGTTTTGAGGCCGTCCACGGTAGGGTCGCGCCAGAGGAGTTTGTTGCGGTTTTTCTGATTAATGTTGTTGTAGGTGAATTCTTTTTCGGAATAAATTTTATAGTACTCGGGAAAATCTTTGATGCTGGCTTGCGCTAAAAGGGCTAAATCTGCGGCAGTAGTGAAATGATTGCTGCCGGGTAAGCCGGTGGCGTTGGTGTAATGGGTATTAAACATCCCGATGCGGTCGGCATGGCGATTCATTAAATCTGCAAATGCGTCTTCGCTGCCGGCAATGTGTTCGGATAATGCCACGCTTGCGTCATTGCCGGATTGAATGATCACGCCGCGTAACAGGTCTTCCACGTCGACGAAGGTGCCCTCTTGAAGGAACATTCTCGAACCGCCAGTTTTCCATGCTTTGATGCTGACTCTCACAGAATCATCGAGACTAATATTGCTGTTGGTGAGTTCGTGGGATGCCACGTAGCCGGTCATTATCTTGGTCAAGCTGGCGGGAGGCAGTTCTTTATGAGCATTTTTTTGGACAATGATTTTGCCAGTATCAGCATCCATTAATACGTAGGATTTAGCAGCAAGTTTGGGCGGGGCGGGAATCAATGCCGATGCTTGGATGGCAAAGGATTGACTGAGACCAAAAAGTACCACCAGTAGCACCATGGCGCGAGATTGGGCCGATGAAAGGCGTGGGATTTTTGCGTAGGACAATTGGAAACCCTTCAATTTAGAATCCTTGGTTAGTGGGAGTCTTGCGAGTGAGATCGTTGGCAGTTTAGCATGGCTTGTAAACCCGTGAACAAAATTTGTGTTAGTTACTCCATACTGCGTCCCAAAGGATGAGTCGATTAGGGACTGGTTATCAATGTACAAAAATAGTCGTCAATTAGGTCGAAACTAGATTCACTGTTGGAACTCTACTCGCTACTCTCTTTTTTTAAATACTGCTAGCCTTAAAAAAGGAGGAGTATTTACACCAATAGGCTAAAACCTTGTAGACCTAATATTGCGTATGGAGAGCAGAATGAATTGCAGGAAGAAAGTTTTTCAGTGGACCGCGTTGGTTATTTTACCGTTTTTATCTTTTACTGTGTGGGCTTTCGATCCGCTCGGAACTCCCGATCGAGATGCCATTGAATATCCGGAGGACGAAGCTCCAGGTCAAGCGGAAATTGAGTTGGGTAAGATGCTGTTTTTTGATAATCGTTTAAGCATCAATGATCAGCAATCTTGCGCGAGCTGCCATAACCCCGATCTTGGTTTTAGCGATGGCATGGCGTTTAGTATGGGTACCATGGGCAAACGCGTTGGCCGTAATGCGCCGCATTTGTATAACTTGGCTTGGAATTTGTTGCATTTTTGGGATGGTCGTGCCGCGTCGCTTGAAGAGCAGGCCTTGGGTCCGATAGAGGCTGCTGGGGAAATGAACATGCCTTTGTCGACCTTAATTCCTAAATTGAAAGAAGTGCCCTATTACGATAAAACCTTCACTGAAGTATACGGTTCATCTGGGGTATCTAAGGAAAATGTAGGCAAGGCGATTGCGGCTTTTGAGCGTTCGTTAATTTCTGATAACTCTCCCTTTGATCAATACCTGGCTGGGAATAAGGCCGCGATGAGTCCTTCCGCAATTCGGGGCCTGGGGCTTTTTAAGGGCAAGGCGAATTGCGCCGAATGTCACGATGGCAGTAATTTCACCGACAACAGCTTTCACAATATTGGCGTTAAAGGGGATGATTTAGGGCGTGGAGCCATTGCGAATGATAAAACGCTGAATAAAACCTTTAAAACTCCTGGGCTTCGAAATATTACGTTATCTGCTCCTTATATGCATGATGGTTCTGAGCCCAGTATTGAGGCTGTGGTTCGTTTCTATAATCGCGGTGGTAACGAGAAAGGGGGCGTTGATCAACTCATTAAACCTCTCGATTTATCCGAGCAAGAAGTGAACGATGTAGTGGCCTTCCTGGGGGCGTTGTTGGACCCCGTTATTGTTGAAAGGCCCGCATTGCCGTGATTTAAAATTTGTTTGTTAGGGTGAATTATCATTCACCCTAACGGGGTTTCTTATTGACTTGTGAGACCGTTTGAAAGGAGATCAATGATGCAACAAGGACTAGTTGCCTGCACCTTCATATCGATTCTATTAGCACCTCTTGCATTCGCGGATACGGTGACCGGTAGCATTAGCTTTTTAAAAAGACCGCCTTTGGCTGGACTACTTTATGTCAAGGGGGGGGCTGAGGTCATGACCCATGACCAGCTAGACCAAAAAGATAAAAAATTTACCAAAGATATTCTGGTTCGATCAACCAAGGGGGAAATCGTTTTTAATAACTCGGACGCGGTTGATCACAATATATTCGCGAATGATACCAAAACCAATTCAAAGTTCGATGTTGGCCTGATGCCGACTGGAAACCAAATTAAGAAGACCTTTGATTGGCCAGCAGACAGTTTGATTCGTATTGGATGTAAGATTCATCCCAAGATGAAGTCCTATATCGTGACCACCGATAGTTCACGCTATGAATCGTTTCAATTTAAGCGTTCTGCGGGACCTTATTCATTTTCTCTTTCTGATATCCCCAGTGATCAACATGATTTAACGTTGATTATTCCCAAATACGATCCGGTTAATATAAGCTTGAGCGCAGGACAAACTAAAACACTCTCAATAATTAAAAAAGGCAAAGAGAAAGGATCAATTACGCTGAAGAGGGATTGAGAATGAAAAGTCGAGCTTGGTTTATTAGCGAATATAAATTCATTTCACATGCGTTGGGTCGGATCCTGCTTGTGTTCGGATTATCCGGAATTGTTTTAGCGAACGACACAGAAAATAACCACACGCCTAAAAACGGCGCTTTGGCGCTTACGGTTGACGAGCCTTTTCTAATCAATCCCTTTGTCAATCCAGAAACGTATGCGTCAGTATTGAAAGACTACCGGACCCAGTTTTATCGAGTCACAGGGTTTGAGTTTTCTGGTCTGCATTGGAATCTGTTTGTGGCAATATATGTGAGTAAAGATGCAGACATCTATCGGCAAAATTATTTTGAGTACGTACGAGCCTATTTGGAAAATGATGAGGACGAGGATGAGGTGGAGCCGAATTTTGGAACGTTTTCAGTGGGCACTGTCTTTTTAAAGGAAAACTTTTCATCGAGTGAAGGTAAGCCTGGAGTGCCGGTGTTTTTAACAGGAATGATTAAGCGTGAGCCAGGCTATGACCCTGAGGGACGGGATTGGGAGTATTTTCAGTCGGACAAGGATGGAGCTATAATTTTACAGGGTTCAAGTAAAAATCCAGAGGTCCAGAGTATGTGTATTGAATGTCATAGCAATATGGATGATCGAGATTATATTTTTTCAACCTATTATTCGGAGCGAGCCTCTTACGATTAAATCAATCAGCGGTTTGTAATACGTAATGAAACAGCAACGATTTATGATTAAGGCAAAAGTCTGGGGGGGGCTTAGTGCACTATTGCTTTTAATCGTAATAGTGGTGTTGGTGTCATTTTTTAATATTAAACGTATAGAAAATCAAATCGGATGGGTCATTGATGACGGTCAGCCGAAATTAATTCGGGCATTGCAATTGTCAGATCAAATTCATCACAGTTCTGCATTGTTAGTGCTTTATTTGCTCAGTCATGACCCCTCCCAAAAAAAAGCGTACTTGAGTCTTTCTGCTGAATTAAAGGCTACCTTTGAAGAGCTTGAAGATCTTTTAGGGCGCGTTCAAGACAGTTATTTACAGCAGCGATTGGCTCAGCTCAAGCGCCATCTTGATGCCTTTTATTTGTTCGAAGGGCGGCTTTTCATGCTTGCGGATGATATTTCTAAAAATCAACCGGGTCTATTTATTGCCAAAACAAAACTCATACAAATAAGTGGTAGCGCCCAAATAGCGCTGGGCGATATTGTATTGGGTATTGACGAAATGGAAGATCAAGATGAGCAATTAATCAACAATATTCATGAACTTCAAAATAAATGGGCGCAATTAGTCAGCGTTGCTCAATCTTATTTCGCCTTTCGTGAGCAAGCGTCGCGCCAGGGCATCGATGTGTTTTTATCTGGGGTTGATCAGCTGCACAATGAATTGATAGAGGCTGAAGACCGTTTGACAGAAGATCAAGTGGATGCGTTGGATGAGTTTAGCGACTTCAGGGAGCAATACCTTCATTCCCTTGATGAAGCGTTGGTAATCCATGGCGGTGAATCGTGGCGTGTCGATGTCTACGTGGTGCGAGTGGAATTAATTCCGCTCATGGGGCTTATTAATAAAGAACTGAAAGGCGTTGTCGAATATCAGCAGCAAAGTATTATTGAAACCAATGCACTTTTAGTCCACAAGGTGAATGCAACGCTGCTGGTGTTGATTTCTATTTTGATGCTTGGCTTTGGGGTGAGCGTAGTCATTGCCTTTTTGGCCAATCAATACATCATTACTCCAGTCATTCAATTAAAAAATGCCTTAGGTGATATTGCTCAGGGTGATGGCGATCTTACCAAGCGTGTTCATATTGCCTCTAATGATGAACTCGGGATCGCAGGAGAATATTTCAACCAATTTGAATCCACGATTCAAAATACGTTGGAAAAGGTTTCTGCGATATCGCGGGGGGTCTATGATCAATCGGTACGTACCTCGGACGCGATTGATCGAATTTCTTTGAATACCGCCGTGAGCATTAGCCTGAGTGAGCTGACCCAAAAAACGTCCGAAAATATACATCGCAAGAGTGAGTCAATTGAAAGTCAATCGTTGCAAGCTGCGGTTCAAATCGAAGCGATTAAGAGCTGTGCTGATGAGGGGGCTGTTCGAATGAATGAAATGTCCTCCGATGCCGTGAAGGTGGCGCAAGAAATCGAAACGTTGAAGCGGGATATCAATGTGCTTAATGAGCAAAGTAAGGACATGCTCGGGTTTGTGGATGTGATTAAAAGTATCGCAGATCAAACCAATCTTCTTGCTCTTAATGCTGCCATCGAAGCAGCGCGCGCCGGTGAATCGGGTCGAGGTTTTGCTGTGGTTGCCGATGAAGTACGCAATTTGGCGGTAAAGACTCAGGAGTCTACTGCCCAATTAACCCAGCGCTTTCAATCTAATTATGCCTCGAATCAAGTGTTAGTGAGCCAAATTGGCGCTGCAGCAGAAATTATCACGGTCCTACTGGAACATGTGTCTGGCACCGATCAGGCAATTGGGGGTATTCTTACCAAAGTTAAATTGCTTCATAAAATGTCGGGTGAAATTGTATCTACTTCGAAAGATCAATCCAAAGCAAGTGTTGAAATAGAAATCATAGGGTCGCAGGCTAAAACACTAGCGACGGAAAATACCAAGATACTCACTGATATAGAAAGCTGTTCCAACGAACTTGTTGATGGTTCTAATCAACTGAATACGTTACTTTCTCGTTTTAAAGTTTAGCTTTATGATTCGATGGATTAAAAAATTCAACTCTAAACTTCGTGGCAAGTTATGGCTGGGCTATATTCTTATTCTTTTCGCTTTGCTGCTTTTGTCAGGTATTAGTTTACAAGGGGTTTCGGTTCTTTCGCAAAAAATAACGCATGTCATCGAGGTGGCTCAGCCGGATGCATTCGATGCGTTGGAAATATCATCGCTTTCAAATCAAGGCGTCAGCGCATTGGCCTATTACATATTGAATACGAATTCTATTCAAAAAGAAAAATACCTTGAAAATTTTAATGAAGTAAAAAATAAATTAATGCGCTTAAGGCAAGGTGCTCAGTCTGAAGTGATGCTGCAGCGTTTGGATCGAATTGAATTGTTGTTGTCGAAAATAAGTGCTGAAAATGCGACGTTATTTAGTTTAAGTGAAAATCGACTCAATAATTTTCCTGCCTTGAAAATAATGGTGAATAATCTCGACCCGTTGGCCAATGAAATCGGACAGTTAGTGACAGATCTTTCCCTTGAAATTCTGGATGAAAATAAATTAATTCATGACAGCCTTATTACTCTACGACTGAATTGGGCTTTGTTACTTAAACATGATAATGCCTACATTGCGCAGCGCAATCCCGACTCCTTGAAGGAAATTGACTTGTTTCGAAATGGCATTCAGCAGCTCAGTGAAGATATTGAAGGCGTGTTAGAGAGTCGCTATGAAGATGCGGCTGATTCGTTTTCTGAGGTGTTAGAACTCCAGGGTGAATATTTTGATCTTCAGGTCACGATGTTAGAAATTCATCAGAAAGACGATTGGCAGCGAGACAGTTATTTGATTCGACAAATAATCTCCCCTTTGGTTTATGAGCTTAATCAGGAAATAGAATTGCTGGTGAATTCTGTTTATGAAGACATTGGCCAGGTTAATCGCCAATTGGAAGAAAATAGTTTATTTGTTCAGACGAGTATTATAGTGATTAGTATTGCTTGTTTGGTGATGACAGTGTTCAGTTTGGTTTTTTCGGACAGAAATATTATTCAGCCGTTGTATCGTCTTAGAGATATTTTGGCAGACATTTGTGAAGGACAAGGCAATCTGGATCGAAGGATTGGCATAAGTTCCACGGATGAGGTGGGGCAGATTGCCACTTTTTTTAATCAGTTGCTCTCTGACTTAGAGCAGATGATTGCCAGTATTCGTGCGGAGTGTTACAGCCTTAACGAGGAATCAAAAAAAACCAGTGAAGTGATTGGTTTTATGGTGAGCAATTTAAATAGAAGCTTTGAACTGATCACGCGGGTTAATGAAAATACCTCAAGTATTACCAACAGCACCATTGAGATATCCGCACAGACAGACACCACACTCGGGGAGGTCAATAAAACTACGGAGGTGGTGGGATTTGGTGTCAATAATATTGCCGAACTTACCTTAAGCACGGAAAGCCTTGGCACTGACATTAATACGTTGACCAAAAAAATAGAGCATTTATCGTCAAAAGGAACGGCGATGTTGTCGATGATTGACGTCATTAAAACCATTGCCGACCAAACTAACTTGTTGGCGCTCAACGCGGCCATTGAAGCCGCCAGAGCGGGAGAAAGCGGGCGGGGATTTGCCGTGGTAGCGGATGAGGTGAGGAATCTTGCGTCGAAAACGCAACAATCAGCCACGGAAATCAGTCAGATTTTGGAAGATAATTTTAAATTAAATACGGAATTGGTGGCCTGCATGGAAGATGCTGAGGCAACCACTGAGCGTTTAAAAAAATCCATGCAACTGACCCAGAATTCGGTGGGGGATATTGCAAAAAACGTCGATCAAATTAGTTTGATGGCGAGTGAGATTTCTTCGATTACTCTGCAGCAGAAAAAAAATACCGACACGATTGTCGAAAATGGAACGGAGATCCATGTACTGTCATCGGGCAACAATCAATTGGCAGATACCATGCGCGCCAATATGGTAAAGTTGACATTAATCTCCGATACGCTGCTAAAAATGGTGGACCGTTACAAGTTAAGCGATCACTTGATGTCTGGCGAGAATGTGAATTTATTTAAATAGTGTTTACCAGTTCTTCACCACAGGATTGGCTATATTCTTTTCTTTGATCAGCGCGGTTAAAGTTTCAAGTTCCTTCCATTGTTTAAACGGCCCTATCTGCACCCGATGGAGTACGCTTTGTGGCGTTGTGATGCGGCTAATGCTGACTGGGGTTTCGGTCAGCGGGATGATTTGAGCTTGCATCTCGAGGGCGGCGCTTAGTTCTTTGTAGGCACCAATTTGAAGGTAAAGTTTGCCGTTGTTCGGCCTGGCCATGGGGGGGTTAATCTGAGCGTTAAAGGCCAGCTGTATCGCTGCATCGCTGGGGGGTGGGGATAGAGTAATGATTTCTACCTTCACTTGAACGGTGCCTTTTTCCGTCATTCCCAGAAGATGAGCTGCCGCGTAGGATAGATCGATGATGCGGTCGTCGTGAAAGGGGCCCCGATCATTGACCCGTACGGTGACGGTTTGACTATTTTCTAAGTTGGTGACTTTGACGTAGCTGGGCAGCGGTAAAGTTTTGTGGGCGGCGGTCATTTTTAGCATATCGTAAGGTTCCCAGCTCGATGTGCGATGGCCGTGAAATTTGCTGCCATACCAGGAGGCGATGCCTGTTTCTTGGTAATTGTCTCCGGATTCCATTAATTCATAGGTTTTACCCAACACTGTATAAGGGGAATGGTTGCCGTATTGGCTGGGGGCTTCCCACTGCGGTTGTGCAGGCTTAATTTGTTGCGGATCAAACGGAATTTTTGGGGGGCCATCCTGATTGGCTGTATAACGAGTGGATTGTGGGTCTGGGGGGGTGGTGACGCAGCCCGTTATTAGCAGTGCCGCGATCAGGACGACTAAGGCGTGGTATGGAAAAAAATGGTGAGCGGGGCGAATCATGTTATGAATCTTTAATCATTAGGGATTTGATATCTTGACTGAGTTGGTAGACCGCCATTGCATAGAGTTTACTGTGGTTGTAACGAGTGATGACGTAAAAATTAGTAAGCCCTAACCAATATTCGGAACCTTTGGCTCCCTTTAGTGCCATGGCTGAAGCCATCTGATCTTTTGCGTAGTCGGCGGTGCTGTGTATCCCTTCTGCCTTCAAATTACCGATGCTCATTGAAGGCTTTAATCCGGTGTTAAATAGCGTCGCTTGATGCGCGCTTACTGCATTTTTTGGAGTGTTTTTTGTGACGGATGGGGAGCCTGACTTGGATATGGTCGCAGTAGAAACGATTGTGGCTGTAGAAACAATCGGTGCGCCCTTTTTCCAGCCGTGGACTTTGAAATAGTTGGCGATACTGCCAATGGCATCGGTCGGGTTGTTGAGCAAGTCGATGACGCCGTCGTTATCGAAATCCACTGCATAGTGGCGGTAACTAGAAGAGATAAACTGTGGGTAGCCCATGGCGCCGGCATATGAGCCTTTAATTTCTTTGGGGTCGAAGCCTTGCTCTCTGCAAAGCAGTAAAAATTGTTTTAATTCCGAGCTGAAAAATTTACTTCGTTTCGGGTAATCAAAACCTAAGGTCGCGAGGGAGTCGATGACTCGATAACTGCCGCGATTTTTTCCGTAACGTGTTTCGACGCCGAGGATGGCGACAATTATTTCAGCCGGGACACCATAAGTTTGTTGCGCTTTTTGCAAAGCAGCTTGGTTTTTGTGCCAGAAACCAAGTCCCAGTTTAGCCCTTTTTGAAGTGACAAAAATGGGCCGATAGTCTTTCCAAGGCTTGCTTTCAGCGGTCCTGGTCATGGCTTTGAGGATGCTGTCTTTGCGTTTTACGTCGCTAAACAGCTGCTCTAGGGACGCGCGGTCAAATTGATGGTTTTTTTCTAAGTCGTTGATGAAGGACTTAAGTTTTGGGTGGTCGACATAGTCTCCTGCGGCTTGGCTGGAGAGGGGCGTGCCCAGTGCTACGAAGAGTATGATTAGAGCCGGTA
>NVTH01000095.1 GCA_002401525.1 Moraxellaceae bacterium | reverse complement strand
TCGTTAGCGTTCTAATGGTATTAGATGTAAATAGCGTAATGAAGCAAATTTTGTTGGTTTGGTTAAGCAGGGATTATTGAGTAGGATCTATCGATGACTATCACTGTAAACAGCATTAGCGTCAGCAATGCAGTTGGGTACAGTGGCGTAAAAGCCAGTACCGACAGTGCTTCAGTGTCGCCAGCTGATACTGATGCTTCCAAAACGGAGCCTGCAGCGAAGAAAGATGACTCTGCGTCGATCGTTACACTGAGTCGATCGCAGCTAGAGTCTTACCGTAATACGACTAAATCGGCACAAAAAGCCTCTAAGTTTAACGTTGAATCCTCCAGTCCTACTTCCGTTTCAAAAGCAACATCAAACGTTTCCAGTCACCAAAAATTGGAGCTTGATGCTTCGCAAGCAAAGCAAGAATTAACGCTTAAACAAGCTCGATTGCGCCAAGCGGAATCTTCCAGTCGTAATGTCAGTCAAGATTTGGCGGCTTCAAAATCAAGCGAATCAAACGAAGCCGAATTAAGGCAGCTTAAAAATCAAATTCGCCAAGCTCAAAAACTTGAACGAAACCTTCAGCAAGAAATTAAACAACAAGAAAATAAAGTGGCACAATTTGAACGTCGCACCCAGTCCGTTGCAGCAAGTAGTTCCGCTTTGGTTTCCGAAGGGCCTGCGCCACAAGAAGGGGTCAACGAGCGCGCTTTAGATGTTTCCACGGCCGCCCCAAAGAGCACCTCTTTGCCTTCAACCGTTAGTTCTGATGCGTCACCCGTCCCCTCGCAAAGCACGATCACTACCAGTGTTGCGAAATCAGCATTGAACTTTAATGCGAATAAAGTTTCTGATCTTAAAATAAAACAGGATTCAGTCGAAGAAGAAAATAGTGCTGCAGTTGATGACGATGAAACTGCGGCAGACCGGTTTAAAAAAGCCAATAAAATAAACGAAGATCTTTACACCGATTACTTTTCTAGAACGGCTAGTACAGAATTTATTGAATCCATCGACACCTACTTTAATCCTCAAAAAGTTTAACTCTCCTGTAATTCAAGCCAAATTAAAACCACATTTAAAACTGTGATCTTAATTATGGTTTTAAATATTGCTTCAAGCCTAATTAATAATTCGTTGAAAATATTTTTCACGTTGATACCTCCCCGTATATTTCCTGCCCAATAAAATTCAAAATTACCCAGTGCATGCGGCCCAGTTAATTAGTCGGTCGACTGATTTCCTTGTGCCTGGCTTATTGTGGGCGAAGAAGACGTGAACCCTGCTTCGCCCAGCACGAGGACGATTGAAAAGGGTTAGAAGCTGGTGCTCTCCAAAAGGTTAGGGTAGTATTTTCCTGGTTCCTTGCTGAGCGATCCAATAGCGCAGAATTCAGCGGGCATCAGTTTTAGCGCAGCAGCACAGATGTAATGACCATATAACAGAGATTAATAACCCAAATTAGAACTCGTGCTGTATAGATCACGATAGGAATCAAAAAGGGCGACACCATGGAACTAAAATTAAAGACTCGATTGGGCACCGTTGTGGGATTGGCGGAAGAGGGCATACAAACCTTTAAAGGCATTCCTTACGCAAAACCTCCAGTCGCTAATCTACGATTTGCGGCCCCGCAGCCAGCCGAAGCTTGGCAGGGCGAGCTAAATGCCACTGAATTCGGTGCCGCCGCAGCTCAGGACGGCGCAGCCATGATGGGCATCAAGGAAATTAGCGATGATTGTTTATATTTAAATATATGGGCTCCGACAGGAGCGAAGAAGCCACGCCCGGTGATGGTCTGGATTCATGGCGGTGGATTCTTTATCGGCTCTGGTTCACAGGAACTCTACGAAGGTAAAAACTTAGCGGTCCATGGTGACGTGGTAGTGGTCAATATTAATTACCGCCTGGGCGTGTCGGGCTATGGGTTTCTTTCCTCCGTGCTGGGGCATGAAAATACCTTTTCAGTAAATAACGGCTTATTAGATCAAGTAGCGGCGTTGCAGTGGGTGCAAAACAATATCGCCGATTACGGCGGTGACCCCGATAATGTCACCATCTTTGGGGAATCTGCGGGTGGCATGAGTGTGGGCGCCTTGTTAGGAACTCCAAAAGCCAAAGGACTGTTCCATAAAGCCATCGTACAAAGTGGTTCTGCAGATCATGTCACATCGCCTTCCAGCGCGAAGCGTATCGCTGAAGCGTTCCTGGATCAGATGCAGGTGAGCGAAGAAAAAGATTTCTACAAGTTGTTCGAGTGCCCGGTGAAAGACTTGCTTGCAGGGCAGCGTGCGTGCCTTAAATTGACCATCGATCGAGGCATACGCAATAACGTCATGCCCATGACAGGGATGACACTGGTGCCCGTGGTCGACGGCATTGTATTGCCCCAACGGCCCATCGATGCAATTCGAGATGGAAAGGTAAAAGACATTCCTTTGATGGCAGGCAGCAACCAAGACGAATGGAATTTATTTCTGCATACCCCGTTATTTGGCAACGCGAGCAATGCCGATGAATATCGCGCTATGACGGATGCAGACCTGCAAGTCAAATTCAAGGCATCCCTCCCGAAAGATGCCCAGCGCGCACTCGAACTCTATTATCAAGCCAATCCAAGCGACGACATGACGCGCATTAATGCGCTCTCGGCGATGGAAACGGACCGTATGTTCGGCGCTTCCACCGTGCAGTTGCTTGAAGCGCAAAGTGAGCATCAAGAACACACCTATGGTTATCAGCTCACCTGGCAAGCCCCAGGGTTTAATGGCGTGTTAGGCGCCTGCCACGTAGTCGAAGTGCCGCTGATGTTTGGGTTGCTCACCGGCCTCACCGGAGGCATGTTTGTGGGCAATACCAAGGAAGCCCAAGCCCTGTCAAAAAATATGATGTCTGCCTGGGCTGGTTTTGCTCGCAGTGGTACACCAGAATCAGGGTTTAGTGATTGGCCAAAATTTAATGCCGACCAGCCTCAGGTCATGGAGTTAGGCGCTCAATGTGGCGGAATGGACCCTTTAAGCGGAGAGAAAAAGGCGTTTTGGGATTCCGTGTTGGTGTAGCCGCTTGTGGCTAGGCTATATTTAGGTATGAGCCCTGTTCACTAAGCAGCCCAAGCTGTTCTGGCGAGGTAGTGAGCATTAAACCCTTGATATAGCCGGAGAACTAGTATAATCTTCGGCGCCTTTCCTGCTTGATGGCAAGTATTGCCGAAGCTGGAAATATGCAAGAATAAATGGTGAGGTGGCCGAGCGGCTGAAGGCGCACGCCTGGAAAGTGTGTAACGGGTTAAACTGTTCGAGGGTTCGAATCCCTCCCTCACCGCCATTTAAGTATTTTAAAATCAGTATGTTGTATAGGCTGGTTATTGGATCTGTCTACATTTTGTCTACGTACTAATATACCGCTTTAACCTCTTCTAATTTAAGCCTCTCCTGAACTAGCTTGGAAGCTCTTCCTCATTTGGCATGGAACTTCTGAATAATTCCCTACATGATAGCCAGTGGTTTAATTCTCTACGGAAATTGCTGTTGAGTTTAAGTGTTTCGTTTGATGAAACAATCGCGGCGATTGGTTAGACGTTGTCGGATTGATGTAGGATTTTTGAAGGCTTCAGATAGTTTTAAAATAGTGCTCCATAGAAAAATCAGAATCGATAGCAGTTAAGATGGGGCACCTTTATGAAGCAGCAGCGGATGCTGGTGGTAATGCCCCTAATATGACTCGCTTATTTGGTTGATTAGGACTTACATTTATTCAGATGAAAATCTGCCAATTCAATTCGAGCTTGATTTTCCTCCAAAACCTTTAGTTCAAAACCTTCCGAGTTAAGTACTGGAGAGCCAGCGCTTCTGTAGGGCATGAGGCTGAATTTTAAATAGTATGTTTTACCTGCATCCACAGTTAAGGATTGACTAGTATCCTTGGTACCCATTGGACGACTAAAAAACCCCCATTTGGTCTCGATTTTTTTTACTCCAGGTTTAACTTGAAAGAGGAGAAAGCGGTTTTCTTGAAGCAAACATTTGTCGTTGTCAATGTGTAAGTAGGGAGACGTTGAAAACCCATACATCGCAAATGGTCTGTATACGTATATTGAAGCCTTTTCGGGCTGCTTTGGTGTGCTGATTTCAATTTCATTAAATGTAGGTGTGGTAGCGCAAGCTCCCAGCATTAAAACCACTAGGACTGGCAAGAGGTACGTAAAGCGATTCATGTAAGTTAACCTAAATATTTAGACGGGCCTTTAATTAAACCCTCAGTCGCAATGCCAACTTTAGGATTCTGAAGTCCGCAAGAGTGACAGGTTATTTCTTGTTAGTCGAGGGTAATTGTTGGTAGGCGTGGCGTCGTTGAAAAAGGTACTTTGTGCCCCTGGTTTCTCTGCGCCAGAGATAGTGGGTATCGTAGAGGTAGAGGGTACCCTTATAAAGAATGGAGAGCTGGCCGCTTAAATAGTGGGGGTGCTTGCCCTTAGTTTTGCACAAGACTGTAATATTTCCTGACAGCTTGGTTGTGGGGAGCGGTGGTTTCAAGGCATCTTAAGGCAGGCGTTTTTGGCGTGCTGTGTCAGAAAACAAGCCATTAAGAGGTTGCAGATGAGCGCTGTCTGTTGAAGATAGCGCAATATATACGGTCTGATGCTAGGTGTTAAGCTCGCAATAGGTCGAGGATGCGTGTGGCTCGATTTATTTTGTTGTTCTGTAAGGCTGCCCCTGTTCGAGGGTAAAGCAGAGTTTGATCCTAACGATTTAAATATAAAGCATTAGAGGGTACTATGCCGTTCTTTATATTATTTTCGGTGGTGGAAGAATGAAGATTCGACGAATAACGATAGCATTTTTATCCGTACTAATTCTTATAGGGTGTGGAGGGGGAAGTGGCAGCGATAGTGATTCGAATTCTGCTGATGGCGTAGAAACTGAGTTCGTGTCCTATTCATTTAGCGCTGGTGAAAACCTGTGTATGGATGTAACCACCGATATTGAAGAAGAAAAAGAACTGCTTCAATCGGACGGGGCATCCCTGGGTGCTTGCAGTCAAGACGGTGCGTTGGGCGTGTGTTCGCTGCCAATGTTTGAGCAATATGAAGGAGATGTGCGCTTTGTATATTATTTGAATGAGGCCAATTCTCTAGTACATCCTGAACTACAAAACGGAATATCAGAAGATGCTTGCATTTCTTTAGGAGGATCTTACGAGTCTTTGCTTACTCAAGAAATCGTTCCAGATGATGTAGTGTCTATTCCTGTCAATCCAAGTGCCACAGAATTCCAGAATTACGCGCTCAAACCGGGATTGCTGAATACTTTTATAGATATTCAAACGCGAGAAGAATATAAAATTGTGCCTGACTCGACCCCATTAAGTTTGTTGACAGTAAAACCATTGGTTAACAATGTTAGTCAAGCATATCTGGTTTACAAGGTGGAGTATGAATTTGGCACGGAGTTAATGCGAGTTAATTTATCAACCGGTGGATTCGAAAAAATATCGAGTGTTACCTATACAGATTTACACTGTTTTGGGTTTGAGCATGAAATAATTTCCATGTGGACAATCAAAGATAGCGCGGACTCGTGCATGGACGAATCGAATTTGGATTTTGCAGGGGCTCAATACTTTATTATGCCTGGGTCGTCGGATACTGATGTGCCAATTGAGACGCCTCATGCTTTTTATTTCTCTAGGGGGGAGTCCAAACTTGTAGTCGCGACATCCGATGATATCTTTGGGTTTATTTTGTCTTCTGATCAGGCGATTGGAAATTACAATGGTAACAGGTTTTACCCAGTTTCCGATCCTTCTAGTTTGGCGATCAATTACCCTCTTGGTATTTCTGGCTCTTCCTTTTCCAGTGAATCAAGCATTATGCTGCCAAGCGAAGATATTTTACTCCGTTATGGGGATAAATTGGTTCGATTCTCTTTAGAGGATTTAAATGCTGAATTGCCCGGGGAGCTGGTAGACTTTGGTTACGACGATGTTCAAGCAGGTAATTCGCTTTTCGAAAACCATGGAGAAAGTTTATATTTCTCATTCAATGGATCTGTTTTAACGGGGGATGATTGGACGTACGGCACCTATCTCTACGAGGTGGATTCTCAAGGGGTGTTTTCCTTTAAGACTATTTCGTCAGCCTCGACAATCTGGTTTATGCCGAGATGGTATCCGGTGGGTAATTACATGGTTGAAGTTTCGACGGAGGGAAATTCTTCGTTAAGCTCGATTAATCTTACTTTTATTGATCGTGTTACAGGAGTGGCAAATGAAGCGCTTTCGGTTTCTTTGCCTGAGGATGGAAGTAATAATTACTACTTATTGGATTCTAAATTAATAATAGTTACTTCTGGTAAGTATTATTTTGTGGATGAGAACGGTCTGGATGAAAGAGATACTACGTTGGTTGATGACGATGTATTGATCTTTGCCCGAAGCTATCGGGAAGCTCCGTCGAATACTGCCGAGGGGACATTTTTGTTGGTGACGAATGGTGCGGGAGGGGCTTGGTTAAGTCAACTTGATCTATCAGACGCTAATTTTATAACGGATACTCCAATAGGGGCTATTGATTCTGATTTTGGTAGTGTCGCTTCTCTTCGTTTTTATAATCAAATTCTAAGTGGCGTTTCAACTGATAGCGAGTTTATTGCTGATATTGATGGTTTTTTCTATCAAGGAAGCTTTGGTTCTCTTAATATTGTTAAGCTTTAGTAAGGCTTATAGCGCTATTAATGGCGATTTTTAGGCGCCCAACTTTTCTTTGTGGAAAAGGCGGGCGCTACTAGCAAAGGCTTGTGTAATTAGAGATATGTCCTACGTCTCCTTAACTTTAAGGCGCAGTCGCGTCAAAAGACGAAAGGCCATTCTGAATAGCTTGAGCTTGCAACTTGAAGTTAAAAGTCCTGGCGGTTTTTGATGTTTCAAATAGTTTTTGAGCCTCGGTCTTGTCGGTTTTATTATTTTCGACTAACCAAATAACTACTTCATCGACATGCCATAAAGGGGAGCTAGAGGTAACCGCAGCAGCCGGGAAACGTCTTTTCATTTTTGCTACTTGCCCATAAGCATACTTTCTCATTGCCTGTCGAGATATTTTTTGCAATCTCGAACTAATGAGGTCCGCAATTTCTGAAATATTAAGCAGGTCTGGAGTAACTTCAGTTAGCTTTGCATTGGGGATAGCAGATTTTACGTCAGTGATCGCCGATGCAAATGCTTTTTCTGCGCTGTCAGCTTCACGACAGAAGTCCAGCCCTATATAGCCAGGCAAGCCAACACCTACCGTGGCGTCATCACAGCCCGCTTCATACAACGCATCCAAATATTGTTCTGGCTGGTCGTCGCTTTCTGGGAGCTGGAAACGCAATACAAATTCGTACTCATTCATTGGTGTCACCTTCATCGGCGTGTATACAGTGATCCACCCAGCGTTTAACCTGCTTGCCGTGGGTCTCTGGGTTTCTTGGTGTTGACCATTGAGTTTTGGCAAAACTGTCCGCAGCGGCAGGAATTGTCGTTGTTGGGGTATATCAGCTTGCCCCAAGCATGAGCACTTTTGCCAACCTCAACATAAACCCAACCTTTAGATTCGGCGTATTTAACCGCTTTTTCGATGCTTGGATGAGGATGCTTCTTTCGCGGCATACGTCAGTTTCTCAGGTTAAGAGTAATCAGTTTATGGTTTGTTGTCAAATGACAACAGTTGTGCCAGTTTTAAGCAAATACGGAGCCTATCTACGATAGGTAACCATGTCCACATTCTGTCCATTTTATAGTGGGTTTGAGTGGTTAAACGTGGTGGATGGAGATTTTAACATATTGATATAAAAGAAATAGTGTAGGATTGAGGTGTTGTTGTGCAACTTAATTTAGGGTTCGAATCCCTCCCTCACCGCCATTTTAAGCTATTTAAAGTCGGTTGTTGTATAGGCCTAGTTGTTGAGCTGTCTGCTCACTGAGTGCCACTTTAACCTTGCCTGCTTTAAGTCTCTCCTGAATCAGTTTGAAAGCTCCGCCTCCCGGCTTTAAATATTGTGAGAGCTTTGTCCTAAAAGCACTTCAAAACTATGCACCCTTAGTGTCTGCCTATAGGCCGTTTCTGAGTTGGTCTAAGGCTGGCCTAAACGCTGCTTTTCTATAGATCGCTATTGAATTGCATGGCCTTGTTTTTGCCGCTCGTTGAGGAGATAAAAGTTACCAGTTTATTTTTTATATTCTTAATGTTTGGGTTTTGATATTCACCCTGGCGGCGACAGGTTACACTCAAAATTGTAGTGATAAGGGGCAGATGAGGGCCGAAGCAGGTTTATTGGAGGGCTTCAGATGGGCATTAAATAGTTTCAAATTAATGCCTCCATAGAAAACGAAAATCGACAGTTGTTAAAGTGGGGCGCCTTGAAAAGCAGCGGGTGCCGAGTGTTAACTTTTCATATTTTTTCAGCTTATATGGCTGGTTAGAACTTGCATTTATTCAGGTGGAAATCTGCCAATTCAATTCGAGCCTGGTTTTCATTCAAAACCTGTAGTTCAAAAACCTTCTGAGTTAAGTACTGGAGAGCCGGCACTTCTGTACGGTTAAGGACTGGCTAGTATCGTCGGTACCCATCGGGCGACTAAAAAACCCCCATTTTGTCTCGATTTTTTTTATACCAGGTTTAACTTGAAAGTGAAGAAAGCGGTTCTCTTGCAGTAGGCACTTATCGTTGTCAATGTGTAGGTAGGGAGACGTTGAAAATCCATACATCGCCCACGGCCTGTACGCGTAAATTGTGGCTAGTTCAGGCTGTTTTTGTGCGCCGATTTCAATTTCGTTAAATATATTCAAAAAAAGAGTGATGCTTTACCAGTAGAGCTAGGAAAGAGCTTAATCAAACATTTAAGTACATTACGCAAAGATAATTTTAATCCGGCAAAAATTGGTAGTGATAAGAAATTAATGCGTAACGAAATTATACGTGGAGATAAACTATCCTGGGTAACAGATGATTCTGATGCAGGGAAAGAATGGAATCATTAGGCTTCTCAATTGCAAACCTTTTTAAATAGGGGTTTTTTCTTGGTATTTTATCATTTGCAAGTCATTTTTCTCACGATTCAACCGGTAATTTTTATTAGCGGCATGAAGATGCGTTTAAAGGAGGTGTGAATCGTATTCTTTCACTGGTGGTATATTTGAATCAAAACGGGCTAGCTGAATATGGCGCATATTTAGTACTATACAGGAATAAATATGACAGCGAGGGTATAGAGGGTATAAAAGTAACGCCTGGTTTTGGAGCTGTTGTGGCCTTTTTAAGTGAAGACTTTCCGTATGAGGTGGAAATTGCTTAACAAGATAGATATTCAATTTCCGGCTGCTTTAAGGGCGCCTCTTATTAATTAGTTGAAGTCAGAGGCCGCAAGAATTAATAGAGCTGCCCTTGAATTAAGGTTCATTTTTTGAGTGGAGAATAAGCACATCGATATGATCATCTGTAAGCAACTCTGTAAAAACTACGGTGCGTTTCAGGCCTTAAAAGATGTCTCTTTTGAGATTCATCGTGGAGATATCGTCGGTTTTCTGGGTAGAAACGGTGCTGGCAAGACGTCATTGATGCGCATCCTCACCACGTATCTGCCGGCCAGTTCGGGAACGGTTTTCATCGATGGACTGGATGTGGGCAAAGATTCGCTGGCCATTCGCCAGAAGATCGGTTATTTGCCCGAAAATCCGCCTCTGTATGACAATATGGTCGTCAAAGACTATCTACGCTTTGCCGCCGAAATCAAGGATGTGCCTGCCAATCAACGAAGGCGACAAATCGATAAGGTGCTGGAACAATGCCAGTTACTGCAGGTACAAACCAAGACCATCGCCACGCTGTCCAAGGGCTATAAACAACGGGTAGGCATCGCCCAGGCCATAATTCATGAGCCGCAACTGCTGATACTGGACGAACCCACCAGTGGTCTGGATCCAATACAGAGCCTGCAGGTGCGCAAACTGATACAAAATCTCAACGATGAACGCACGGTGTTATTCAGCAGCCATACCCTGGCCGAGATAGAGCAGATTGCCGAGCGTGTCTTGATGATTAAAAACGGCGAGATCATTGTCGACCAGCCCCTGGATGAACTGCTGCACATGCATAACGGCGATGGCGGTCCGCCCTTAAGCCTGGAGTCCATCTTTATCCAATACCACAATGAAGAATTAGATATCTCATGAATAAAATTTTCTTCTTGGCCAAGAAAGAATGGTCAACGTATTTTAAATCACCCATCGCCTATATTGTGCTGGTGCTGACCCTGAGCATATTCAATGTCGTCTTCTATATGATCATAGAGCAAAACCGAGAGGTCTCGCTGGAGGATGTTTTTCAGATGATGGAGTTTATGTTTGTATTTTTAGTGCCGCTATTGACCATGCGTTTATTCTCTGAGGAAAAATCCAGCGGCACCATGGAATTGCTAATGACCGCACCCATTAGCAATACGGCCATCGTGTTAGGAAAGTATTTCGGCATCTTGCTATTGTTCAGCGTCATGATCGCCATGACCGGTGTGTATTTTGTTATCATAGAATATTTTGGCCAGCCCGATCGTTTAACCACGGCCATGGGTTTTTTTGGCATTTGGCTGGAAGGTGCAATGTTTATTGCCATTGGCATGATGACCTCGGCATGGACCCGTAATCAAATAGTCGCTGCCATGAGTTCCTATGCSATATTGTTTTTTCTGTATTTCTCYWTCAGCTTTTCTCCGTATGTAAATGGMTCAGCCGAAATTTTTATCCAGCAATTAAGCACCATAAGACACCTGGAAAACTTCATCGCTGGCATTATTCATCCCGCTGATTTTAGCTATTATTTAACCGGCATTRTTTTTTGCCTGTTGATCACCCGCCTCAGCATTGAAAACAGGTTGTGGAAATAGATGAAAAATTTTATGCTGAAAAATCGTCCTGCTATTTTTCTTGTCGCCATGGCTTGCCTGACGTCTGGGCTGCTGGGCGCTTATATAGAGCAAGGTTTTACGGGTCTTAGCACCGGGTTGAGCATCGGCGGTGGTATCTTGTTGCTGGCCTGTTTAACTGCCAATGTATGGCTTAGGGATAAACAATCCCGCGTAGCTATCAATATCCGGCGCTGGAAGGCGAAGACGACTGTCTTTGCGTTCGTCACTTTCTCTGCAGCCATTCTCGTGGCCATTAATTATGCCGCTTATCAATCACCTAGTCGCTGGGATGTGACCGCTGCCCAGCAGCATACCCTCAATGCCAACACCGTGGATTTTATTCATGGCCTGACCCAATCGGTAAAACTGACCGCCTTGACGGTTGGTTTCCCACCCAAATATTTAGAGGATATGTTCAATGAATATGAGCGCATGTCGGGCGGAAGAATTCAAACCGAGATCATAGACCCCATAGATCAGATTGCCTACGCGGCTAAATTTGAAACTGTTATCCGTGGCGATGAAAGCAAGGTGATTGTACAGGCTGGTGATCAGCGCAAGGCGGTAGATTTTTCCAATGGTCCGCTGTCAGAAGAGGCATTAAGTAATGCGATAATGCGCGTAACACGCCAGCAACGTCATGCCTATTTCCTGGTGGGCCATGGTGAATACTCTATGACCAGCGAAGAACCTCGCGGCTTAAGCACCTTTGTAAAGTTATTAGAAGACAATAATTTCGTCAGCGAAGAGTTGATGTTAGGGGCTGTTCAGAAGATCCCCGACGATTGTGATGTGTTGATTATAGCCGGGCCTGACAATGARCTCAGTGAACATGAGCAGGCGTTGATTGCAGGGTATTTAAAGCAGGGAGGTGATGCGCTTATTTTGATAGAACATCTGCTGGTCAGTGATGCCGATAAACCCTTGACGGCGTTGCAGCAAGATAAAAATCCCAGCTTGAACAAGCTACTCAACCCATGGGGGGTCCATATTAACAACGACATCGTGGTGGACCTGGTCAGCCATGTAGGCGGCGATGCCGGCAGTCCAGCGACTCGCAATTACGGCCGCCACAAGGCCATCACCGAAGGGCTGGATTACACTTTTTATGTACGCCCCAGATCAATCTCGGTGATGAAGAATAATCCACCCGGCCTCAAGCTGGCCCCCATCGTGATGACCAGCAGCAAAGATAAAAGCTGGGGGGAAACCGATAGAAGCCTGAATGTGCACTTTGATGAAGGAATAGATAACCCAGGCCCCGTCGCCTTGTCGTATGTAATCTGGAAAGAAAAACCCAACGCAGAGGCCACRGATACACGGYTGATCGTCTTCAGCGATGCAGATTTTTTAAGCAATGCTTATATCAAACAATACAGCAATGCGGCCATGGGGCTTAATGTGGTGAACTGGGTGTCGGAGTTGGACTATCGGGTTTTCCTCGATCAGAAAACAATTAACATTGAACGTCTGGATTTGACCAGTCAACAGCAGCGCATGATTGCCGCCCTGCTTTTTCTGATGCCATTGATCATCTTTGTTTGGGGTATTTGGGTCTGGATAAGGCGTTAAACTATTTTGTATATTAACCATGTGTAGCACACTAAGGCGGATATTGTGCGAACGGGGTCATGCGAACGGGGTCAGGTCTTGCATTGATGCATTTTCTATTCGTTGTGCTCTGAGCATGGATAGCGATGGCGCAGCAATACTGTTTATTTTTAAATGAGCCTGCCCCGTTTTTCTGCCCCCGTTTTTCAAACCGCTCTGCGACAAACAAGGCATCTACCTCAGCGGCAGTGGCGTAGACCTGACCCAACAACCCGACTTTATCCGCGTTGCCGATTGGCAAGCTGACTTTCAGCACCAGGCATTAGTGGACCAAATCAGCCTGGAAGACCTGCAAAACACCGACCTTTATATATTTCGCGAATCCAATGGCGAACTCATCGCC
>NVTH01000094.1 GCA_002401525.1 Moraxellaceae bacterium | reverse complement strand
TTTATCACCGCGGACGGGGGCGAAGGGGGCACCGGCGCAGCCCCTTTGGAATACACTAATTCTGTGGGCATGCCCTTACGAGAAGCGATTGCTTTTGTTTATGATTGTTTGGTGGGTTTCGACCTGAAGTCGGATATAAAAATAATTGCTTCAGGGAAAATCATCAGCGGATTTCATTTGGTGAAGAATATCGCCTTGGGTGCTGATCTTTGTTACAGCGCGAGGGCAATGATGCTGGCATTAGGCTGTGTGCAGTCATTGCAATGTAACCTGAATACTTGCCCGACAGGGATTGCCACCCAAGATAAGGGCTTGGCAGAGGGCTTGGTAGTGCCTTCAAAGGCGCAGCGAGTCAGCCGGTATCATTATGAAACGTTAAAATCAGTGGCGGAGCTATTAGCCTCCGCCGGATTAAGGCATTCATCCGAGCTGAATCGCACCCATATTTTTAGGCGAATTAGCCAGAAATCGGTGGCTCAATTTGATCATGTATTTCCGTACCATAAACCCGGCAGTTTATTGCAAGAGCCCTACCCTAAGGCTTTTTTAAGAGAAATGAAGGAAGCCAGTGCGGAAAGCTTTGTCCCTCAAACGTGTTATGCAAACTTTGAAACTGGTTTAGAAAAGATTCCTTGCGATGATATTGCATAGTTCATCGCGTAGTGCATTGCATAGTTCATCGCGTAGTTCATTGCGTAGTTCATTACATAATGCACTTCTTTGGGTGTCGATTAGTGCAGAGTGATTAGTTCGCGGATTATGAGCCAGCGCTCGGGGAATCCTGAGTGAGTCTTCTTACTACAAAAAGCGCGATGGTAAATAATATGATCGCCCCAGTTTGATGGCTGGCTCCCAGCACCACAGGCACAGACAATAAAAGGGTGGTGATGCCTAAACTAATCTGTGCGAGTAATGCGCCTAATAAAAGATGAATTGAAATCCCCTTGTATTGCGTGTGGCGGGTCACTAAAAACCAAAACAGTGGGATTGCTAGTGCGAGTACGTAGGCCATTATTCGGTGGTTAAATTGGATCGTGGTGATGTTTTCGAACCAGTTGAGCCAAAAGGGTTCTACGGAATACATTCCAGACGGAATGAAACTGCCAGCCATTAACGGGAATGTGTTATAGGCCAGGCCTGCACGAGTTCCGGCGACAAACCCTCCGCTTAAAATCATCACGAAAATTAGCGCGATGATTCCAAGACCAAAGACTTTAATGTTTTTAGGTGTCGAGGGTGTGCCGCGGCTAATTAGAAAGCCAAACGCCACCCAGCAAATGTACCCGTATAATAAAAAAGCCGATCCCAAATGGGCGGTCAGTCGATATTGGCTGACATGAGGATCTTTTGTTAAGCCACTTTTTACCATATACCAGCCCAACACTCCTTGAAGGCCGCCTAGGATAAAAAGTACCGTAAAACGAATCGAGTCGTTTCTGTGCAATTGCTTGGTGAATAGAAAATAAAGAAACGGCAATAAAAATAATAAGCCAATGAGTCTGCCCAATATGCGGTGCAGATACTCGAACATAAAAATACGCTGATAACCTTCCAACGTCATCTCTGAGTTGAGCTTTATAAATTCGGGGAATTGTTGATACTTTGCGAAACTTGCCAACCAATCTGCTTCGGAAAGAGGAGGGATGATCCCCATGATCGGCTTCCAATCCACCATGGAGAGCCCTGAATGAGTCAGGCGAGTCACGCCGCCAAGCACAATCATGCAAAATATGGCGGCTGCGACGACCAGCAGCCAGATGGCGATGGCCTTATTTTGAGGGGCAATGTTTTGTGGGGCAATAACGGCTGAATTCATAACAGTGGGTTCCATAACAAGCGTGGCTAGAACGTTAAGCGATTGATTCTTTGTAGGATGATTCTCTGCAGCGGGTAGGCCAATTGAGCCAGCCAACTGTTATACCAACCTGGTGTTAAAAAGCAATAATTAGAATGATCTAGTTGGGGGGATGACCTGGGCGCGTGTGGGGCTCGCGTGAGGTGCTTCCTGTCAATCGTGAATGGGCTCTTATTTTTTCCGCTCGATATTCTGCCGCGACTCTGCTCTTCACGCTACTCAGCTCTTCACGCTACTCAACGCTCCATCGTTGTCTCATCCTTCATCAATCCCCTCTTTTTAACATTATTCTACTTCGCATCATTACCCCGCCTTCCGTCACTACCGCAATTTCCATCAAGACTTTGTCCTTTGGTCATTTTCGAATCTTGCGTTATTTTTGCAACCTCGTCATTCCCGCGAAGGCGGGAATCCATCGTGTTTAAAACAATGAGCCTGAAAATCGTCGCAGGCCAAAACAAAACCCAATGTTTTTTAGCAAAAAAGGACATTGCGGTACATTCATGTGATTACTGCTTTATCGGCATGGATTCCCGCCTTCGCGGGAATGACGGGGGAGGCAAAATCAGGGGGTTGAATAATGACGGGTGGTTTAACGAAGACGGGTGGTGTAACGATGATGGAGGGGTGCAAAAATAACATGGGGGGTGTAAAGATGACGGGGTGCTGCGGTAATGAATGGCGTAAGTTCTGGCGAAAGCGAATGTACGGCACCTTTTATATCCTGCTGCTTTAAATGCCAGTGGCGCTTCCGCCATGAATATACTCTTTAACTTAATTGCACTTATGACGTGAAACTGCGATAACCGTAACTGAGGTGGTCTTAAAAGAATTAAA
The DNA here is from genome assembly GCA_002401525.1 of Moraxellaceae bacterium. GTDB lineage: Bacteria > Pseudomonadota > Gammaproteobacteria > Pseudomonadales > UBA3067. Next base: position 10,198 of record NVTH01000094.1, on the reverse strand, counting down.
AAAAGGCCCCGTGAAATAGTTTATTGAAAGAGATGCCATTTAATCAGTGAGTTATTAACAGAGAAAACAAAAATGAATACGAGTGTCACACGTTGTTGGATTCGCCGAGCTTGTGTTGTAGTGCTGATGTTGAGCAGTCAATTAATTATGGCGCACGGTGGCGTAGGGATGGAGGGCGGGCAATGCTTGATTCGCATTGGCAATCTCGAAGCGCGCTTTACTGGCTACCAGCCTGCAACACGAGGCAGTAAAGAGTTTTGTGATGACTTGCCCGATTTGACTGGAAGTATTTTTGTTTTGGATTTCGTGCACGATGTATTAAACACCATGCCGTTGGATTTTCGAATTATTCGGGATGAGAATAATTTTGGGTTGAGCGCTTCATCGGATGACATAAAAAGCTTAAATAATATTGATGAATTGACTGAATATTATTCGCCGCCAACTCGATACGACGATGGCAACGTTGAAGTTCGATACGAATTTCTTAACCCCGGCATATACATAGGAATTATTACTGCTCAACATCCTTCCAGTGGAGTTGTTTATGAGGCGGTTTTCCCGTTCCGGGTGGGTGCGATTAATTATTTAGATTATTGGTGGGTATTTATTGTTGTTATGGTGGGTTTGCAGTTTTTGTTTCGGAGAACATCGGTTAACAAAGTTTCCAGTAGAGCGGTCGACTATGAAGGCGACGGTGATGAAGTGCTTGGGGGTAGTTGATCTGGCTAGCTAATCTGGCTAGTTATTTCGACTAGTTAATTGCGGTCATTATGGTCGAAATAACATATAGGTAAAATAGGACAAATATTAATTCAAAAATATAAAGTATAAAAAATATTTTATATTTTTGAATTGTCATTCAAGGGGATTTGTCTTGTATGGCTATAAAAGCCGAGTGGTTGCGAGGGGTAGAGGGTCTTGTTTTAATATTAGTTATCTTTGTTTTTTGGTTGGGTATGGATGTGCTAACCAGTAAATCAGGCCGGATTATTGCAAATCGAATTGTAATTATATTTTAGAGTTCGTATGATGGGCCTGAACTCCTTAGGACGAGGGATTAGAATTATGCTTATGGCAATTGTTGTACTCTTACTAGTTGTCGGTTCAGTGTTGTTTCATATCTATAGCCCGTGGTGGCTTACGCCAATTGCATCCAATTGGACATCGATGGATGACACGCTTGTTTTGACTTTTTGGGTCACTGGCGTTGTCTTTGTGCTTATTAATGTATTTATGGCTTACTCGATTATGCGGTACCGACATCGGGAGGGTCATCGCGCTGAATATGAACCTGAAAATAAAAAACTGGAATATTGGCTCACTGGAATTACCACCGTGGGAGTCATTGCTATGTTGGCGCCGGGCTTGGCCACTTGGGCTGATTTCGTACAAGTTCCAGAAAACGCCGTGGAGGTAGAAGCGGTTGGCCAGCAATGGCATTGGAGTTTCAGGTACCCAGGTGAGGACGGTGTATTAGGCACGGTGGCTAACCGTCATGTCTCAACGGACAATCCTTTTGGTATGAATCCAGATGACCCGAATGGTCAGGACGATATCCTCGTGGTGGGTAATAAATTGCATTTGCCTTTAGGGCAGGTGACCAATTTATTGCTGCGCTCCAAAGACGTACTGCATGATTTTGCGGTCCCTCAGTTTAGAGTCAAAATGGATTTGATTCCTGGCACGGTAACCTATCAATGGTTTGAAACAACTAAAATAGGCCAGTACGAAATTCTATGCGAAGAGCTCTGTGGAATGGGGCACTTTGTCATGCGGGGTCATGTCGTTGTTGAAGAGGAAGCGGATTACCAGGCTTGGATCAAAACCCAACCCACCTACGCCCAGCAACAGGCTTCGCTTAAAGCAATTGATTTGGCTAAGGGAGAAGCACTTTACGGCAATTGTGTGGCTTGTCATGGTCCTGAGGGGCAAGGCAATAAGCTGTTAAACGCGCCTAAAATTGCGGGTCAGGAACCTCATTATATTGCTCGACAATTAAATTACTTTAAAACCGGCGTGCGGGGTTCTCACGAGGACGACGTGTTCGGTCGAATGATGGCACCGATGGCTGCTGTACTTGGAACGCCAGCGGAAATACGTAATGTATCGGCTTACATTGCCGCGCTTCCTAATACGCCTGCATTGGCTACGATCGAAGGTAATATTTTCCGAGGCCAAAAGATCTACGCCAACTGCGCTAATTGTCACGGCCTCCAAGGTCAGGGCGTGGAAGCCATGAATGCCCCCGTTGCTGCTGGAATGAGTGATTGGTACATGATGACCCAGCTTCAGAATTTCAAGCACGGAGTGCGGGGCACTCACAACGAAGATTTTTACGGCGATCAAATGGTACTCATGGCGGATACGTTAGCGGATGATTCCGCGATTACCGACGTGGTGGCCTACATCAATACGCTGTAGTTAAAAGTTAGACGTTAAAAGATAAAAATTAAAAGCTAAATTATTGAAACGTAAAATAGTTTAGTTTTTTCTCACTAATAACCAGCTGTTTTTCACTAGCCATAAGGAAATGCCAATGGCCCACGCTGCAATTGCTGACACAGATCATGAGCAACATTTACATGATCCACAAACATTTATTACGAAATATATTTATAGCCAAGATCATAAGGTGATCGCGATTCAGTACGGTATCGTTGCGATTGGCGTGGGATTGGTGGCTTTGGTGTTGTCTGGAATGATGCGCCTTCAATTAGGCTTTCCCAACAGCTTTGAATTCATTGATCCGAATTCTTATTATCAGTTTATTACCATGCACGGCATGATCATGGTGATCTATTTGTTGACGGCCTTATTTTTAGGCGGGTTTGGCAATTACCTAATTCCGCTGATGATTGGCGCTAGAGACATGGTGTTTCCGTTTTTAAACATGCTTAGTTTTTGGTTTTATTTTTTGTCGGTATTGGTGTTGATGTCGAGTTTTTTTGTGACCGGAGGGCCCACAGGCGCTGGGTGGACGTTGTACCCGCCGGCGACCATTCTGCCCGGGACGCCAGGATCCGACATGGGCATTATTTTGATGCTGGTTTCTTTAACCATTTTTATCATCGCGTTTACGATGGGGGGGCTAAATTACGTCACCACGGTGCTTCAAGCCCGGGCGCGAGGAATGACCCTTATGCGCATGCCGTTGACTGTCTGGTCTATTTTCACCGCGACGATATTGGGGCTGTTGGCATTCCCGGCGTTACTGGTGAGCGCGATTATGATGATGTTTGATAAATTACTGGGATCAAGTTTCTTTATGCCTGCGGTGGTTTCTGCGGGTGAAAATTTAGCCTATGACGGCGGCAGCCCAATTTTATTCCAACATTTGTTTTGGTTTTTTGGGCACCCGGAAGTGTATATCGTCGCGTTGCCTGCGTTTGGTTTAGTGTCTGATGTGTTAGCCACTCACGCTCGAAAAAGTATTTTTGGATATCGCACCATGGTGTGGGCCATTATCGCGATCGGAGGCATGAGCTTTATCGTCTGGGCGCATCATATGTACGTCAGTGGCATGAACCCCTATTTCGGATTTTTCTTTGCGACGACTACTCTGATGATTGCGATTCCCACGGCGATTAAAGTGTATAACTGGGTGCTCACCTTATGGAAAGGAGACATTCATTTAACCGTGCCGATGTTATTTTGCATTGCGTTTATCTTTACCTTTATCAATGGCGGTTTAACCGGGCTGTTTTTAGGCAACGTCACTGTGGATGTGCCGCTGTCGGATACCTATTTCGTGGTTGCACATTTTCACATGGTCATGGGGGTGTCTCCGGTACTGGTTCTCTACGCCTCAATTTATCATTGGTTTCCAAAAATAACCGGCAAGATGTATCACGATGGCTTAGCAAAAGTGCATTTTTGGTTTACCTTCTTGGGGGCGTATGCGATTTATTTTCCGATGCATTATTTGGGGATCGAAGGCCTTCCGCGTCGCTATTTCGCCATGGGGGATACTGACTTTATGTCGGACACCGCGATGGCGCTCAACGCCCAGATTACCATTGCCGCTTTAATCGTAGGCGTTGCACAATTGTTATTTATCGCAAACGTAATTTGGAGTTTACGATATGGTAAAAAAGCGCCCTCGAACCCTTGGGGAAGCACTTCTCTTGAGTGGCAGACTCCGCAAACTCCGCCGGCTCATGGAAATTGGGGCGATAAATTACCTGAAGTTCATCGCTGGGCTTATGATTATAGTGTTCCCGGCGCTGACGAAGATTTTGTACCGCAAACAGTGCCTGAGGGAGAAGAATTTTCTGAAGGGCAAGCTGAACCTGCGCGAACTGCATAAAGAGAGGAATTGGGTATGGGATTTTTTAAAGATATTTCCGTAAAACCGTGGCAACAGCAGGGGGTGATCGATACTGGTCGAATGGGGCAGGAGGCGATTTTTGATTCCCCTCGAGTGGCACTGTATTTTTTAATCATGGCAATTACGACGTTATTTTTATTATTCGGTTTTGCCTATATTCTGCGCATGGGGCTTTCAGATTGGCGCGCCACTCCTGAACCTGATCTGCTCTGGTTTAATACCTTGTGTTTAGTGTTATCTAGCGTTGTATTGCAATGGACCTCGGGCGCAGTGAAAGACGGTTCGAGGACGAGCGTGTTTTTTGGGCTGATAGTGAGCGGTTCGTTTGCAAGCATATTTTTGCTAGGGCAGTGGTTGGTTTGGCAGCAATTAGTGGAGCAAGGCTATTACCTTTCGTCCAATCCTGCGAATTCGTTTTTCTTTCTGATAACCGGTCTGCATGGATTGCATATGTTGGGTGGCCTGGTGGTTTGGAGTAAGGTGGTGGTAAAAATGGGTCGTGGCGATGACGTCGATTCGTTAAGCTCTAGTATTCAGCTCTGTGCGGTCTATTGGCATTTTCTGTTGTTGCTATGGGTTGCTTTGTTTTATTTACTGTTGTCGACGTAAAGTAATGAGCGATGTAATTTTAATGTAAAGCCGCACGCCAAATATTGATGCTTGGTTGGGGTAGGCTATATTAATTAAACATAAAAACAAAAACCTTAAGGATGTCCTATGTCAAATGATGTAACCGTAGATCCTTCTGAATTTTATGACGGTGAGAGTGATCTCGTAAGAGATTGGTCCATTGATAAAGAGACCTTTTCTGTGCCTTGGGGCAAGGCAATGATGTGGATCTTTCTCCTCAGCGATACGTTTATCTTTACCTGCTTTTTGACTTCTTATATGACCACTCGTTTAGCGGCGAGTGATGCGTGGCCCAATACTAGCGAAGTCTTTGCGTTGAATATTGCCGGCAATGATATTCCATTAGTGTTGATCGCCATTATGACTTTTATACTCATCAGCAGTAGTGGCACGATGGCGATGGCGGTGAATTACGGCTATCGCAAGGATCGCACCCGAACGGCAATCTTAATGGTCGCCACTGCCGTGTTTGGCGCTTCTTTTGTTGGTATGCAAGTGTTTGAATGGTCGAAGCTTATTGAAGAAGGGGTGAGGCCTTGGAGTAACCCATTTGGGGCAGAGCAATTCGGTTCCTGTTTCTTTATGATCACCGGATTCCATGGCTTGCATGTATCGATAGGAGTGATTTATCTAACTCTGATTGCGAGAAAGGTTTACAGGGGGGATTACGATAAGACTGATTCGTATCACAATGTTGAGATTGCTGGCTTATATTGGCATTTTGTAGATTTGGTATGGGTATTTATTTTCGCATTCTTTTATCTTTGGTAGAGAGGCTTTTAAAATGGAACATGCTCAGTCCGATGGAGAAGATAGCCAGCATCCGCTTAGTTTGTATTTCTGGATCTGGGGGTTGTTGTTTGTATTGAGTGCCTTTTCGTATTCTGTGGATTACATACAGGTTCAAGGCGAGTTACGGTGGACGTTGATTCTTATTTTTATGGCGCTCAAGGCAGGCTTTATTGTTTGGTTTTTTATGCACATGAAATGGGAGCGTATCGTACTAAAAACCGCCATTTTACTGCCGCCTTTGGTACTGTTGGTATTTATTGGGTTAATGTCCGTTGAAGGAGACTATACTTATAATAATCGCATGAAGTATTACGATATTGAAGAAGCTGTTGTCGTATCGCATCATAATCCAAGCCACTAAATTAGCGGTCAGTTGAATCTGTTTTATGGACTCTTCGGAACCGCAAAATTATGGAGTGAATCATGAAATCACTTAGGTATTATTTTGTTGGTAATGATTTGGACGATTTGGAACATTTGGAAGAAGAGCTAGAAGAAGGGGGGATTGCTACACCGCAGATTCATGTCTTGAGTCTTAGCGATAGTGAAGTAGCAAAGCATCCTCATCTTCATGAAGTTCAATCAATCACCAAGCTTGATCTAGTGCATTCCACGCTGATAGGRGCGGTGGTTGGACTGTTCGGTTTGGGTTTGRTTGTYGCWTCCGCACATCTGTTTAATTTRACTGAAACRGTGGGCTGGYTRCCGTTTATATTTTTAKCGGTWTTGGTGTTTGGTTTCTGTTCTTGGGAAGGCGGACTCATWGGRATYTCGATTTCYAAYTATAAATTYCGTCGTTTTGATGACCAGTTGAAGCAAGGCAARCATATTTTGTTTGTCGATGTGACCCAGGATCAAGAAGGCATCCTAAATCCAATTGTTAACAAACATCCTAATGTATCTGCCGCGGGTACAGGAAAACCAATGCCCTTTGTATTATCCTTTTTGCAAAAGCGCTTTGGAATGATCCGTAATTCTTAATGSCTTGATCTGTTATCGGCCCTTCGGATAGAGGGGCCGTTATTCCAAAGATCCGCTATTYYAAWGACCMAYTATTCYAAAGACCAGTGTTCTGCCAACATTTCTTTTCCCGCTGCGAGGCGAAGTGGGGTGTAGACGGATACAATTTCGTTTTTATCGTTGATTATTTTGTTTAAGGTTTTTACCAGTCCTCGTTTTGGATCTTTCGATGTGGGTCTGGATTCTAATACTTCGACCTCGACATGAATTGTATCACCGACAAACGTGGGCCCCTTGATATCAAGCTCCATGCCTAAGAATGCTAGGCCAGTGCCTTGCAGTGTTGCTTGAAGGATCAATCCTTCTGCAATGCTATAAACCAGTGCTCCGGGAACCAAACGCTTGCCTTGTGGCGCGTGCTTTTTGATGTAAGTTTGGTCCGTGAACAATACTTCGACCATGCCTACTGAATTAATGAAATTGATTAAATCCGGTTCGGTAATAGTGCGTCCAATGGTTTTAAATTGATACCCCACCGGCATATCTTCCCAGCATAGTCCTAATCCTAATGTGTCCATGGTGATCCCTTTTAGGTGTGTCGATGTGACGTTGGAAGGTTTTGTAAACGCTTGGTTAAAAATTCCCTTTAAAAATCGAGGTTAAAATTTTCCTGATCCATCCCAAGGTGGCATTTTACCATGTTCTTTATGAGGGAACTTCGGGTTATTGAGAGGTTCTCCTCCGTCCATTTTAATGGTTTCGCCAGTGATGAAATGCGCTGCGGGAGACAGTAAAAATAATACCGCCGCAGCCACCTCGGCTTCTGTTCCGAGTCGATAGGTCTTATTGTCTTTCGCTGCCTGACGCAGATAAGCGGTAAAGTTCTCGTCGTAAGTATCGAAGCCAGAAGAGCGAATAATGCCCGGCGCAACGGAATTAATTCTCACTCCCTCAGGACCCCATTCGGTGGCAAGGGTTTTGGATAAATTTTCAACGCCCGCACGGGCTGCGCCAGTGTGAGCCATTTCAGGAAATCCATTCCACATGTTTGCCAAAATATTAACGATGGCTCCGCCATTTTGTTTCATCGATTTGTTATAGACTTTCTGAGAAACGATAAAGGTGCCATTGAGATTAGTATCAATGACGGCTCGCCAGCCCTTAATTTTCATTTCGTTCGCCGGCTGAGGGAATTGTCCGCCGGCATTGTTAACCAAGAAGTCAATGCGGCTGTGTTGGCTAAGGATTGCGTCAACACATTGTTCGACCTGTTCTTCTTCGCGAATATTGCAGGGAACAGCGGATACTTGGTGTTGATAGTCATGCAGTTCATCAATAGCATGCGCGAGTTTTTCTTCATTCCTACCAGCAATGACTACGTGAGCGCCAAGAAATAATAATTCTTTTGTGATTCGCAAGCCAATGCCAGACCCGCCCCCGGTGACCAATACGACCTTGTCTTTAAATAGATCTTGTTTGTAAATGGATTGAATCATTGTCTCGTCCTTGGCTGGTGGATCAATCTCGATTAATTTTTATGGGACATGGTAGGGTAAATCGAACCCGTTTGGCAACAAAGACCTCTCGGAAACGGCTTTAAAAGAGCAAAGCCTTTAGAACAACTTAAAAAGCCGTAGGCGGTGTACGAAAGATTGAGGGGCGGGCGCGTCAATGGTTTCGGAAAAAATATGATGCACTTGTTGTTTGGCCCATTTCGCTGCAGGATTAGGGCCCAAATCATGGTGGATCGATTTTGCTTTTAATAATGCTTGAGAAACTTCTTCTAGGTCGTCTCCAAAATGATGATCTTGATTGAGCGTTAGTGCGTATGCTAGCCAAAAAATATACTGTTCCAAAGGAGAGAGTAGATTTTTGTCAATGGACAGAAGATCATCGAGAGGCGGGGATTGATGAAGGTCGAGTAAGGTATCAAAGAAGCGCCAGATTTTAATGCTGTCAGTTTTGAGGCAGCGTATTCCAAGGCCATGATGAACGCGTTGGTCACCGCCCGGTTGATTTGAAATAAGTTGCTCAGCGTGTTGAACCAAGTTCGCAGCGTCACTCCAGCGGCCAAGTTGCCTCACTGACAGACTGTAGTAGTAAACCATCCATGCTTCTACGTTGGGTTGTTGCCAATATCCGTCCGCCGATTGCACTGCTTTTTTCCATTGTTTTTGCTCAATATAGTGGAGGGTGAGAAACCCCCAAACTAATGTCCAGTCCCGCTGTTGACTGGCAGAATCGATATTCTTCGATGAGGGGCATCGTTTTATAAGTTTGTTGGGCACTTTTAAATCATGAATTAAGCAGTGTTTCAGAAGCGTTTCGATCGCGTAAATAGTGACACTTTCTTGTTTGCTGAAGTGTTCAAGATGCTGTATCGCCTTTTGTATTTGATTTTGGTTAAGGTGGTGTTGAGCCCAAACGGAGCCTATGTGAGGATTAATTGGGTTTTGTTGAAGCACTTTTTCAATTTCAATTAAACCCTCTTCATCGAGGCCCGTTTGGTGGATTATTTGCAGCGCGGTGTCGAACAGCCAGGAACTGTTTTCGTCGCTATTGAGTATGCAATACCAGTAGTCCATTGCGTCTTGATGTTGGTCTAAAATGCAGGCAATTTTTAATTGTCGAACGGCTAGGTAAGGGCTCTTATTGTAGACTTTAAAATGGTTGGTGACTTCGGCTGCTAATTGGAATTCTTCCTGATCGATCAGCAAATCGATGTAGGTAAGCGCATTGTATTGATCGCTGGGATTTAACTGGAAGGATTTTTTAAGTAGGTTCTGTGCTTTATTTTGGTAGCTCCGAAGTTGAACCTTTTTATGGGTGTTGAAAAGTTCATTTGCGGATTGATTGGGGGAAGTTTTAGGGGTGATACTTGGATCAATATCCCCAGGGCTAGAGGACGAGTAGTGGGGCGAATGGATTAGGTATTTTTCAGCGCAAAAGCATAATGTTGACGCACAATGTGGTTTTAGTTTGACACATTCATCAGCGTACTCGATGGCTTTATCTTTTTGATTTTGTTGTTCACTCCAATCACTTAGCAATTGCCAGCCATCAAAAAATGAGGGGTCTGCTTGAATTACTTGTTGCATTTCTTCGATTGCTTTAGGCATGTCGTTTGCTTTGGCGTGGAGCCAGGCTTGGTAGGCTTTAATTTCAATGGGCGGTTTGTTGCCCCATTTTGTATGACTGCAAATAAAATGAGCTTCTTCAAATCGATTTAAATTAGCGAGACAACGAATCACAGCGCTGTTGACTGCAATGGATTGTGGCGCCAGCTCTAAGGCGTGTTGTAGCGCATTCATTTTGTGTTGAGCATCTTCAGAATTGTTAACAGCCATGTCACTTATTCGAGTGACACTATTATTCATGGATTCAGTCACCGTACTTTGCTCATGAGCTGCACTGGCAATTTGTTCACTCATCTGGTCAATTGTAGACACGGATTGCACAATCACACTCAAAGATTCACCCGCTAAA
>NVTH01000093.1 GCA_002401525.1 Moraxellaceae bacterium | reverse complement strand
ATAATTAGAACAATTCGGACAATTGCAATTCCACTGGGGGCATCCACCACCAGCGCCAGATCCCAGGACAAGAATTTCCATGAATTAACAACACTTCAAAAAAGAATAAGGAGGGGAAGGAAGGAAGGGAATTTTGGCTCCTGTCGCCAAGAGCCGTCGGAACTTTACCGGCTGTAGCAATACATAGTCACTTCAAAGCCAAGTCGCAGTTCTTTATAAGAGGGTTTAGTCCACATTTTCTTAGTCCTTCTAATTGTTATATAGTCAGTTAAAAACCAAGTATCATTTAGCGTTTAAAATAGGTTCTACTTTTCATAGAGCTACTTTATTGTATAGACCAACGGCTGGCTTATTCCCAACCATCAAACTAAAAAATGATACATTCTTAAACATTACCACCATCCCCTCGGCTAAACAATAGGTCCTTTATGCCTAATATTCCCTACGGCAGCTGGCCATCGCCACTGTCTGCCAAGCAAGTCATTGATACCTCATGCAGCCCCGTAGACTTGAGCATCGACCGAGGCCGACTGTATTGGCTGGAACTGCGTCCGCAGGAAAACAGCCGTCTGACACTCATGAGCCTCATAAATAACGCCCCAGTGGAGCTGACGCCATCCCCCTTCAACGTTCGCTCACGAGTCCATGAATACGGCGGCGGAGCTTATACCACTAGCGGCAATCAAATTTTCTTCTGCAATGCCGAAGATCAACGGATTTATCGTTTAGACCCGCGAGTGAATTTACAGCAACCTCAACCCATTACCGAGCCCGGCCCGTTTCGATATGCCGACATCCAGTTGGATTTAAACCGCAACCGATTGATATGTGTTCGGGAATCCCATGCGGAAACGTCCAAAAACAATCCTTACCCAATCAATCAGCTGGTGGCCATTGATATAGACACTGGCGAGCAAAACGTTCTGGTCAGCGGCGCTGACTTCTATTCCTCCCCCAAAATTTCACCCAATCACCAAGCGCTTTGCTGGCTTAGTTGGAGTCACCCTCATATGCCCTGGGATGCGGCAGAACTACACCAAGGGCAAATCAACTCTGATGGATTAATCGTTAACCAACAACACGTTGCCGGCAGTGACCAAGAATCAGTATTTCAGCCGGAGTGGGATATGAATGGAGAGTTAGTATTCGTCTCCGACCGATCCGGTTGGTGGAACCTCTATCGTCACGGCGGCGAAAACATTCAGTGCTTATACGACGCCCAGATGGAGTTTGGTCGCCCGCAATGGGTTTTCGGTCAGCGCACTTACGCCATTAGCGATCAAAACCAGATCATCTGCAGCCACATTCACCAAGGCAGCTGGCATCTAGGCCAATTAATTCAACGACAACTCCAGCCACTCGGCTCCGACTACAGCGATATCAAATCAATCACGATGTCCGGGGATCAGGTTTGGTTTGTTGCCAGCTACCCGAACCAGGCAGACCAAATAGAAAGCATCCAGCTTCATACTCAACAAAGTAAGCCCTTATTCCCTGTGACTCCCCACCCCCACAAAGACTGCTTTTCAAACCCCACCAGCATTCGCTTTAAGACTGCAAATCAAGTGGAGGTGCAGGGTTTTCTATACCTTCCTAACAATCCTGACCACGCAAAAGAAGATTACCCCGAGCATATCTTACCGCCTTTAATTATTAAAACTCACGGCGGCCCCAGCGCCAGCGCCACTAACCGCCTAGACCTGGGAATCCAATATTGGACCAGCCGGGGGTTTGCTTTATTCGACATTAATTACCGTGGCAGCACCGGCTTTGGGCGCGAATTCAGAGAGCAGCTTTACGATCAGTGGGGAATTTACGACGTTGAAGATTGCCTCTACGGCGCGCAACATCTGGTGAAACAAAATTTAGTCCACCCTCAACAATTAATCATTCGAGGGCACAGTGCCGGCGGTTACACCACGCTGTGTGCGCTTATGTTCCACAAGCAATTTAATGCCGGAGCCTCACTCTACGGAATCAGTGATCTCAAAAAACTCGCTGACGAATGCCACAAGTTTGAATCATCTTACGTTGATAAAATGATCGGCCCGCAGCAACAATTCCCTCAACGCTACCGAGACCGATCGCCCATTTACGCTCAACAAAAAGCCACTTGCCCGACTATATTTCTACAAGGCTTGGAAGACAAAGTGGTACCGCCCAATCAATCCCAACTTATGGCGGATAAGCTCAAGCAAGAGGGTGTCCCGGTGGCGTTTATTGAATTTCCAGGAGAAGGCCATGGCTTTCGAAAAACCGACAACATTATTGCCGCATTGGAAGCTGAACTGAGTTTTTATCGAAGGGTATTCCAACTGGAAGATCTAGAAAATCTTCCCGAAATAGACATTGCAAATTTAGAGAGCACTCACTAGAAGGCAGCCAAGCGACGGCTCAACTGCCCCTAACAAATATCAGTTACGCAATTAGATTAAGTACTTGTGCGTAGTGATCCAGTAACAAAAAGGCAAATAAAACACCCAAATAGAAGATGGAAAAGCCAAACGTTTTCATTGCATGCTGATCAGTTTTTTCTCGGAAAAGTTTTTGGGCATGATAAATAAACCCAATGCCAAGAACAATCGCACCCACCAAGTAAATTAATCCAGACATACCCACAATAAACGGCAACAAGGAAACCACTAAAAGCATATGGGTATAAAGCAAAATTTGGATCTTAGTAAAACTGATGCCGTGAGTCACAGGCAACATCGGCAAACCCGCACGCGCATAATCATCTCTACGATTGATCGCCAAAGCCCAAAAATGCGGTGGCGTCCAAACAAAAATAATTAAAAATAAAATCAGCGATTCAATCGTTACCGTCCCTGTTACCGCAGCCCAGCCAAGAATGGGAGGCGCGGCTCCTGCGGCCCCCCCAAGCACGATATTGTGAGGAGTGGCGCGCTTTAAATACATGGTGTAAACCACTGCGTAACCCACCATGGAGAGCAAAGTCAAAATAGCCGTCAGCGTATTCACCAGGCTGACTAAAATTATCATCGACATTACGCCAAGGCCCAACGCGAACCAAATCGCTGATGCTGAGCTAATGCCACCCACAATCAAAGGCCTATTCTTAGTTCGATCCATCACCGCATCGATTCGTTGATCAACCCAGTGATTTACCGCAGCTCCCGAAGCAGCCCCCAAACCAATGCCAATAGATCCCCAAATTAATGGGCTTAGAGGCACAAAGCCGTCGACCGACAAGAGCATGCCCACCACGGCAGTAAATATAATAAGCAGCACAACATTAGGCTTACACAATTCCAAATATTGGCGCCATATGACAGGCTCTTTTTGAGCCATTGCGACCTCTGTCATCTCTCTCTCCTGATCAAAATAATTACATGTAGCCAGAAATCAATCACTTACTACCACCGGAGGGAACTACTTATACATCCCGTCACCGCCCGAAAGGATACCATCAAGGCTCCCAAGGTTAAACCTGCAAGCGATTTAATACGAAGGAATTCAGCCATTTTTCAGCTCTAAGCGACGGCTGACGCCGCCCGACCAAAAGGCAAACTAAACACCCAAACTTACCACCCAAGCTAAGCCGCTATCTTGATTACATAACCCCATCTCTTGACTACATAATAGAGTATTCATAACTCGCCATTGGCAAAGTTTGTCTTAGAATAGCGCTTGGATTCAGCAAGCGAGTCTCTCTATAATGGCCAGCAGAAAATATCGAATTGAAATAACGATACAATAACAATAATGATGGCCTCTTATGAATAATGAATTACAGCAATACTTAGCTCCCACCGAATTCCTAGACAGTGATCATCCCGAAATCCAACGGTACGCACAACAAGTCGTGGAAGGCGCGTCTGACGACCAGGAAAAAGCGGTTAAGCTCTATTACGCAGTGCGAGACAACTTTCGCTACAACCCCTACGCCTTTATGGGGGGCGACGACACGTTTGTCGCCAGCAATGTACTCGCCGCAGGGGAAGGGTTTTGCGTTCCAAAAGCCATTCTATTGGCCGCGCTAGGACGAGCCGTTGGCATCCCTACACGATTAGGTTTCGCCGACGTTCGAAACCACTTAACGTCGCCCAAACTGAAACAAATGATGAAAACCGATATTTTTGCATTTCATGGCAATACTGGATTTTTCATCAACCACCAATGGGTCAAATGCACCCCCGCGTTTAATCTTTCTCTTTGCGAAAAAGCCAATATCAAAGCCCTGGAATTCGACGGCACGGAGGATTCACTTTTTCACCCCATTGATAATGCGGGCAATAAGCACATGGAGTACCTTCGCGACCGAGGCGACCATGCGGATTTCCCAAAAGAGGAAATGATGCAAGCATTTGGGGAAGTTTACGGCAACCTATTGGGAGATTCTGACCTATCAACAATCACCGACGCCTTTGGGGACAAAACATCCTCAGAGGATTTTGAATCAGAAGTTGCTTCCGAAATAGACTAATTAATATTTTTCAGAAACCATTGAACAGAATGGACTCACCAGCATTCAATGGTGACTGGTTACTTTCACTCCTTATCAGGAGACTATATGATCGCCCATTGAGACCCAATAGTAGTGCCCAAATATCTGTTTATAGCCAAACATTAAGTTGCAGCCAATTATTTAGTCGCAGCCAGTATTTAGCAGCAGCTAACCTACAAGCAAATCCGCAAGGGTCAATTTACCGAATGATGAAATCCATTAAGTACAGCGTATATTTTTGCGGAGTTTTTGGAATCATCATTACATTTCTGCTGTTACTATCCGTCGGCAATGGCCTATTCCAACAAACAAAAAATAACAACAGTGGATTCTTTAACAAAGCCTCTGAGTACGCCACGTCAATTCACGAAACTGTACTGCCGGAAGCTTCACGATTATTCGAAAATAACCCGACCTTATCCAACGTTCGAGCCGCTCAAGAGCAATTAGGCAGCGACATACTCAAAGGATTAACAGGCAAGGAAGATTTACTGACGGCCGGCCCCAACACCCGCAAAATAACCCCTAAAGTTTTTGACGAAAAGGAGATCCAAAAACTTCGCGAACAAGCGGAAGGCTTTAAAGAAAGCATTGAAAAGCAATCCAGCCAACTCGGCGAATTCAAACAGTAAACTGAAGGAACCATTGGCCACTTCCGCAGTTACGCCCACAGTCATTCCATCACCATTTGATATTCCCAGTAAAATACTATGAAATAGTGGCGACCTCTCTCAACAGAAGTGATCGACACCATGAAAAAATTATTCCTCCTATTTCTATTATGCTCGACGAATGCTCTATCTGCCCCGAACCCACTGGGAATAAACGAAGACAGCATTGCAGCAATGAATCGCAACATGCAGCAGTTTCAATCTTGCATGAAGGGCATCGACCAATCCACTATTCTTTCTATTCAAAATCAAGCCCAGCAACTAAAAATGCAAATCGACGCGCTGTGCAGCAGTGGCAAACTGAGTGAGGCCCAAGCCCAGGCGAGCACAGCGAAAAACATACTCGAAAATAATCCCTCAATACAACAAATGAAAAAATGCAGCAGCGAAATGAGCGACTTTATGCCCAACGGTTTCACTATGGCGATCAAAACTAACCGAGACTATTCAACAAGTCACGTTTGCGAACTGCCTTAGCCGACTTGGCCAGCGCTCTTTCTTACTCAATTATTTAACATGGAAGCACAGCGAAAATGATCAAGGTTTATGGCTACCCAAATACTCGCGCGACCCGTATCACATGGACGCTAGAAGAACTCCAAGAAGGCTATGAATTTAAATTAGTGGATTTTGCTAAAGGCGACTCGAAGTCAAAAGAATTCTTAGCCGTGAACCCAGCAGGCAAAGTACCAGTACTGCAAGACGGCGACCTTACACTCACCGAGTCGGGAGCGATTGTGACCTACCTTGCGGATAAATTTGCCGACCAAAAGTTGATTCCTTCCCCAGGCAGTCCGGAACGGGCCAAATTTGAACAATGGAGTTACTTCGCTCTCTGCGAGCTAGAGCAACCTCTTTGGACCCTAGGGAAACACAGATTTGCACTGCCCAAAGAGCAGCGTGTTAGCGAAATATTTCCTACTGCAAGCTGGGAATTTCAGCAGGCATTGACTCTGCTATCTTCAGGACTTGGAACAAAAAACTATATTCTCGGCAGCGAATTTAGCGCTGCAGACATCTTACTCGGACACACCTTAATTTGGGGATTAGCATTTGACCAAACCGTTAAACAAGAAAATTTAATCGCCTATCACCAACGACTTTCAGAACGCCCGGCACTTGCAAACGCTAAGGCACGCGAAGCACAAAGCTTACCCACAGAGAAGTAAGCCCATAAAAATCCACGTGGTGGCACCGCCACGTGACGACACCAGAGAAAGGGACTTATGCAAAGTGCACAAAGCATCTTTCAATACATTTAAAAGACAAATGTCTCAAAAGTTATTATTATTTGGAGCGCAATCTTAAATAGATCTATTGCGCATCACTCACTACGCTAACCTACATTGGATTAACGTTCTCAGCCTGAGGACCTTTCTTACCCTGAGTCACATCCATCATTACTTCTTGACCTTCGTGCAGAGTTTTTCGGCCGGTACCATTAATCGCACTATGATGCACAAAAACGTCTTTACCTTCTTCTCTAGAAATAAATCCGAATCCTTTCTCATCATTAAACCACTTAACAGTACCTTTCACTTGATTTGACATTTTTCTCTCTTTCTTTGAATTGCCAACAAATACATTGGCCTGATTTTACCCAGCCATACCTGGCCGGAATTCACCGTGACGCTAAACCCTTCAACCGTAGCGTTGAGACGCGTCTTTCAAACATCTCTTTTACTGATGCACGAGTCCTTGTCCATACTTCTAACTCAAAGAAGCGAGCCAAAATCGAAAACTAGCCGCACAAATTCACTGGGTACTGGAAAAGACCACTTGGAATTCTACACCATAAAACACGTATTTTCTTGTATTGCAATAAATTAACCGGTAGAGAAAACTTAAAACAATTAGACTGATCGCTACAGGATCGAAAAACTCACGGCAGAATCGAAAAACAACGACAAAGAAAGAATGGTTTTCTAATAAAAGGACCTACTATTTTTCTTATAAATACTCATGCACCAGAAAAATAATACGCTTCCATCAACTATTCCATCAACTCTTCCAGGGTGGAAGATTGGAGCCAGAATTAATGCTGCCCAACGGAATCAGGCAGCATCGAATTAGAAAATAAAAACAGAGCAGAATTTAAAGATTAGAAGAGCTTAGGGATTAGAAGAGTTTAAGGATTAGAAGGGCTTAAGAATCCGCGGAGGTTTGATCAAACGGATTCACAAGTATCATGGTCTCAACTCGGTCAGGCCCGGTAGAAACAATATCCACAGGCACGCCCACAACTTGCTCTAATTTTTTGATGTATTGCTGCGCATTGGCTGGCAGCTCAGCCAACGATTGGACGCCTAAAGTAGATTCGGTCCACCCTGGCATTGATTCATAGATGGGTTCCAATTGCTCGTAGGTTTCACTGTCAGTGGGAGCAGATTCAACGCCGCCGTTATTTTTATAACCCACACAAATCTGCACTTCTTTCAGACCGTCAAGCACATCCAACTTGGTTAAACAAAGCCCTGAAATTGAATTAATTTGAGCCGCTCTTTTTAACGCAACCGCATCAAACCAACCACAACGACGCGCTCGCCCAGTGGTGGCTCCAAATTCATGACCGCGTTCAGCTAATCGCTGACCGATATCATCGAACAACTCGGTGGGGAACGGTCCCGACCCTACGCGCGTGGTATACGCTTTAGTAATTCCTAGGACGTAATCTAAATTAAGCGGACCAAATCCACTGCCTATTGCAGCGCCTCCGGCAGTCGTATTGGAAGACGTAACAAAAGGATAGGTGCCGTGATCAATATCGAGCAATGTGCCTTGTGCGCCTTCAAAAAGAATATTCTTGCCAGCTTCACGTGCTTCATTGAGCAGCAAAGGTATATCCGCCACCATGGGCTTTAAGAATTCACCCATTTCCAATGCGGCCGCTAAGGTTTCAGAATAATCTAACTCGTCGGCGTGATAATAATTTTTGAGCATAAAGTTATGGTATTCCAACACTTCAGCTAACTTCACAGCAAATTTTTCTTCGTTAAAAAGATCAACCACCCTCAACCCACGGCGTGAGACTTTATCTTCATAAGCCGGGCCGATGCCTCGACCTGTCGTCCCAATGGCTTTCGCTCCGCGCGCTTTTTCTCTCGCCTGATCCAACGCCACATGGTAGGAAAGTATTAATGGGCAAGACGGGCTAATCAGCAAACGTTCGCGCACTGGAATACCCTTCGCCTCCAGCTCTGTCACTTCTTTAAGTAGCGCCTCGGGGGACAACACCACGCCGTTGCCAATCATGCATTGCACATTTTCGCGTAACACCCCTGACGGAATTAAATGCAAAACCGTTTTTTGCCCTTCAATCACCAAGGTGTGACCGGCATTGTGACCGCCTTGAAAACGAACCACTATTTCAGCCTGCTCGGTTAACAAGTCAACAATCTTACCCTTGCCTTCGTCGCCCCACTGAGTTCCAAGAACTACTACATTTTTACCCATGGCGGATATTTCTCTCACACTTACTTTGATTAAATTTACTGACACTAAACTGTCTTGAATTAAACGGTATTCAATGCAACCGCGTTATTGGTCGACGGATTCAATCGTCCATACTCCGTCTTCAAAAACCAGTTCTTTGGCACAATTCATTTCTAGCGCGCCCCCTTCCTGCCCTGGCAGCCCCATCACCACCCGATGCCCTTGCTGGCGCAATTTACGCGCCTCAAGTTCACAACTGCCCTCATCGCTAGGGGGAATATAAATACCATCCAACGCTACCTCGACCTCTTCAGCAATGGCAATTAAATCCTTCAAATCAGCGCTAAATCCCGTTGCTGGACGAGCGCGGCCAAACTTCTCACCCAAATGATCGTAGCGCCCACCTTTCGCAATGGCTCGGCCTACGCCGGGAGTATAGGCAGCGAAGACGACCCCAGTATGGTAGTGATAGCCTCGCAATTCGCTGCAATCAATGTACAACTCAAGGTCGGGGTAATCCGATTGTAACTTCGCTACAATAACGCTCAAATCGCTGATCGCCAAATTCACATCAACAATGGACCCCAGCAGCTGGTACGCCTTATCAAGAACTTCAGGACCCCCGGATAAGGATTCCAAACCGATGAGCTTATCCCTCAACCCCAGATCCGAAATATTCTCTTCCAAAAACACTTCCAATTCCGCAGCCGCTTTGCGCTGATAGATATCAAACAGGTCTTGCTCCTGCTCTTCACTCAATTCAGCCAATTTGACCAAGCTTCGGTAAATTCCCACATGCCCCAAATCTAAATGCAATTGCTGAACCGACGATTGGTGCAAGGTATCAATCATTAAGCGAATAATTTCAATGTCGCTTTCCAAGCCCCCATGACCGTATAACTCAGCACCAATTTGAATCAACGACCGAGACTCGCCTAACGCAGCGGGCTTGGCATGCAAGACAGTGCCGGCGTAACAAAGCCTTACTGGCACATCACGATTTAGACCATGGGCATCAATTCGAGCCACCTGAGGGGTGATATCTGCGCGCAGCCCCATTTGCCGACCACTGAACTGGTCAGTAATGCTAAAGGTCTGCAACGCCAAATCACTGCCGACACCGGTATGCAAAGATTCCATATATTCCAGCATGGGAGGAAAAACTAATTCGTAGCCCCAGCTCGAATAAAGATCGAGCAACTCCCGCCGCAGGCGTTCAATTTTTGCCGCTTTTTCCGGCAGAATCTCTTCGACGCCATCAGGCAACAACCATTGCTCTGCTCGTGCCATAAACCTCAGCCTTATTTTTTCTCGTAATTAAAATAAATGGTTAGAATAAATATCTAATATAAATATCTAATATAAATAGTTAAATTCAAAAAGCTAAATTCAAAAACCGTACCATTAAACCACCAGGTGAATACTGTAAATACACCTCTACGCCTCACCGCACCCAATAAAGAATGCCCAACCCCAGCGCCATGCTCGCTAACCCCACCGCCCTAATAGCCCGATCATTCAATTGTAGAACAGTGAGGGCCACAACCCGAAGACGGTTCGGCACTAAGAAAGGAAGCACGCCTTCAAAAATCAACATTAACGACAATGCGGTACCAATCTCTTGCCAATGCATACTGAACGTTTAAGCCTATATTGCTCGCCTACACGAGGCGCTATTGATAGCAAGTTACTGACTATCCACTGATTTTTACTGGGTTATTCAAACCCCCACAACAGCCTTCAATCGCCATCGAACCAACAGTTTCTGCTAAATCCTAAACACAAAAAAGCCGGGCCCTAGCCCGGCTTTTGAATCATACCATGTTATCCAGAGAGTTTAATTTTTTCCAACCTTTGATTGCTTCAAATATTTGAAAAAGTCACTGTCAGGTTCAAGCACCATTAAATCACCCTTGTTGCCGAAAGTTTTTCGGTAGGCGTCCATGCTGCGATAAAACGCATAGAACTCGGCGTCGGCTGAAAAAGCGTTCGAATAAGTGGCCGCAGCAATCGCATCCCCTTCCCCTTTCACTTTCTCTGCATCTCGATACGCTTCAGCCGCGATGACTCGCACCTGACGATCCGCATCCGCCTGAATCCCTTCCGCCAGCTCTCGACCATTGGCTCGGTATTCTCTAGCTTCACGCTCACGCTCCGCTCTCATTCGAGCATAAACCGCCTCACTCGCGGTCGAAGGCAGGTCCACTCGCTTAACGCGAATATCCACCACATGAATCCCTAACTCAGCCTCCGTCAACGAATTCAATTCGGCCGTAAGCTCCTTCATTAACTCCTCACGCTCACCCGATATCACCTCATGCACGGTGCGCTTACCGAACTTAGCCCGCAGACCGTTGTTGACCCGAGGAGCCAGCAAGATTTGCGCGTTGCGCTCAAGCCCGCCTGTCGCGGTAAAGTACTTCTCGACGTTATCGACCTTCCAAACGATATAAGAATCCACAATAAGACGCTTTTTCTCTACGGTTAAAAACTCCTCCGGAGAAGCATCCAATATCTGACGACGTGCTTCAAAATATTTTATCTGGTGAACAAAAGGAATTTTCCAGCCTAAGCCTGGCTCAAGGTCAGACTCAACCACTTCACTGAATCTTAATTTTACCGCCCGCTGAGTCTCGTCTACAACGTAGAGAGTATTGGACGCAAACATCGCCAGCGCCCCCAACAATATAATTACACCGCCTAATTTATTCATTACCGAACCTCCCTACGACGTGAGTCACGACCTTGGCGTAAACGATCAGCACTACGCGTCACGGTATTTCTTACCTCATCCACACTGTACGGAATTGCAACATTTGACGGGGCGGACTGACGACTCTGCTGTTGTATTATTTTATCAAGAGGCAAATACATCATGTTATTGCCCCCCTTCACATCCAGCATCACTTTCGTGGTACTGGTTAATACTGATTCCATGGTCTCGATGTAAAGACGCTCTCGCGTCACCTTAGGTGCGCGTTTATATTCTGCAAGAATCTTAGTAAACCGCACGGTTTCACCTTCCGCTCGAGCCACAATTTCTTCTTTATAAGCGCTCGCCTCTTCAAACTGACGCTGCGCCGCACCTCTAGAACGAGGCACTACTTCATTGGCATAGGCTTCCGCTTCATTCTTAACCCGCTCTTTATCTTCTTTCGCTTTAATAACATCATCAAAGGATGCTTTCACTTCTTTGGGAGGATCAGATTCTTCCACGTTCACTTTTCGTAAAACAATGCCCGAAGAATAAAGGTCCAAAGATTTCTGCAGCAAGTCATGCACTTCTTGCCCCATTACTTCTCGGCCTTCGGTAATGACACTGTCCATACTAGTACTGCCCACCACATGCCGAAGTGCACTTTCAGTCGCATGATGAAGCCCCGCTTCGGGCACTGTCATTTGCAGTAAATAGTCTTTCGCATTACCGATTTGATATTGCACTACTAATGCGACATCAACAATATTTTCATCTTCGGTAAGCATGGTGGCTTTAAGAGGCATGGATTCCACCCTCGCCACGTCCACTTTTGTGACGTTATCGATAATCGGCGGGTTCCACTTTAACCCGGGTCCTACCGTTTCATGGTAGCTGCCGAAACGAAGCACCACCGCCTGCTCAGCCTGGCCCACCTGATAAAAGCCACTGACAGCCCAAAAGCCCCCAACAATGACCCCTAAAATAACCAGCATGCTGCCAGCACTGGCGGAGCTGTTTTTCCCGCCAGAACCTTTCTTGCCGAAAATTTCCCCCAGTCGATCTTGTAGCTTTTTAATTACTTCATCTAGGTCGGGGGGACCGCCTTGATTCCCGCCACCTCGATTGCCACCCCACGGATCTTTACCTTTATTATTTCCATCACCGGGTTCGTTCCAGGCCATTTGATTCTCCAAATTGCATCGTTATCAGTTTTCAATCGGTTTTCGGGCATGGTCTTGTTATGAGCAGCCGTTTTAAAACAGTCTTTTTAGACATTGCCTACTAGGTATTGCCTTACAGGCATCGCCTTAAAAACTTAGATCGCTAATTTTAATTATTTAAACTTTATTTACTGTGCACAAAAACAGCGCCGCGACTATTCAAGCTCTCTTCAAACGCTAACTCTTTGCATAGACTATTTTGCATAAGTCTAGGTTGATGACCGCTTTGTTGATGACTGCTTTAATTACCCCCTATCTAGCGAGGCATTCGGCAGTCATCTCAGAAGTGAAATGATTTTATACGCTTAGTGAACTCTTTGACAATCAAAGTTTATCGTTGAAGAGTATTTTACGTCCGTCAATTGCGGATTGCTTAAGCAACATTTGCCAATCCTTTTCAGCTAAACAGATATCCATGACACAATCGCCGTTCTCCAATACTTGCTCCGCCACTACGCCTTCCTTTTGGTATAACGAGGCTCGGAACTTTCCCATTTGGGGATGCAACGATATCTTGCCACGAAAC
>NVTH01000092.1 GCA_002401525.1 Moraxellaceae bacterium | reverse complement strand
AATCGTGTGATTCACCAAACCGAGCGGCCAAAACCGCTACTGCGACAGCGCTGGAAAGACGACCAACACGTACTTGAAGACATGTGACATTAATCTGATATTGCTTAACCATACCGCCCACCGCAGCCACTTCGGAAACGCCGGGCACGGTTTGTAGTTCATACTTTAAAAACCAGTCCTGAATACTGCGCAACTGGCTAAGATCGTGTTGACCACTTTTATCGATAAGTGCGTAAATATAGACCCAACCGACACCCGTGGCATCGGGGCCGAGCTGGGGTTTCGCAGTGGAAGGCAATGAGGCCTCCACTTGACTGAGGTATTCCAGCACCCGACTTCGAGCCCAATAAAGATCCGTGTCGTCGTCAAAAATAACGTAGACATAGGAATCCCCAAAAAAAGAAAAGCCGCGCACGCTCACCGCGCCTGGCACCGAAAGCATGGCGGTGGTCAAGGGACGCGTGACCTGATCCTGCACCACTTGCGGCGCCTGTCCGGGATAATGAGTTTTTATAATCACTTGCACATCGGACAAATCGGGAATAGCGTCGATGGGGGTATTCTTCACCGCATACAAACCCGCCAAAATAATCACGGCGGTGACTGCCAACACAAACACTCGGTTTTCAATGGACCCACGAATAATCGAAGCAATCATGAAAAATCCTCCTAGCGCACGGCCTGCGGTTGAATCCTGGATTGAGCCTGACCATTGAACTCAATATCAGCCGCCACTGCAGACGAATCTAAACGCTTAAAGTCCGACGTTTTACTGGACTCAGAATCAATTAAGAATTGCGCCGAAGTCACCACCCGTTCGCCTTCCGCTACGCCACTTAGAATTTCAACAAAGTCTGTACCAAACCGTCCCACGCCAACCTCCACCGTTTTAAAACGGCCTTCCCCCAAAGCCATCACCAAGCGATTCATACGCCCAGTTCGAATCAATGCTTCTTTCGGCACTAATAAAGTATCCGCTTCGCTGGCCGTTTCAATCACTACCTGAGCAAACATATTCGGTTTCAATTCCCCCGCCTCATTGCTAAATCGCATGCGCACTTTCATCGTCCTGGTTTTGGCATCAATCACTGGGTAGACATAATCCACCACGCCTCGCCACACCCCGCCAGGCAAATAATTCAAAGTCATCGTCACTGAAGCGCCTTGGTATACTAGCGAAGCTTGGCGCTCAAAAATCTCAGCTTCCACCCACACTTGCTCCACCGAACCAATCGCCATCATCGTTGTACCCGGTTGAACAAAGAATCCTTTCCTCACTTGCAAGTGATCTACCACCCCATCAAGGGGAGAAAAGAAGATCACTGATTGTTTCACTTTGCGATTCTTTTTCAATGCCGAAATCGTTGCGGCCGGAATTTGAAGTGCCCGTAAACGTTGCTCAGCCGCCTCAATTAAACGCTTGTTTTTACGCTCTAACGCCAACAAAAGCTCTTCTTGGGCATTGACTAAGGTGGGCGAATAGAGGGCATAAAGAGGCTGCCCTTTTTTGACTGGATCGCCTGCGGCCTGCACATAAAGCGTGTCGATCCAGCCCTCGACTCGCGGGTGTATATGAATCAAGTTATCTTCATCGTAACGGACGTATCCCACCGTTCGAATTGAGCTTTCCAATTGCCTTCGTTCCACCACTGCAGTGCGCACGCCTAAATTATTAATCACCGCAGAAGAGATTTTTACCGTACCGGGACCGTCATCGTTGCCACTGGAGTCACTGCCATAGACCGCGATTAAATCCATGCCCATGGGCGACAGTCCCGGTTTATCACGACGAAAATTCGAATCCATCGGAGCCACCCAATAAATCGGTTTCGCCTGACTTGCCGCGCTTTTTTTGTTGCCACGGCCGCCCTCACGATCACCGATATCATCCCCTAAAATCAGTTGGATAAAAGAGGACTCAGCATCGTCACTGCCGTATCGGCTGGCAATCACCACAATCGCGAAGCCAAGGAATACCCCCACTGCCACGCCAATAAAAACCCCCACTAGCGATGAACCGCTCAAAGAAGCTTTTGAAGAATTTAAATTACTCATCATCACTCTCCAATAACAAACGGGGCGGATTATTGATTGATGCGCTGGCATCAGACCACTGCACCGAATAAAAATAATTTAATCGCGCAATAATTTTCTGCCGATCGACCACAATACTAAGTGCCTCGATTTGGGCATTTAATTCTCCAATACGAGATCGCACCACCTCATCAAAATCGCCGTCATCGTAGGTATAAGCCGTCAATGAGGCTTCTGATTGGTCACTCATCTGCGGTAACAATTGATCCACAAACAGCGTCTGCCGATAGGTAAGCGCGTCCAATTCCACTTGTGCAGCCCGCAATGACGCGAGCATTTTTTTTAACAACAACTGCTTTTTCATTTGCACAGCCCCGGCGCCAGCAATGGCTGCTTTAAAACGATGTTGTTGTCGATTTCTAGTCAATAAAGGCAAATCGAAATTCACTCCCACGGAGAGGAAATCGGCTTGATCTTCTCCGGCAAGATCATTGCCTCGAAATCCATAACCCACATTCACACCCCACTGGGGCTTATTACCTTCCCTCATCAACTCAACATCAGCTTTACTCGCATCATACTGTCGATCTAGCGCTTTCACCGCAGGATGGCTCAATAAAAACCACAGCTCGCGAGGCAACTTTGCGGTCGCTGTGTGCGTGTCTACTGGAGCCGTCGCGTTCATAGCAAGCATTTTAATTTGAGGTAATTTCCGCGCCACAGAGAGGGGCAATTCGAATGCCTCATAGGCGCTCAATTGGGGCTCGTAGACACCCCCCGTCCATTCCGACAAATCGGCTAACGCCTGATCACGTTGCAATCGTAAAATTGTTAACCGATCCTCTAAACGCGTCAATTCCAATTGAGCGCGGATCAAATCCTGCTGCCTTGAACGTCCCACCGCAGTTGAATACCGTGACTGCGCTAAATCCACAAGCTGCTCAAACAAAGCCCGATCATTTTCAATCAAGGCAATACTTTCCTGGGCTTTATAAGCATCCAACCAACGCTGACTCACCCTCGACGCTACTTTGGCACGACGGTCCAAACGCTGATAAGGAAATTGACTGCTCAAACGACGCAATTTTTTTTCATTAATTGCCAAGCTGTCACCGCGAGGAAACCTCTGACTGACCCGGACTTTGAATTGCGTCATCGGCTCTTGGTTAAAATCAAAACTGTCGGTAGGCCAATTTGCAAACTCTAACGACACCGTTGGCGAGGGCAAGCTGCTCGCTGCCCCGGCCTTTGCCTCCAGCGCTTGTTGAGAATAAAGGTTGCCCGCTAACCAGGGGTCATGGTCGTGAGCAAGCTGGATCGCGCGGTCCAAGGTCAATGCTTGCCGGCCTGAATGGTTTTCAGCCCAGGAAATGACCGCCAAACAACTTAAAAATAAACCCAACAACGCACTCGGCCACGGATTTAAAACCAACGCTTGAAAGCGATGAAAGCCTTCACGAGAAAAATATAAAACGAATCTATTCATGGTCTGTCTCGTACCCTAACGTCAGAAACCTACACGCCTTTCCTCTACGAGAGGAATTCAACGCTCAGTTCCTGCATTAAACGATCCAATAAAAAATCACCCTGGGGAATCGGCTAAATAACGCAACAGAATTCCACCACGACAAAAGTTACAAACAACTCACCTGACACAGGAGGAGGATTTAAGAAAAGATCGGGGGGCGATACACTGAAGAAGGGGGGGCCGCTGCAAACCACTCAACGAGTGAGCGCAGAGGCAGAGAAAATATTGCAGGCCACACAGATTCGAGGGCTGAAGTCATTAAACCCACGCCCATACACCCTGCAACGGTGCACGTGGAAGCATCTTGGCAACAGTTTGCAGCGTTGGATTCAGAATCTAAGGAGCGCAGATTTTGAGTATCATGGTCCATCGACCCGTGACTCATAACAAAGTCATTGGTGACAGCCTCAAGGCTGATGTGCTCTTCAGCCATGGGACAGGCCCAGACTACGGACGCAAAGAGTTGACCAACCAAAGCAATTAGCAAGAATACAACGACTAAAGGTTTTCGATTATTCCCAAACATAAGGCTTAAAGGTCAATTTCCCGTATTACCATCCGCATACTGCTGAGACTCAGCGTGAACATAAGCGGATTATTTGCCAGATAAATTACTTTTCTGCAGTTCCAGTACTCGGCTGCATGGTCACAAAACTCACTTGCACAAAGCCTAACTTACCCGCCACATCCATCGCAGTGATGACTGACTGCAACGGTGCTTCCGCGTCGGCAAGAATCTGTAGCGGTTGATTGGTATCGCCTTCCGACATTTTAAGCAAGCCTTGAGATAAGGTATCGCGAGTGTCATTGATCAGGGATTCCCCTGCCACGGAATAGCTTCCCGCGGAAGAGATCGTCAATTCCAATACATTTAATTCCTCAGCCGGTGGCGTCCCCTCGGCCTCAGGTAATTCCAAATTCAATCGGCTTTCTTTGGTAAACGTGGTGGACACCATAAAGAAGATCAGTAATAAAAACACCACATCAATCAAGGGTGTCAGGTTAACCTCCACCGCTTCTTTTTTTACACGATAAAATTTCACTAAGCCGCACCGCTCACATCAACGTCTCGCTCACCGTGCAAAGCGTCCACTAACTTGATTACCTCCTGCTCCATGTCCACCGAGATTTCCTCGATTCGACGTACAAAAAAACGGTGGAAAAACAACGCCGGAATCGCCACAGTCAACCCCGAAGCAGTGGTAATCAGCGCCTCGGAAATACCGCCCGCTAAAATCGCTGAGTTACCAGAACCTTCTACCACAATGGCGGTAAATACCCGGATCATTCCAATGACCGTGCCGAGCAGCCCCAATAAAGGCGTGATGGCCGCAATGGTGCCAAGCACATTTAAATAACGTTCCATCTCATGAATGGCGTGATGCGCCACTTCTTCGATACTTTCTTTCATGATGGCGCGACCGTGCTTCGAGTTCATCAGTCCGACCGCCAAAATTTCGCCAAGCGGACTGCTGTCTCGTAATTCTCGAATCCGTCGTGCATCCAATTGATTACTTTTAATCCACACCCACACTTGAGCCACTAAATCTTTGGGGGCCAACTTATCGGACCGCAGCGCCCAAAACCGTTCAATACAAATTCCCACGGCGGTGATTGAACAAAGGATGATAGGAATCATCAACCAACCACCGGATTTAACTATCTCAAACACACTGAATCTCCGATATTTCTTATGACTGTAAAAATATTGTATTGAACACCATTCTTTTGGGCGTCTACTAAAATGTTATTTTCGACCTCTATGCCTTAGCGCCACGGGACGTCCCAACATTTTAAAAGCGGCCTACTTTACCACGCAAAGACGTTTCAACAAACGCACCAAGTACCAAAAAGCGCTAAACTATCAACCACTAATTTAACCACTCCACCTAAGTCTAGGGATGAAACCACAGACGCTTCGCTAGCACTCGATGCTGACTCGGCGGTACTAGAGCAAGCCCGGGGCGCAGTTGGTATTGCAACGCCCCGCCCTTGTCAGTTCGAAACAAGTCCACACCACGCTGTTGAAGTCGGTTGACCACTGGCTGATAAGGATGTCCAAAACGATTTAAGTACCCCGCAGACACCAGACCGTGTTGAGGTTGAACCGCTGCTAAAAAACTGGCAGAAGACGAGGTGCGACTGCCATGATGAGGCAGCACTAAAATATCAGCTTTTAAAGAGACTTCTTCAACCAAAGAATCAAATTGAACTGGAAAATTTTGCACCAATACTTTTTCTGCTTTTTTCTCTATGTCTCCGGGAATCAGCACACTAAAGCCGTCACCCCATATTTTCAGCAGACACGATTGATTATTGTCATTCCATTTTACGTCGGCACCAGAATAATCAGTGCCAGCATCGCTATGAGTTTTTTTAGTTCGTCCTACAGCATAGACCATGAAATTCACATCATCCCATTGCCAAGCTTCTGGATGAGCGCAATTTTTCGGAGAACCCAAAGTGACGCTGGGATGCTTAGAAAAACGCGCAAGGACATTGGCGGGCGCATAAATTCTAGCCACTCTAAATTGCGCCTCAAAGCTTTCGAATCCACCCGTATGATCCATGTCATCATGGCTTAAAATCAAACGATCAACAAAATCCACGCCCACACTGTTAAGAAAAGGCACCACCACTGCACTGCCCGCATCCAGGGCAGTACCGTACCGAGGGCCCAAATCATAGACCAAACTATGATGGCGCGTGCGAATCACCGCCGACAATCCCTGCCCCACATCCAATAATGTGAAATCCACACCACCCATTGGAATATTGCCTCGACGTAGTGGGCTATCACCGGAATAACCAAAACCAGGCAGCACGAATGCCATCATGCTCAATCCCAGTAGCGCCCCATAACTTTTCAAAGGCAGCCCTTTCGCAGCCAACGCAAGCAAGGCCGTGAGCATTAGAGTCAATAACACCCATGGACTCAACAATGACTGCTGATAAACCCAATCCGATTGATTAGCGGTCCACTGAAATAACGGCCATAAAATGTGTAACACCCAATCCAAAATTAAAAAGATCCACTTAGCGAAACCCGGACTCACCCCCATAATCGCTGTGGCTAACAGGCTCAGTGGCACGATAATCCACCCAAAAACAGGGATGACTATAAAATTAATCAGCGGCGCGAGAATGGAAATCTGGCCAATAAAAAATAAACTACTGGGCAACAAGCCAATGAAGATCCCCCATTGCAACCGCCCCCAATGACCAAGAGTGTGAACAAACCTCGACCACAGACGCCCGTCACTATGATTTTTTATGCGCCCCTGAGCACACCAAATAATCACCCCAACAGCCACAAACGAAAGCCAAAAGCCGCCGCTAAAAATATCGAACGGATCCACCCACAACACCAGCAATGCAGCCACAAGCAACGACCTAAAGACCTGCAGCGGTCGATTTCTAAAACTGTAAAAGCTGAACACATAAAGCATAAACATGGCCCGCAAAGTGGGCGTTGAAAACCCCGCCAACGCAGCATAAATGGTGGCNNNACCACACGCGCCCAACAACGCCCATCGTTGTAATGGCATCCAGGCAATTAAGGCAGGGAAAAAGCCCACTATTGCTTGGGTGATCCAATACGCCAAACCGGCTAATAAACCAATGTGCAAACCCGATATTGCCATTAAATGAGCCGTGCCAGTGTCGCGCAAAACTTGCCGCTGAGAGGCAGATAAACCGTGCCGATCCCCCATCACCAAAGCGGTGATAATGCCTTGGAATTCAGATTGCGCCATCAATTGACTTATTTGCTGCTTCACTTGATGGCGCACTCCATTCAGGCGCGCACGCATCAATGCTGACTGGGCGCGCCAGCGCTGGCTTAAGACAGAAACCGASAAGRGCTCAGAAAGACTACCGAAAGCCCCGGAGGAAAAAGGCTGATCGAGTTGCTGAGCGTCAATCTCCTTACGCACATACCCTACCGCCTGAATATGATGCTGCATTAACCAGCGTTCGTAATCAAAACCACCGGGATTACTAAACCCATGCCCCCACTTTAATTTCGCCGCAATTCGCCAATGCTGGCCAGGAATAATTTCAGGAAAGGGAGCGTACCAAGAGACTTGAGCCACGCTAAATTGTTGATGGCAATGCTCAGGGCGAAAAGACTGTTCCGGGAACGATTTAAAGGCCTCATAAGGTGCTAGGCAATCCACCCAAAAAGTAATCTTTTGACGCCGATCATCGCCGCTTTTCACGTCGACGATAGTGCCCGACAAAACCACTACTTCACCCTGTAAAGCCGCAGGCAAACGCCCTTCTTGCCAGGCAGTAAAATGCAATATCCCCCACAATAAACCGGCGCTTAACCCACAGACCCAAACAGCCCAGCGCCACTTTTTCATCAATAAGGATGAACCCAGCACGCCTGCACCCAAAACCCCAATGGATGGACTATCCTCTATACCAGTCATTAAAAGCAGGCCGAGCCCGAATGCAATAATCCATTGCTGCATAATGATTCATCGTATTTAGTAATTCGAAACCCTATAACCAAGCGCCACGCAAAGGCCAAAATAGACATGTTTAAACCCGCGATACTTGATCAATAGGGGTCTAGAGTCGCCTTCAATTCCCAGGCATAATGGCGGGCCACAAAAGGACCAATTAATCGTAACAAGGTTATGCCAAAAAGGCTTATCAGAAAATATTTACCGTCACCGGCAGCGATCAAAAACAACCGATCGCTGCATATACTCGGCAGTAGGATTCACGATCCCAACCTCTGGCACCTGAATCGACGTTCAGTGTCTGGCGCAGTGTTCGTGGGCCTTTACGTGGCCTTTATGCCAATCCCATTTCAGATGGTATTGGCGGCCTTCCTCGCCATCCTATTTAATGTCAATCTTCCCTTAAGCACTTGTTTAGTGTGGATCAGCAACCCCCTCACCTATTGGCCCATCTTCTATTTCGCCTACAAATTAGGCAGTCTTGTGCTCGGCCTACCCAAAGGAGAATTTCACTTTGAATTATCCTGGCGCTGGCTGCGAGAAGATTTTCTCGACTTTTGGCAACCGCTACTAACGGGATCTATCCTCGCAGGGCTTATTTTTGGCTTCGCAGGCTTTCTAATGATGCGCCTCTATTGGCGGATAATGGTTACCAAACGCTGGCAGCAAAGACGAGAAAGAAAAGCGGCAAAACAAAAGAAACCCAGCTCATGAAACCAGTTCCTAACCCCCCCCTGAAACCAGTTCCTAAAACCTAGCCCCGAGAAGCTCGCTTCTAAACTTTCAGCAGCCGCTCGTTTTAAACTACTTTTTTTAAACTACGAAGCGCTCACTATTGACCACTTGAAGGGCCTTCGCTAGAAACTTCACTCAGCAAACCGTCTTCCATTTCAAAGATTCGCGTCGCATCGCTGGCCATTTTTAAATCATGGGTCACGATAATAAAACTGATCGCCAATTCATGATTTAAACTCAACATCAATTGCTGAATGCTATCGGCGGTGTGAGAATCTAAATTGCCAGTGGGCTCATCCGCCAAAACACACGCAGGGCGAGTCACCAACGCTCTCGCCAAAGCCACCCGCTGGCGTTCACCGCCGGACAATTCTCCCGGCTTATGGTCTTCCCGATGATTCAACCCCACTCGATCTAAAATTTCTTTCGCAGCTTGAGCCGCCACAGCCTTGGTTTCACCTCGAATCAAAAAAGGCATGGCGACATTTTCCAGCGCCGTAAATTCCGCCAACAAATGATGAAACTGATACACAAAGCCAATGTATTGATTGCGCAAACGCCCCCTCTGCGTGGCATTAAGGGTGCTAAAGTCCTGCCCGGCCACCTTCACCCAGCCCTTAGTGGGTTGATCCAAGCCTCCGAGCATATTCAATAAGGTGGTCTTGCCGGAACCCGACTTGCCCACGATGGCCACTCTCTCGCCTGCTTCCACCTTGAAATCGAAGCCTTTTAAAACCTCCACTTCGCGAGGTCCTTCATCAAAGGTCTTGGACAAATCGATGCATTCAATCACCGGGCAATGTTCGGAACTACTCATATCGCAACGCCTCCGCGGGGTGCACTTTAGCCGCTTGTCGCGCGGGATAAATAGTGGCTAAAAAGCTCAACAAAACAGCGGAAAAGGAAATCATCGCCACCTCAACGCCTCGAATTTCAGAAGGCAAATAATCAAGGAAGTAGGCAGAAAAAAACTGCACCTGCAGCAATGCCTCTAATTGACTTACACCGTCACTGATAAAGTAAGCGATCAACAGGCCCAGTATTGAGCCCCCTACCGCCCCCACCAATCCTACCGCAGTGCCTTGCACCACGAATATAAAGGTAATGCTTCTAGGACTCGCGCCAAGCGTACGCAGCACCGCTATATCCATATTTTTTTCCGATACCATCATCACCGAGCTGGAAACAATATTGAAGGCCGCCACCGCCACGATCAGTAGCAGCAACAATGACATCATGGTTTTCTCCAACGCCACCGCTTGAAAGAACTCACCATGCGTGACAGTCCAATCGGTAACCTTAACTTTATTCCCCGCGGCTTTTTTGCCTTTGCTTTTATGGTCAGCGTTTTTATGGTCATTGCTTTTATGGTCAGCGTTTTTATTTAAATCACGCTTGAGTTGCTTCGCCATGGCTGGCGCCATAAATAAATCATTCAACGCAACACGGAGGAATATGTCTTGCTCTTCGAACAATAACTTTTTCTGTAAATCCAACAAATGCACCATGGCCACCAAGCCATCGTATTCCGAATCCACTTGAAACAGTCCCACCACAGTAAATTGAAAAAATTTAGGGTGAACACCAGCCGCCGTATCACTCGGTTGAGGGTAAACAAAAGCCAAACTATCCCCAACACCGACCCCTAATTTACGCGCCGTCAGCCAACCCAGAATAATGCCATCCCCCTGAGCAGATAAAGCCCCCAGCTCACCTTCCAACATATGCTGATCGACAATGGAAACATGCGCCTCGGCGCTCGGCATAACGCCCACCAGACTAATCGCCGCCACTCGCCCTCGATGGCTGAGCATGCCCTTCGCCTCAAAAGCCGGTGCCACTGCGGCTATTTGATTATATTTGTCTA
The DNA here is from genome assembly GCA_002401525.1 of Moraxellaceae bacterium. Lineage (GTDB taxonomy): Bacteria > Pseudomonadota > Gammaproteobacteria > Pseudomonadales > UBA3067. Next base: position 2,384 of record NVTH01000092.1, on the reverse strand, counting down.
ATCTCTTTTCCATCTTGCGCCAATCAAAAGGCCCTTCCTCTCGCTCCACCACCACGTGGGATACCATCCCTAAAATACGTTGATGCAGTTCAGCTTCGAAACCATTCATCACCGAAATCACCGTGATTAATACCGCCACTCCCAAACCAATCCCCAAGACCGAGGACATGGAGACAAACGAAATAAAGCGATTTCTCCGCCGTGCTCTTAAATACCGTAAACCCACAAAAAGGGAGAAATAAAACGGCCGTAATCCAGCGCTATTATTCAAATCTTAACGCCTCGGCCGGTTGAGTACTGGCTGCTTTGTATGCGGGATATAACGTGGCTACGACGGTTAAAAATAACGCCGTTAACACGATACTGAAGACATCCTCGAAATGCAGTTCAGTAGGAAGATAATGAATAAAGTACGCCTGCATTAAATCACGCTCAACAAACAATTGAATTAACCCTAATAAGTCCCCCAAAAAGTAGGCCAGCAAGACACCGATGACCACTCCAAATGCGCAACCCACGGCACCGATGGCCGTGCCCTGCAACATAAATATAATCATAATCTGCCGAGGCCCGGCCCCTAAGGTTTGCAAGATCGCAATGTCCGCCTTCTTCTCATTCACCACCATCACCAAACTCGCGACCACATTAAAAATCGCCACCGCGACAATCAACAGCAACAATAAAGCAATCATGCCCTTTTGCATTTTAATGGCCGAATAAAGATTGCCATGGGTTCGAGTCCAATCCGTGGCGTAAAGCGGGATTGATAGTTGCCGGCTTACATTTTGAACAATAGAGGGGGCAGCAAATAAATCAGTCACCTTGATTCGAACGCCGTGGACTTGATTAGGAATGCGTAAAATTTTCGCAGCGTCGTGGAGATGAATGTACACCAGATATTTGCCCAATTCGGCCCCGGTATCGAACACCCCCACCAAGCGAAAACGTTTGTATCGAGGCACTAACCCCACAGGAGACACAATGGCTTCAGGCATCACCAAGGTCACTCGTTCGCCGAGGGATACCCCAAGCTCCTCGGCAAGTTTTTTGTCCAACACAATACCGTATTCACCCGCCTGTAATTTATCTAGACTGCCACCGGTGAGAAAGCGATTGATAATGGACACCTGCTTTTCATAATGCGGCTCAATGCCAGTGACAAAGACCGGCTTTAATTGCTTATTGGCCGTTAACATCCCTTGCAACTCAATAATGGGAGCCACCCCTTCCACCCCTTCAAACTCGATTATCTGAGCCGCTAACGATTGCCAATCCTCAACGCCGTCATAGCCGTATAATTTTGCTTGCGGCACCAAACCTAAGACGCGCTTTTGCAACTCGCTCTCAAAACCATTCACCACTGCCAGTACGGTAATTAACACGGCAATGCTGAGGCTTAAACCAACCATCGAAGCAAGGGAGATAAAAGAGATAAAACGATTGCGGCGTTTTCCCTTTAAATAACGAAAGCTTATAAATGCAGTCACTGAATTAAACATCGGGGAATTAAAACACAATGATTTGCCGATTCAAAACAATATAACGCGTGTCAGCTGGGCGAATGGGATTTCCCTGTTAAAATTAAATAGCGCTACCATTTATGAACTAGTCTGTTTGAGATCCGCGTGAGATCAGCAAGATGAAAGCTAAAACTTTTGAGATCATTGCTATTGCACAATTCATAAAATACTTTCGCCTTACGATAATCGACGGAAAAGCCAATGCCAGACAACAACGCTGAAAGGCGAGATTTTTATCGAATTGTTGATCATATAATGCTCGAGTATCGCTTATTACCTGAATCCGAATATACCAATAGCGGCGGGCCTCCCACGGATCCTTACGACACCCATTATCAAGTCACCCCGCAATTTAAAATTTTAAGCGAAATCAGGCAAATCGAAGCTGATTCAAGGCATCACCTGCACGCCATCAGCGAGCAAGATCGGCATATATCCGCCTATTTGAGGGCCATTAATCATAAAATTGAATGCCTTACCAGCATCATCACTCACGCAGCGGAGGAAACCCCTCTTACCCCCACCCATCGAGTCTCCCTAAGTGAAGCGGGCATCTCCGTTGAAGTGCCTGATCATCTCACCCGCGACTCGTTGCTGCACATTCACGTCACCCTTTTTCCAAGCTATTACCGCTTTGCCGCCATTGCGAAAACAATTCATTGCGATGCCACCCCAGAACAAAATAATGCCGTTTATAGCCTTGGGCTGCACTTTGAATCCATGCTGGAAAGCGATGTTATTCACCTTTTCCGATGTCACTCGCATTCGAGTAGGCCTTTTATTAGGCTCAACATCGTATTCTATAGCAATTTCAATCATTGGAAAAGATAAATCCATTGTAGACGACTTTGTATCGAATGGGGT
>NVTH01000091.1 GCA_002401525.1 Moraxellaceae bacterium | reverse complement strand
CAACGCCGGCATTATTAACAACAATATCAAGCCCTCCAAATTCGTCGGCAGCGAACTTTACGGCGGCGATCCAGTCTTCTTCAAGGGCAACATCGTGTTTAATAAATCTCGCCTCACCCCCTGCTGAGGCAATTTCATCCAGCGTCGCCAATGCTTCTTCTTCTCTTAAATCGGTAATGACTACTTTTGCGCCCGCTTCAGCCAATTTTTTAGCTGACATGCTGCCTAAACCTCGCGCTCCGCCGCTCACTAGGGCTATCTTTCCTTCGACGCTATTCATGGGTATCTCCTTATCAGTAGACCTGTTTTTTTTTGATTTGAGTCACTCGTGTTGAGATTTCGATGATGCTTTTCTTGTTTGTTTTTTTTGGCCGAATTAGTGTGGGTCTAAACTTTTTGATCAGCAGTAATTGAGGTGATCATTAAAGTGGTAAGATTATTGCCGCACTAATTACCGCAAAAAATAAATCATTGCACTTAAAGGTTGAATTCGGCATGGTTTAAGGTGGCAGGATTTATCTAAGTCTCATTACCTGCCGTGGACTTCCAGATAGCAGTATGAAGTAACCGAGATATGATGTCGAATGAAGTAAGGTTTTTCGGGCTCTGACGGGCGCCAAGAACAAATCAGAATAATTAAGAATTAATGAATGTCGAATTTAGTTAATATTTTATCCACTGCATGGACTAATTTTTCTGCGTCAAATGGTTTTTGAATCCAGCCGTCGGCACCGTTTTCACGGGCCAGTCTTTTCATCTCATCTGAGCTTTCGGTGGTCAGCATGAGCATGGGAATATCTTCATAAGCGGGTAGTGTTCGCAATCGTCTAATTAGGGTTGTTCCTTGAATGTACGGCATGTTGATGTCGGAGATCACAATATCAACTTCATTGCTGGTGGCGAATCGATACGCTTGAATGCCGTCCTCAAGTGCGGTGACTTGGTGTCCCGCAGATTCTAAAGCGACTGCAACCATTTTTCTCATCACTAATTGATCATCTACTGCTAATATTTTTGCCATGGATATTTCGTCAGATTAATTCAATAAATTGGGTTAGTTTTTTCTGGCCATTTGAAATTGTGATTGGTTTGGTGATGTAACCTGAAATCCCGAATTCATCACACACGCCAATCATCTTCTGGTCTGCAATGGAGGTGATCATCATGACAGGCGTACTGTTATCGGTTTCTCTGATTTTTTTCAATACCTTGTCTCCAGTTTGTTCAGGCATAATAATATCTAGAAATATTAGGTCAGGAGATTGTTCTTTATAGACTCGATAGGCCTCGGAGCCATTCGTTGCCTCTAGTATATTAGAAAACCCCAATTTATTGAGGTTGGTAATTAATGCCATTCGCATGCTCATTACATCGTCACACACCAAAAGTTTGGCGTCTTTTTTTATACGTATTTTTTTCTCTTTCTGATTGCTCTCTTCAAGATAATGAAGGTAGATAGAATGAGACTCATTAATATTAATTTTGATATTTTTGGCATAAGTAGTGTGTTTACAAACGGCTTTAAATTGTGTGGCGGAGTCAATAAAAAAAGGCGTTGGTTTTATTCGTAAATCGATATGATTGCCGGCAATGACATTGGTGGCGAGTCCAACCAACGTATTGGCTAATTCCACTAGTAATTCCTTGCCGCATTCATCGAGATCTGGTGAATTGGAGGTATCGCCTAAAATATTCTCTTTCATTCTATTGGCGATGTATATTGCTGTCTCTTTGGTGTTATTAATTAATAAGTAGCCTGTTTTACAGCCTTTGAATTGAACAACAGCGGTATAACCTAGATATTTTGTTTCGCTCAAGTCGGAATTTTCGACATTCGCTTGGGGAGCGATATTAATGCCGGCGGTAGTCATTAAATTTCGAATGGCCTCTTTCTTAAAGGCATCGACGATAATTTCTGTAGTTTTATCCACGCGAAATATTTACTCAAAATTAAAGAAAGTGGTTCTTACTCTAAAGTCTAGAGCAAATGTACAGTGATTGTGTTGGGTTGATGGTTTGCTTAGATGGATTGCATACCCTCTAGTGTATTGTTATCTGCTAATCGCATAACTGGTGCCTTAGTAAGGCATTAACTTGCCCTATAGTTATTTAGACGGCGTATTAAATTTGGAGTGGTTCAATGCTGCATTATGAATCTTCGCGATTAAAAATCTTATTAATAGAAGATGAACGCTGGCAGCAAGAATACATCGCCGAAATGCTGGACGGGACCGGGCTGGATATAGAGCTTGATGTAGCAGCCACGGGACGAGAAGCAATTGATAAATATAAGAAAATTAGTTATAGCTGCATTTTGCTTGATTACATCTTACCCGATATGAATGGTCAGTTGATCCTGGGTTACATGCAGGGCGATGGGCACAATCTTGATATTCCGGTGATTGCACTGACAGGGACAAAACAAAAAAACTTGTCAGTGGAGCTAATGGAATCCGGGGTGGTGGAATTTATTGAAAAAGAAGATTGCAGTTCAGATATTTTAAAGACCGCAATATTACACTCGCTTGCTCGACAGAATTTTACTAGTTCAAGAATGAACATCGTTAAATCAAGCTATGAAAAAAAGATCGTCGCCTATCAAGGTCGGGAGGAGACGACTATTTCCTCGAGGAAGGCTGAATCTTCAGATACCGTAGAATACCTTTCATTGCATGATTTTTTAACGGGTTTACCGAATCGTTACAGCTGTGAGATGGAGTTAGGGCTCACAATAGAAAATATAAGTCGGGACGAGGAAGGAGAATTTGGTGTCATTTGTCTAGGGATCGACAAATTTAAACAGGTCAATGAAGTGTTTGGTCATTCCATTGGAGATAATCTGCTCATCAATATCTCTGAACGGCTAAAATCTCAGTTGAACGAATCTGAATATTTATGTCGCTTATCTGCAGATCAATTTATTATTATCTGTCGAAAAATGGTCGCCTATTCACGGGTAAATAGGATCGCGAATCATGCCATGAGAGCATTGGCGAAAGCATTTGCAGTGGCAGAGAATACAATATTTGTCACTGCATCGGTGGGTATTGTTTATTATCCTGACGGTGGACTTACGCCGGAGGTTTTACTAAAGCATGCTGAATTAGCCATGTTTTCGGCTAAAGAGGAGGGTGGTAATACCATTGTTCATTATTCTAACGCGGCGGGCAGCAGCGTTCGGGAAAAGTTTGCGGTTTATACGGGGTTACATCAAGCGATATTGAATCAAGAGTTTGAGCTCTATTATCAGCCGAAAGTGTGTTTTCGAACCGGTAAGGTGTTGGGCGCTGAAGCGTTGATTCGATGGTTTCACCCGGAACGGGGATTAATTCCGGCGGATGAATTTATTTCAGTGGCTGAAGGAAGCGATTTGATTAATAGAATCACAGACTGGGTTCTTTTGAAAAGTTTTCAACAAATAAAGTATTGGCGCAGTGAACAGCTCACGGATGCACGAATTTCAATCAATATTTCTGGTCGAAATTTTCAGCACGACCATTTAGTGGAAGAGATTGAAATTATTCTGGACAAGCATCAGTTGGATCCTAAAGGCATCGAACTTGAGATTACTGAGCAAGCGTTAGTAGAAAATCAATCGGCTGTTAAGAAAGAGATTAGTAAACTTAAATCCATGGGCTTTAAAATTAGTTTGGATGATTTTGGCACCGGATATTCTTCACTCAGTTATTTACAAACATTGAAAGTCGATATTATAAAAATAGACCGTTCTTTTATTCAGAATATCGAAACCGAATCAGGGCGCTCCATTGTTCAGGCCATTTTAGCGATGGCTCATGCTCTAAAAATGACTGTAGTGGCTGAGGGGATTGAAACTCATGATCAGCACGTGATTTTAAAAGCTTTGGGATGCGATATAGGGCAAGGTTACTTATACAGTCGTGCTTTGAATGCGGATGAATTTGTTGAGTTTTGTAATGCGAGTCGAAACAAGCATTAAACCGAAAATAATAACTTAGAAACTTAAAGACTTATAAATTTAGAAGCATCGACTCGTAAAATATAGCTGGAATTATGTGTTTATTAAGCCGATTTTTCCGATGTTCTTTTTAAATACCAAGTGGGTAGTAAACCAAATAAAAATAACATTCCGACGATAATAAACCCTTCTCGGTAAGCAATGGTGCTGGCCTGAGAGGTGATGACTTGACCGAGAAAAACATGGGCCATGGCGTTGGCTTGCTCTAAAGATAAGCCCGCATGATAGTGCAAGGCGGTAATCTTTTGCAGAAGCTCGACAGTGACTGAGTTGTCGGCAGTTTGGGTGGCTGCCATCACGGCACTTTGATTGATGGTTTCTCCTTGAACGCGCAACACGATCGCGTTGATGCCAAATGCGCCGCCCAATTGGCGCAGAAAATTGGTGGCACCGGAGCCTTGGCTTAATTGCGCTGGAGGCAGTGAACGTAGCGCCGCAGTGGTGACCGCTGGCATGATTAAACTCAAACCGATTCGTCCGAAGCCAATCAGTATCGCTAAGTACCAAAAGCCGGTGTTGACATCCACTTGATAGAATAAAAGCGTCGATAAACCAAAAAAAAGTAGACCGAATGCAATGGGGATATGAGGCGGCAAGCGGTCACTGATATTGCCGGCGATGGGGAATGCAAAAGCCATTACAAATCCGGCAGGCATGAGTAATAATCCAGATTGAGTGGCGCTGTAATGTTGTACGGTTTGCACAAAGACGGGTATCAAGTAGGTCGAGCCAAAAATTCCTGCGCCAAAAATAACCGTAATGATAGCGGCCGCAGTAAAACGAGGGTTAGCAAACAGGGATAAATTGAGTAATGGGTTTTTACAGCGCAACTCCCAAACAATAAAACCCACTCCGCTGAGACCGGCGAGAGTAAGGCGCCCTACGATGATCATATTGTCCCAGCCTAAACGTCGACCGTCTGATAAACCCATTAATAGGCAATATAAAAAAACCACTAACAAGGCTAAGCCTAGGGTGTCCAAGGGTTCATATTCAGCGTCTTTTTCGCGCTCGGGCAGAAACGCATTGGCTAAAAAAATGGCTGCCACGCTAAAAGGAATGGCAACGTAAAATACATAACGCCAGCTTAGTCCGTCCACCAACATACCGCCCACTGTGGGACCTAACGCGGGTGCTAATACAATACCGATGCCGTAGATGCCCATGGCTTTGCCCTGTTGTTCGGAGGGGAATACTCTGAAAATAATCAGCATGGCTAGGGGTTGGATAAGTCCGGCGGAGGTGCCCTGCAAAGCTCGGGCGATCACTAGTACGTCTTCGTTGGGGCTGACGCCGCCTAAGACGGAACCAAATATAAATAGCACCAAGGAGAAATTAAACGTGTTGCGTTGCCCGTAACGCTTAATCATCCAGGCATTCATTAACATTGCGCCGGTCATGGTGGCGAGAAATACGGTGGAAAAAAGTTGCGCTTTATCTTGGCCAATGCCAAAGGCCCCCATAATTTCGGGAATGGCGACGTTGATGATGGTGGTGGATAACACGGTGGCGATGGTGCCCACCATGGCGGTGCCAGTGGCATACCAGCGATACCTCGGGCCATAGCGTTGAAATAGTAAGTCGACGTTATCGCTCAATTTTCACCTCAACCATCATCCCGGGTCTAAGGGTATAGCCTTCGGTATTGAGATCGATACGAACCGGAATTCGCTGGGTGATTTTTGTGAAATTGCCACTTGGGTTGGGGCTGGGGATTAGCGCAAAAGCGCTGGTGGCGGAGTGTCCGATGCCGGTGACTGAACCGGTAAATGTTTCGCCCGGATAAGCGTCAATGGATATTTCGACCGCGGCCCCGACTTTTAAATGACGAATGGCGGTTTCTTTGATATTGGTTCTAATCCATAAATTATCTGGGTCATGAATCAGGGCCAGTCGTTGCCCTTTATTAACGTATTCCCCGGGAGAAACAAACACATCATCCACGATGCCCACTTGTACACTGCGGAGAACGCGGTATTCAATGTCAACTGCCTGCTGGGCCAATTGAGCTTGAACTTCGTTTGCTTGAGCGTCTAACTCCGCTAATTCACCGTTTAATACGGCAAATTGTTGATTGTCTGCATCGACTTCTGCAAGCGCTGCTTGAACCATTTCCACCAAGGCAGTGGTTTTGTGCAACGCTTCTTGAGCGTTGAGTTGGACGGATTGAGCTTTTTCGAAAGCTTGTTGGCTGATCATTTTCTTACTGGCCCTTAACTGAGCCCGTTTAAAATCTTGTTGTGTTAAAGACAAATTGGAGCGGGCGGCATTCACGGCGGCTTTTGCCACATTTARCGCTGAAAGTTGGCTGTTGCGTCGCGCTTTAATTTGAGCGGTGAGCATCAGTTGTTCGGCATTGAGGGTGTTTTTCTTGGCAATAATGGCAGACAGACGAGCCTCAATTTCTGCTTTTATTGCTTGCGCCAGGGCGTCATCCACTTTAAGGATAATGTCGTCAGCGATTAATTCGTCGCCGGTGCCCACCAAGACTTCGGTGACGCGGCCAGAAACTTCGCTGCTAAGAGTAATCATGTCGCCTTTAATTCGGGCGTCGTTAGAGTAAATGTGGGTTTGATGTTGGTAAACCCAGAAGAGCCCSTAGGCAGTAAAAAGTAATCCCAAAATGATAAACAAGCTGATGCGAGCTTWTTGCATCGTTGGGGAGAGAGCTGCTTCATCGGTCATGGGTCCGTCTGAAGCGGTTTGAATGGGTTTAAGTGCACTTATTTTGTTCATAATTTACAGTTCACTGTATTCGCAATGCTTTCAATGGATGGCGGTGTATTTCTTTATTCACTGTGCGTTTCGGTAAGAAAGTGTTAGTAAGCAAGTTGAGGTAAGAACGCGATAATAAGAAAATGATCGTAATAAAATCAGCGTGGTATTTTAATCTGCGCTGGATTGGTTGAGGTTTTTTATATTTGAGGACATGCGGTCCAGCACCGTTAAAAATACTTCCATATCGTTTGAGGTTATGCCGTCGAGAATCTCTTCACGAAGATGAGCCGCGGATTGTTCTACTTCGCCCACTAGCGCGTGGGCTCGTTCAGTAAGGTGAACGGTTTTAGCTCGGCGATCAGTGATGCCTGAGCGACGTTGCACTAACTCAATGGCTTCCAACGCATCCAAAGTGCGCACTAAAGTGGGACCTTCGACGCCCAAATTCTTTGCCAATTCTTTTTGAAGCCGCCCTTCGCCTTGGCGTTTTATATCAAGCAAAACCAACCATTTAGCTTGGCTTAGGCCGGTAGGTTTTAAGCGCCCATCGAGCGCAGTACGCCATTGTCGAGCAACCGCAGCAATCCGTTTGCCGGTATTTTCTCTATTTTCTGAGGTTGTCTGGGATTGGTGTGTGCGTTTCTCCGCGTGACTGGTCAAGTTAAGAGTGCCTTTGAGATAAATATAATTTTAGATGGATTTTAGTTAGCTAGCTATTAATTAGCATGCTAGCTAGTTGTGTGGAGTAAATCAATTGGAAATTGAGGGAATGAAAATTGAGGGCATTAATCTTAGCGTGACTGATTTTCGTAGGGCCCTCTTTAAAAAGGGCTAAAAAACTCGATAAGGTTCTTTTAATGAAAACTTTGGGGCTAGGGCCGCTTAATCCATTGGCTTTCAGGGAATGCATTCTTCGGCTAAATCATCCATTAGTCGATTGGTAAAAGGCTTGTCTCAAGCGAAGCTAATCCAATAAGAATATCTCGGCATTTCTTTTCCTTCGATAAATCAATGCCTTTCACCAAGGCGTTGAATTTCCAAGGTGAGCCGTTGGTGAACAGAAATGAAAACGGTTATAGAGACATTGCCTAGCGAATGAATAGGTTGTAAGCGGTACTCTATAATCATGAWATGTATGGCWGGGATAGACGCAGAGGTATGAAGCAGCGCTTTATAATTATTCGGCCGGTGGTCGTCTCAGTATTGGTTAGCTTTTTGTTGGGCCACCCCCACGCCGGGTTTGCCAATGTTTCTGATTCTGCTTCGGGTAAAAAAACCATTGCGAATTTTATGATAAATTTTGCAAAATTTGTGGAGTGGCCGGATTCCGCTTTCGAAGCCCCCGACAGCCCTTTTAAAGTGTGCATCGTGGGTGAAGACCCTTTGAAAGGTATTTTGGATAAAAAAATACGCAATAAGAAGGTCAAAAAAAGGAAGTTTATCGTAGAGAGAATTGCGTCGGGTGATATTGAGGCGATCAAAAAGTGTCATATTAGTTTTTTAGGCCCTTCGGAGGTCAATCGCGTGAAGGAGCTTGCGAACAGTCTGACGGGTATTCCAGTGTTGACTGTGAGTGATGTGGACGGTTTTGCTAAAGCAGGGGGTATGATCGGGATTGTAAGTGTGGGAAGAAAGGTCAGAATGCAGATTAATAAAACCAGAATTACCAAGGCTGGGTTAAAAGCCAGTGAAAAATTGTTAAAGATTGGTTCGTGAAAGATCGGTTCGTGAAATATTGGGATTAGTAGTCATGGCAATGTTAGATTCGATTTCGATTAAGAAGAAGATTGTTTTGGGCATTACTCTAGTGAGTGTGGTCACTCTTATTTTTACTTGTATTATTTTGATGTCCTTGGTCCTAAAAAAATTAGAATCAAATTTGACTAACGATGCATTTATGATGGCAAATATCGTGGCCGCAAATTCCACTGGCGCGCTTAGCTTCACTGATGAAGATTCAGCGATCGAATCGCTAGCCACATTAATACATCATCCCAATGTTGAAGCAGCAGTACTTTATGATGAGGGCGGAGACAAATTCGCAAGTTACTTGCGGGAGGGCGCAATATTTGAGGGTAAGGAAACTCGTATTGTTGACGCAGATAATGTGTTGACCCGTGAAACTAAAAGCCTTAATGATAGAGATTATATTCACGTCGAAGTGCCGGTTATTTCCGAGGAAGAAGTGATTGGACGAATCTATGTTCGCTTTGATAAAAAATCACTGCAAGAGACCACAGAAAGTTTCTTTTATATTTCCAGTATTTCCGCGTTAATAGGTTTGGCTATTTCTTTGACGATGGCTCTTTTTATACAAAAATCGATTTTACAACCGATCGAAAAAGTAATGCATGCTTTGAAAGATATTGCTGAAGGGGAAGGCGATCTTACTCAGCGCTTGGATGACAGTTCGACGGATATCATTGGCGAGCTAGCGCATTGGTTTAATAGTTTTGTAATCAAAGTGCATAAAGCGGTCGTTCAAGTCAACGAAGGCACGGTAAAGTTATCGCATTCATCGCAAAGTCTGTCCAGCACAATGGAGCAAACTTCATCCGGGGCGATGCGACAACAAAAAGATATAAGCGCCATTGCGGACTCCGTCCATTCCTTGACTTCATCGGTAGAAGAAGTCACCAACGATATAAATCACGCCGCTGATGAGGCGCGCGTAGTGGATGAAAATTCGATATCCAGTAAAGAGGTGGTGGATCATACTAAGAATGCCATTCAAGGTCTTTCCTCGGAAATTAATGAAGCGTCTGAGGTCATCAATCAACTGGATCAGTTAAGTGAAAAAATTGGTGCGGTGCTTCGAGTGATTGGTGACATTGCCGATCAGACTAATTTATTGGCGTTGAATGCCGCCATTGAAGCCGCGCGTGCCGGAGAACAAGGGCGGGGATTTGCGGTAGTGGCTGATGAAGTCCGGTCGTTAGCGGGACGGACGCAATCGTCTACTAAAGAGATTGATGAAATTATTGCCGAGTTAAAAACTAAAGTGCGTGATGCGGTTGACGTGATGGATAAAGGCAAAGAGCAGGCCAATAGTTGTGTGACGCTAGCGGAAGAAGCGAGCACTTCCATTGCCAGTATTTCGGAAGCCATTTCGTCCATCCGACAGCTCACTGAAGGGATATTTCAAACTTCTATGGGACAAAGCCAAATGGCGGAGTCGATCCAAGGCAATATCAAAAATATTTCTCAAGTTGCCAATCAAACTTCAAGTGATGCGCAGGAGATGTATGAGGGCAGTGTAGAGCTGAATTCCTTGGCGAGYGGATTGGAAGAGATAGTCAATCGATTTAAGGTGTAGCTGAGGTTTTAGATTTCGCACCGGCCGTTATTTTCGAACATCCTTCGTAGGCTCCGTACTTCCTTTATAAGAATCGCATCCCCGTTGTATTTCCAGTAGGTCTGATTCGACTCGATACCACCTATCCTGCATTCGACCTCCATACCAGACATCGTGCACCATTCCAGATACCCACATAAAGGCAGCATATACTTCGTCATTCCCGCGTACCCCCGTCATTCCCGCGAAGGCGGGAATCCATTGCGTTTAAAACCATGAGCTTAAATTTAATCCGATACTATTTTTGGTAGGAAGCATTTGATAGAAACTTTTGACAAAAACAGGCCTTGCCAAATGTTCGAACAGCGAAGCCTTAATCGATATGGATTCCCGCCTTCGCGGGAATGACGGCGGGGGTACGCAAGAATGACGGGGCTACACTAGAATGACAGGGATGCTGGCATGACAGAGTTACGCTAGATCATGCTACCATTGCGATATTATTTTCTAATATAGGCCGTTGTCAATGAGCGAAAAAGATCAACCCACCCTTGCCAGTGAAATTGTCGTTGATTTCACCTTTAAAGAAGAGCAACCGATGTTTGGGGATTTATTTACTATTGTGGGCCACGGTCACCAAAGCTTTCGTACTTCCGCGAGGTTTATTTTTCACCATTTAGAAGACCTCTATTTCTCGCAGGTGAAGGAGGTATTTGGGGTGAAATCGATGCGAAAAGTGGGGGATGAGGTGATGATTTGGATGTACCCCCTTATCGATGGCGAGGTCGTTAGAGAGCACGAGGGCCCTTTTAGTGGCATGCGCGTGAGTTTTAATTTATTGCGTAATCCAGAGAACATATCCGATCACTTTTTGCGAATCCACCGTGCCTTTGAGACCCAATTAGTAACAGAGCCTTCTATGTCAATTGACGCAGTTGAGGCTGAAATATTAAAAATCAAAACCTTTTGGAACGACCAGAGTATCGAATTAGGCTCAAAAGAAGCGTTAGCGATTGTCATTTAACTGAACGCTTTAAAACCTGAAGCTAAGCGGTACTTAGTGTTTTTCATTTTCTTTTATACCGTTTCACAGCAATCGCAAGAATCGGGTGGATTCAGGTTGGAAAGCTGATTATGCTCGCCGTATTAGATTTAGGCCATTGGCTGCTTTTTAGATTAATACACGGTGACAGGCAGCCTTCATTTAGGACTTGCTCGAGCTATGCCAGAGTTTTCAACTACGAAAGTCAGAATCGATGCCCACATCAATGGGAAACCCAAGAGTGGACAACATTACGATAAAATTGCCCAAGCCATTGAATATTTTGTGCAGCATCAAAAGGCTCAGCCAGGATTGTCTGAATTATCACAGCATGTAGGCCTCAGTGAGTTCCACTTTCAGCGCGTTTTTTCTCAATGGGTGGGGGTTTCTCCAAAGCAATATTTGCAATATTTAACCAAGCAATATGCCAAACAATGTTTGCGTAATGAAAGCGTGCTGGATACAGCGCTGTCCTCTGGATTAAGTGGATCAAGCCGTCTGCATGACTTGATGGTACGCTGCGAGGGCATGACCCCGGGGGAGATTCGGCGGCAAGGTAAAGGCTTACGTATTCAATACGGCGTACATCGATCTGCTTTTGGATGCTGCTTGTTAGCGGTCACTGATCGGGGGGTATGCAAGCTCGCGTTTTTCGATACTGAGGCGCAGCAACGGGCCTTAATTGAAGAGTTGTGGATGGAGTGGAGTGAGGCGCATATCGTTTTGGACCAAGACGCTACTGAGCCCGTATTTAACGCCATTTTTGTTGCTTCTCGCAATGGGCTTTTTGATGAACGCATCGTGGCGGATGGCGCAAAAGAACCGGCGACTCTCAATGTGTTGTTAAAAGGAAGCCCGTTTCAACTTAAAGTTTGGGAGGCGCTACTGGCGATTCCCCCGGGGCATTTGAGCTCTTATCAAAAAGTAGCTCAATCTACGGGAGCGCCAAATGCGGCGCGGGCGGTGGCGTCGGCGATTGCTAAAAACAACATTGCTTATCTGATTCCATGCCATCGGGTGATTCGTGGCAATGGTGATTTCAGTCAATATCGTTGGGGCAGTGTCCGCAAGCAATCGATGATCGCATGGGAGGCCTGTGCGGCGGCTAAGACGAATGATTCCTAAGCGGGTTTTTGAGGCCCCGCTTAGGTTGGGGTCAAAGAGGCTTCTTGTTAGTACACTTCTTTAAGGAATTGTATGTTGGGGGGGGCATCCAAAAATTGGCTTAGTTTTGGAAAGCTGGATTGAAAATGAGGTGCTTTTTGATGCGCTTTAACGGCGTCTTGATCCTTGTATTTTTCTAAAATAATGTAGTCACCCTCGTTGGTCAAATTGATGGTGTACTGAAGATTTCCTGGTTCGTCCTTTCTTACTGAATCGGCAAGTTCACTCATGACGGCCTCAAAATCTGGGCCTGAGCCTTGTTTTACTTTCATCGTAGCAATGATAACGATCATCGTTAATCTCCCTATAATGGTGAAGTTTTTTATAGATAAATTCTCGCGTCAATATTGAGCGAGACTGACCGAAGAACAGAATATAGGATTTATCCGCGCAGGCAAAGCACTGATGTCGTAGGCAGCTATTTTTTAGAAGGGCTTTGACCGGACGGCGTTAAGAGAAGGATATCTTTTACCCATCAGTATCGATTTAAGTGATGGCCTATAGAGATAGAAATGGGGGCGATCTATCTCTATGAATGGATTAACCTGCACGTTGGTGGCGGTTATCTTGTTGTAGGGATTCGTCTTGGGCGGGGGCTTCGTAGCGATCTTCGAGATTGATACAAGCGCAGGAAAATTGAGTGAGCAAGGTAGACATCTGCTCGTGCGTCATTTCTCGCGTTTGAATACTATCTAAGCTATGGGTGATTACTTGATTGAGTTCTGCTAGCTGCTCATATTGGATTTGAACTCTTTTTTCTAATTCTTTTGATATGCCAGTGACTAAGTTTTCTCGATTGGTTTGGATTTCAAAGTACACAGTGATTTTTTTTATTTCTTTGCTGATGAGCAAAACTTTGGTGTATTCCATATCGAAA
>NVTH01000090.1 GCA_002401525.1 Moraxellaceae bacterium | reverse complement strand
ATACTCTGAAACGTATTTTGCCTTGACCCTGTGTTGGTGAAGTTCCCTTCTTACCTGGCAGTAGTGCGAAGGAAATTGCTGCTTACCTTTCACCAAAAATGCTTATTTCGTCATAAGTTTCTCTTTGCTTATTCCGTTTCAGCGGTTTTAACCTGATCTATTCTAAGCCCGAGGTTTTTGCGACCACATAGTCTTTAAGCTTTAGTGAAACGGTATTTTAACTTTGATAGACTGAAACTAGGCCTGTTTTAATGGCTAATCGTTTTTAGGCATAATCAAATAATTGCTTATGCCTCCGGAGTCCTCGTGCAGATTACTAATTCTACATACGGGGCTGGTTTAGACGGAATTAGGAAGTCGCTTAGAGGGATTCAAGAATCAGCTCATGAGATTGCCACGATGAATGGCAAAGACAGTGATGGTCTCGTAAAAGGCCTTGCTGAATCAATGGTGAGTTTGAAAATTTATCAGCAAAATGCTGAAGCATCGGGGAAAGTAATCGAAGTAGCCAGTCAAACAATGGGCAGTATTATCGATTTAAAAGTTTAGAACAGGCAGGTTATTCAAGAGGCAATGTTAGCCATACAAGCAGCGAATTTATTGAATCATTCCCCTCAATCGGGCGCGGGTTTATCCACGACTCCCGGTCCTGACTCTGCCGCTGCATCCCCCCAGCTTGATGCGCCTCTTAAAAAAACCTTAGCAGCGGATCATTCCGGCGCAGACAAGCAATTTCTACATCGCCAAGTGAATATTTCTGAATTAGCAAAGAGTTTATTTTCTGAAGAAGCTCGTACCGAAAATTCGGGCGACACAGCCGAAGCTGATTCTGATTCTGATGTAGCGCTGGAGGTTATTAAAAACAATAAACAAGCAGTAAGTACGGAAGATAAAAAGGCCAATCAATCGGCGAATCTAAAAAAGGAATTAGTAGAACAGGCTGAAATTAAACAGCTTAAAGAACGTGATCGAGAAGTTCGAGCCCATGAGCAAGCGCATGCTGCGGTGGGAGGCGCGATTGCTGGCTCCCCTAGTTTTGGCTATAGCAAAGGCCCTGATGGAGTGCTTTATGCGGTGAGCGGTGAAGTCAGCATTTCGACTTCGAGTGTTGCGGGAGATCCCCAGGCTACCTTGCAAAAATCACAAAAAATTATCGCTGCTGCAAATGCGCCCGCGCAACCATCGGCGCAGGATCGGGCCGTGGCTGCTCAAGCGGCGCAAATGGCAAGTCAGGCGCGAGTGGAAATAGTTGAGTTACGGCAAGAGAATCTTAAGTTGGCGAGTGAAAACGGCCAAGAAAAAAATACAGAAAAAGAACCAGAAGATTCCAGTTATAAAACTACCTCGTCTCGCTCGGGAGAGGTCGGCTCGTCTAGATCGGTAGAGGGTAAGATCTCGAAAGGAGGAATCCCTAAAGAAAAAACTATCAACGAAAAGACTGTCAATGAAAAGACTATCAACGAAAAGAATAATATTGGCGCGAATATTTCCAATATTAAAAATGAAAGTCGCAATAAATCTTACATTGATATTGATAGGGTAGGCGGTGGCAGAGGTTCTAGAGTGGGACAGACCGCTGAAGCAATTATTGGTTCTTTAATTAACGCATCTGCTTAACGAGAAACGTTTTTGCCAACGCCCCTTGATCACAAAGGGCGCTTTAAACGTAAAATTTCCGGTCTGCGAAATCGATCAACAGTGATTACGCAATCTTTAAAATCCCTGCTTTTTTAAGTTCTGCCCTTTGTTTTTCAGCATGAGCCATCAGTTCTGGGTTGCCGCTTTTTTCATTGGCGTCCATGGCTAAAAGTTTTTCAGCCGGTGAGGCGTGGTTTTCATCCCAGTCAATCAGTAGCGGTATCATGGCATTTTCCCACTTCGCTTTGCTTCTGGCTAAACCCATCATTTTCATGTATCCAAGAGGAAGTTGTGGGCCTTCTAGGTGTGGTAATAAATCCCAAAACTCTTTTTCTGGCACGTCGTGGTGATCGGAGTGCCTGCCAATGCCGTCTGATAACCAGTTAGTGACTTTATAAGTGCAGCCCCAAGAATGTCGAATTTCAATGGGTTCCTTGGGGTCGCGCACTAATCCGTAATGTTGCAAATAAACGCCGGCCTTATAGCCCCAATGAGATTGGATTATTCCTAAGCTAAAAAAGAATAGCCCAAGAAATCCTGTGAGTGCAGCGATGGAGATCACCAGCGCTGCTTCAGCCGCCATGCCGGTTAATAAACGGTTGTGATGGGACCACGCGGGCAGTCCTAATTTCACCAGGCGTTTTTCTTCGATGGCCCATACGATTTCATAATCTTGTTTGAAGGTGCGTTTGAAAAAATCAACGATGCTTTCGCCGCGTAATGCGGTGCTGGAGTCATTAGGCGTGGCGGCGGTAATGTGATGGCCGTAAGGATGTTCGACAGCGTAATAGCTGAATAAATTGAGTACTCCCATCAAGCGAGATAGAAATATCGAGAAAGGTTCGTGCAATCGATGACAGAGTTCGTGGCCTATGGCGACTGTCCCCATGCTTGCCGTTACACTGAATAACACCGTGGCGAGGAGGTATCGGAAAATACCGTCGTCGGCGTGAACGGCGAGCATATCAAAACCGGTGGTGGCTAGAATCAATGCAGCCATTCCAAATAGGTCAGTGCCACTGTTGGCAAAGGCCATGACCCATAAAAAGCCTAAAAAAGTGATGACGGTGCCGAAGCTGTATAGGTACATCATCCATACAAAAATGCGGCTGTTTTTCCAGCTAAAATTTTCATGATCTTCCCCAAGTAGGGGCTCTAATATTCCCAATGAGGCCATAAAAATAAGAAAACCCCATCCCACTACGCTGGAGTTAGTAAATATCAAAAATGCGGCGGCGGTGGAAATCAGCATCGGCGCGATATAAGGTAGATACATCCAAGGTTTAGCCGTGGGATACATTTCTTCGGCGGTTACGCTCATGGTTAATTCTCCTGATCGTTTATTCTAAAAGGCGGGTTATTTATCAGGGCTCTAACAAGCACTTTTTGTTGAGTGTTTATAGAGTGGTCCTTTTTATAAGTCCGCTACAGTCTTGTTGTTATTATTTAAGAGGCGTGGATGACATCGAATTAAAGCCGGCCATTGATATTGGCCTGCGCTTCGAGGAATTACAGTCCTTCACGCTGCGGGGTAATTGGAAAACTTAGAATGGTTTGGGGCAAAAAGAAAGGGCGTATTGGGCCAGCGACCCTTATGGGTTGCCTTTCTTTATGCTCAGGTAAGGGTTGCAATGGATGAGGTGAGTTATGTCGAAGGTCATCACTGCTAAATTGGTGGGCATTGCCTATCGCGAGGGGGGTAAGCGTCCCATGCAAACGTTGGAGATTGCCGATATTACTGTGGAGCGAGGGATTGTGGGAGATTCCCGCGGCAAGCCGGGTAAGCGTCAGGTGACTATTCTGTCGGTTGAGTCGTGGTTGACGGCCTGCGAGGAGCTTGGGATTCAATTGTCGTGGTTGAACCGTCGAGCCAACTTGCTGATTGAAGGCTATGAGTTTGGTCAATCGGATGTAGGCAAGGTGATTTGCGTGGGTGACGCACGATTGGAAATCACTCGAGAGACCGACCCGTGCCGACGCATGGATCAGGTGCATAAGGGACTAAAAAAAGCCCTTATGCCGGACTGGCGAGGAGGGGTGTGTTGCCGGGTTCTTGATGGGGCAGAAGTGTCGGTGGGCGTCGCGGTGGATTTTTCGTGAAGTTGAGAGCCTATAAGGAAAACGATGCCGCTGCGTTGGCGGTGATTTATCGTCGTGCGGTGATGGAAATCGGGCCCGGTTTTTACTCGCCTATTCAGGTGGCTGTTTGGGCGCGAGTGCCAGATCACTTAAGTCGATTTAGGGAGATGCTTGCCGGAGGCTCTACTCTGGTGGCGGAAATAGCGAGCTGTCTGGTGGGGTTTGGGCAGTTATACCCAGAGGACCATTTTTCGTTGCTGTATGTTGACCCGGCCTATTCTCGGCGAGGGATTGCGAGTGCGATTTATCAGCAGCTGGAAGCTGACGCCGTGAAACAGGGGGCGACCACGCTTGGCGCCGACGCAGGAAAAATTTCCAAAGCTTTTTTTATTCGGCGTGGTTATGACATCACCAAGGTGTCTGTTCGATCTATTGATGGCATTGCTTTCGAGCAATACTGGATGCTGAAAAGATTAGAGAAAGCGCCGTCTGGAAGGTGACGGGGTATGATTTTGTTTTGGGCGGTTATATAGGGTGCTTTATTTCCCTGTATAGGAATTAATGATAAATGTCTTTTTTTTTAACAGGTCAAATTTTGCTCAGTCTTGGAGTGTGCAGGACTTTGTTATTGAATATTATCCTAAGCTTATGATATATAATGATTATATTTCATCGCTGGTAATGTTGGAGCCAACCGGCATGGAAGTGTTTTAACGGCCTCCTTGTGATCGTCAGGTATTTTTACACTTGCCTGGTTTTCACTAAATTAGAAAGATTAACTGCTTGTTTAATATAAGAAATATAAATTGGCCTGGTTATTGCTTTATTGATGAGAGTTCGTTAGATATTAGTTGAATGATTAGCGGGATTCCCGTCGGCTTAGGTCGGAGAGGGAGGTCTGATAGCCTTAGAAAGCTTACCTGTAGATATTTGCAGGTGTTTAAGGCCAGAAGTAAGGCTATACGCACTCCCGAAACATAAATTTTTTGAAGGAAATGAACATGGGAATTAAAAATACTTTAGTAGGGTTGGGGCTCGCAGCCTTTGCTCTGAACGCAAGCGCTACAGCAGTGCTTACGATTGATAACCAGAATCTAGGCGCGACTGACTTAGTCACGATAGATGAAGGAGCCGGAGACGGAAATACACCTTTTATCGGTTCTGTGGATTCTGCGTTTTACAATAATACCGGCTGGCGTGTTGACGGCTTAACAGGCTTATCAGCTGCTGATAACGCCGCGGCTATTGTGGGTGACGGGATACTTGATCTTTCTTACAATATTACTGGAAGTGGCACGATCCAGCTTATGTTGACCGATACGTTCAATGATTTGGATGGTTTTTCCGGTGATTTGCACCTTGATGGAAACTACGTGCTTGCAGGTCCAGGTGCGTCCACTGCAACAGTAACAGCGCTAGTTTTTATTGATGGCGTTGAAGTTGCGAGTGAAACTGAGGTACTAACCGAAGCTGGCACTTCCTACAGTCTATTCGATTCGTTTGATTATGATTTCGCTTTTACTACCATGTCTATTGCGCTTTTGTTTGAGACTGGCGATCGTACTTTGACTACTACAAGTGGTGATGAAATCTTGATAGAAGTTCCTGAACCTGCTCCTTTAGCTCTTTTGGGCTTAGGTTTAGCTGCACTAGGATTCGCTCGTCGCAAGGCTAGTTAATCTATTGAGTGTCATAGTTTGATGCTTAATGCCTGATAGGCCTTATCTCTTTAGGTTCTAGTGGGCTAGCAAGTATAAAAAACCGCAGCTATAGGCTGCGGTTTTTTTTGCACTAAAAATACGCCTTATTTAGGTGTTTTCCTCTCGGTCTCCCCTTTCTTCACACACTATTGCATCCGTTGTGCTTGTCATCCAGRTCAAACGGCTGGATTGGTTGGTTGACATGCGGTCATGTTGCTGKGATTGCCTTAATCCTGCTTCTAAAATTAAACTAATAATGGCGTTTATTGGCCTAGATTAAGTGACTCTTTATTCAGTTTACTGAGGGTTGTTTAATTGCTTTTTTCCGTTGTTCTTTTTAAGTATAGTCCTCGCCTCAAGACTAATTCGGATTTCAATATTGAACCGGATTGAATGTTGGGTGCGTCCGCACCAGGTTTAGATTTTGAGAGATTTATTATGGCGACCTACGAAGCTCCTATTGGCGAAATGAAATTTTTGTTAGCGCATGTTTTTAAATGTGATCAGGTATGGTCGTCGATGCCCGCTACCGCTGAAGTAAATTTAGATCTGGCCAGCGCGATATTGACGGAGGGSGCAAAATTCGTTGAGCAGGAATTATTGCCTATTAATGCCACTGGCGATCAGCAGGGATGTCGGTTGGAGGAAGGCGTCGTTTATACCCCCGATGGATTTAAAGACGCTTATCACGCATTTGCAGAGGCGGGTTGGCAAGGCCTTGGAGGGGACGAGCAATACGGTGGCCAAGGGCTGCCAAAGATGCTCACGGTATGTTTTGAAGAAATGCTGTGGGCTTCCAATGCGTCGTTTACCTTGTATCCCATTTTAACCAACGGCGCGTCTTTATTACTGTCGACTCATGGTTCCGATGAATTAAAGAAAACCTATTTAGAAAAAATGTACGCGGGGCAATGGACCGGCACCATGTGTTTGACTGAGTCCCATGCAGGCACTGATTTGGGAATGATTCGTACTAAAGCTGAGCCGGTGGGTGACGATAAATATTTAATTTCCGGCACCAAAATTTTTATTAGCGGTGGAGAGCAGGATTTAACTGACAACATCGTGCACTTTGTCTTGGCGCGATTGCCTAGTGCGCCCGAAGGTGTGAAAGGAATTTCTTTGTTTTTGGTGCCAAAAACAAAACTCGACAGTGCAGGAAATTTATCAGAAGCAAATAACGCCACGTGTGGTTCAATCGAACATAAGATGGGCATTAAAGGCGCTTCAACTTGTGTGATGAATTTTGATTCGGCAGAAGGCTATTTGGTGGGCGAAGAAAATGCCGGCCTTGCGGCGATGTTTACGATGATGAACTATGAACGGTTGTCCATTGGCATCCAAGGGTTAGGGGCTGGAGAGTTGGCCTATCAGAATGCGTTGGCGTACGCGAAAGATCGGTTGCAAGGCCGCACCTCAAAGAAAGGCGCTGATCAGCCCGCTGGGGCGGATCCTATCATCGGCTATGCGGATGTGCGTCGGATGTTATTGGAAATTAAATCTTCCACTGAGGCGGGGCGTGCGTTGGCCATGTTCATTGGTTTGCGTTTGGATATTTCTAAAAATCATCAGCAAGAATCTGTGCGTGATGAGGCGCAACGAGTGGTGGGTTTATTAACGCCCATAGCCAAAGCTTATTTAACGGATCAAGGCTTGGAGAATTGTTTGCACGGCCAAATGGTATTCGGTGGGCATGGTTATATTAATGAGTGGGGCATGGAGCAAGCCGTGAGGGACGTGCGGATTTCACAGATTTATGAAGGCACCAATGGCGTTCAAGCAATGGATTTGATGGGCCGTAAAGTGGTCCTCGATCAAGGGCGCAGTTTTAAATTATTGATCGCCGAAATGGAGCAGTGTCTTGCGGACGCTGAATCAGGTGCTTTGACTCAGGCGTATTGTGCTTTGTGGAGTGAGTCGCTTCGCGATCTAGTGAGTTTGACCGAATGGGTGATTGAAGAAGCGCAGCAGGATCGCCAAGTGGTGGGGGCATCAGCGAGCCATTATTTAAAATTGATGGGCTTAAATTTGTACGCGTTTATGTGGATTAAGATGTTGAAGGCAGCTGAAGATAACGTTCATAGTGAGGCGTTTCGTGAATCGAAGAAACTCACGGCAAGTTATTTCTTTGCCAAAGTACTGCCGCAGCGATTGGCGTTGGATGCGATGATTCGCTCTGGCAGTGATCCGATGATGGCAATGGATGAGGCTTTGTTCTAAGTCGGATTTTAGATAAGGGTAAATAATAAGACCAACAGCTCGGCGGTCATTATGGGCCGAAAAGCTGGGCTCGATGATTCCGGTGCAATCATTTTTATTTGGTTTTTTAAGTGAAGCGTCGTTTAATTTGTTTTCTTTTCGGGCACTTGGATCGTGCCCTCCGGTTTGTGTGCTTTTCTGCGCGTTGCCTGAGTACTCCTTTAAACAGCTTGCTTGGCTTTGTTTCAGTGGATCAAGGGCTGACAGTGCTTGATTTACCGTTCAATTGACGGTATTGATAGAAGTTGGCATTGATTTGGTGACGCCCTTTTTCGGTAGGATGCGCGACAGTATCCTTGGAAACAGACACTCCTAGTCAATTCAAAAGCAATAAAACAGTCATATTTAAAATTCATCTAACTGAAGTTTCCAGGTTTAACTTTAGATTTAGCGTCCCAATTACCACGCCGGACGTTAAAGTTTATAAGGAAAAAATAATGAGCATACGAGGTAAAGCCTATATTGCGGGGATTTACGAATACCCGAAACGAGAGGCGGCGGATAAATCGTTGGCCCAGCTACATGGAATGTTTGCAAAAGGCGCGTTAGAAGATGCCGGTCTCACTTATTCTGACGTTGATGCCTACTATTGCGCCGGTGATGCACCTGGTTTAGGGGGCATCTCCATGGCGGAATACATGGGGCTGAAGTTGCAGCACATTGATTCCACCGAAACCGGCGGGTCATCTTATGTCGCCCACATTGGCCACGCTGCTGCTGCGATAGCTGCGGGTAAATGTAATGTGGCATTAATTACTTTGGCAGGAAAACCGAAGAGTACGATTAAAAAAGGCGGCTTGGCCATGCGTGGCTTCGGACGCGGTGCGCCGGAAGCAGGTTTTGAAAATGTCTGGGGTCCTTCCGTAGTGAATATGTACGGCATGGCGGCGATGCGGCATATGCATCAATACGGCACTACCAGCGAACAATTAGCGTGGATCAAAGTGGCAGCATCGCATCACGCGCAACATAACGAAAACGCTCAGCTACAGAATGTAGTGACGGTTGAAGATGTATTGAATTCGCCCATGATTAGTGAGCCGTTGCATCGCTTGGATTGCTGCGTGATCACTGACGGTGGGGGTGCGATGGTGGTTGTTAGCCCTGAAATTGCTAAAACTTTAGATCGTCAATGCGTCAAAGTATTAGGCCATGGTGAAGCGCCCAAACATTTGGACGGCGGCCGAGTGGATCTGACTTACACCGGCGCAGTTTGGTCTGGGGAAAAAGCGTTTAAAGAAGCGAAGGTTAAACACGAAGACATTAAATACATGTCTATCTACGATTCGTTCACCATTACCGTGTTAGAAACCATAGAAGATCTAGGTTTCTGTGAAAAAGGCCAAGGTGGGAAATACGTGGCTGACGGTAATTTAATTTCTGGCGTGGGTAAAATCCCTTTTAACACCGATGGCGGAGGCTTGTGCAGTAATCACCCAGCCAACCGTGGCGGCATGACTAAAGTGTTAGAAGCAGTAAGACAAATAAGACATGAAGCGCATCCTAAGGTTCAAGTTGCGGATTGTGATATTGCATTAGCTCACGGTACCGGAGGCTCCATTGGAACTCGAATGGGAAGTGCGACAGTAATTCTTGGGAGGGAAGACTCATGAGCGAGAAGAAATTTAAAATACCTGTGCCGGAGATTAACGAAGAGACTCAACATTTTTGGGACGCGACGGCGGAAGGAAAATTACTGATTAAAAAATGCGCCGATTGTAATGAATACCATTATTACCCGCGTACTATATGTCCTTTTTGCATGAGTGATAATACCGAGTGGATACAAAGCACCGGTAAAGGCACGGTGTATACCTACAGCGTTATGCGACGTTCGCCTGTGCAATATTGCATTGCCTACGTCACCCTTGAGGAAGGCATTACCATGATGACTAATCTTATTGATATCGATCTTGATGAGATTAAAATTGGCATGGACGTGCAAGTGGCATTTGTCGATACCGGCGAAGGGTGCGCGCTGCCTTACTTTACTGCAGCCTGATTGATAGGTTTAGATTGACCCTAAAGCTACCGCGAATTTAATTCGTAAACCCTGTGGCTTTAGGGGATCCCTATTTCCGCCCTGGAAATGAATTGGGAGTTAGTCCTCGACTTTAATTGTTTAAATTTATCTTTTTTAACGCATACCTTAATCGACACTGACTGAGCTGAGTGTTGGTGAAAGGGGATTCGAGTAAATTATCTGTTAGTGTTTTACGCAGTACGATTTGTTTGGAATACGCGGCAACAATATTATCGCAAGTAGGCGTCGTGAAGTGGAATGCTGATTTAATGCGTTTCTGTATCGTTGGCGCAGAAAAAGCAGCAGAGGTTTTGAATTCTTCTTGTCCTGCGTGATTCATAACCAGCATGCCTTGGCGTGTAGTTAAATTGAATAATTGAGTCATCCATTTTTGATTCGGCGTAATAACTCGAGTGGGGTCATTGTTTTCGCCGCTAAAAATATCCTCGATAATTAAATCGAATTTCTCCCCTTGGTAGTGGTTTACCCATTGAATGGCGTCGTCTTTAATTAATTGCACGTTGCGATGGGTGACACCGAAGTAGCGGCGGGCGATATCGATGTGGTGGCGACAAATTTCGATGCCTACTATTTGTTGCGGTTGGAAGAAATGCAGCAGTTGCCTGATGACTGTGCCGCCCCCTACCCCTAATACCAAAATTCGATTAAGTTGTTCCGGAGGGTGGAAGAACGCCGGTAATAGAAGCAGGTCCCATATGCTGCCGGTGATGGGGTTGCTAGTGCTGAACTGGCTGTGGAAAACGCCATTAGTGTAAAGGCGGCGGGAGTGGCCGGCTTGTCGGACTTCATAAAGGATGCCTTCAATCCTTTTTTTCCATAACGTGGTCATAAATTATTTGCCATTTGAATTCACTGTACCGAAATATTCAATCTAAATTATTCGGCCGAAAAAGGGTTGATTGTACCTGATCAACTCAGATCAGTAGGAGTCGCCCAATAGTCGCTGATGTTAAAGCCCTTAAAAATGCCCGCGCAATAATGAAAGGGTATATAGCGCGGAATTTTGAGGGGCATTGGCTAAGCTTGCAGTGGGATTGCGCTAAAGTTATTCTTGAGCACCTTTATAAATTGAGGACTGAGCAGTGAAAAAGTGGGAATGCGTAATTTGTGGTTATGTTTATGATGAAGCATTAGGCTGTCCTGATGAAGGCATCGCTCCGGGGACGCGCTTGGAAGATATTGATGACGCGTGGGTGTGTCCAGATTGTGGCGCGCCAATTATGGATTTTGAAGAAGTGGTGGATTAGTTTTCTTTGGATTGCTGTTGATCAATGGCCCACTGGATGTGTTCCGACACAAAATCGGGTAATTCAGTGCTGGCGCGTTTGTTTTTCAGAACTCGAATAATTTCTGGATCGTAGTCCGCGTTGCCGAGGGCGACGCTTAAATTGCGCAGCCAGCGATGGTAACCGATGCGGCGAATGGCAGAGCCTTCCATGTTGCTAAGAAAAATTTCCTCATCCCAAGCCCAGAGCTCGGTGAGTTTAGGTCGATCTAATTGATGGCGGGGTAGAAAGCCGTTTTCCTGGGTGAGCTCCGCATAGCGATTCCAAGGGCAAAATATTTGGCAGTCATCACAGCCGTAAATTCGATTCCCCATCGCAGTGCGAAATTGCTCGGGTATGGCGCCTTTGGACTCGATGGTTAAGTAGGAAATGCAGCGTCGTGAATCAATTTCTTTGGAATTAACGATCGCTTGGGTGGGGCAAACGTCAATGCATCGTGTACAGCTACCACAATGCGCTGAGGTAGGTTGATCGACGGGTAAGTCTAAGTCGGTATAAATTTCCCCAAGAAAGAAATAAGACCCGGCGTGACGATTGAGAATCAGCGAGTTTTTTCCGGTCCAGCCCAAGCCCGATTTTTCTGCTAAAGCGCGCTCCAGCACGGGAGCACTGTCGGTAAACACGCGATATCCAAATTCGCCAATCTGTTGTTGAATTTTTTGCGCTAATTGTTTCAGCCGTTTGCGCATTAGCTTGTGATAATCTTTTCCCAGGGCATAGCGGGCGATGTAACCCACCTTGGGTTCGAGCAGGATTTCTGCTTCGTCTTTTTGGGTGGGCAGGTAATCCATGCGAGTGGTGATGACGGTTAATGTGCCGGGCACCAGTTCAGCGGGGCGGCTGCGTTTAGTGCCGTGGGCCGCCATGTAAGACATTTCTCCATGGAAACCTTTTTTTAACCAGGCGTCTAAATAGGCTTCGTGATCAGCCAATTCGATATCACTGATGCCCACTTGCTGAAAGCCTAATTCATTGCCCCATTGTTTGATATCGTGTGCCAGTTGATCGAGGTCTGTGGGGGAGTAATTCAATGGGTGATGCCTAGAGCCAGATTGAGTATGGGTATTGTCGTGGGGATCATGGCAGCATCCGTGTCTTCAGCCCCGTTAGTGAGTCTATGTTAATACTCTCGGTAAGGCGCGACAATCAATTAAAAAGCGCAACAGATAAATTAAACAGGCGTCTCTGCAATCAACGCTAACCACGACGGTTCATTCTCAAACCAAAATTCTACAGTGGATATTATGAGCGACTTTCGAACTGATCTACCAAGATGCCTCTACACCGCGGAACAAGTGCGGATAATAGAGCGTTGTGCCATTGAGCAGTACCACACTTCTGGGCTGGCGCTGATGGAGCGAGCGGGTGCCTCCTGCTTTCAATTAATAAAACGACATTGGCCCGAAGCGAAATCTATCTGCGTGATGTGTGGCTCTGGAAATAATGCCGGTGACGGTTACGTGATCGCATTATTAGCGCATCAGGCTGGCATGGCGGTGGAAATCATTCAGTTGGGCAACGTGGCACGGCTTAAAGGCGATGCCGCAACGACTGCGGCGAAGGTGTTGCAGGCCGATATAGCCGTGCGTGAAATTGGCTCAGGGGAACAATTGCTGCAGCAAAAAACCACCCTTGAAAACAGCGACGTGATCGTGGATGCGCTATTAGGAACTGGGCTTAAAGGTTCGGTGAGGCCGCTATTTGATCAGGCCATTGAGCTAGTGAATCAGATAAGTTGCAACGTCTTGGCGGTGGATATTCCTTCTGGACTTTGCGCGGACAGTGGCGCTGAAATGGGGCGAGCGATTCGGGCGCAAGTCACTAATACGTTGATTGGCGTAAAGCGAGGCCTGTTGACTGGGCAAGGGCCGGCGCGGACCGGACGAGTGATGTTTGATGATTTGGGCGTAGAGCAAGAGGCCTATCTGTCTGTCAATCAATCAGTAAAGCAATCGTTAAAACAAGCAGTAATACAAGACGGTGCTGGGGTGGTTGAACGAATTGATTGGCCGAGTTTAGGCGGTCTCTTGAAGGCGAGAGAGAAAGACAGTCATAAAGGAACATTTGGCCACGTGTTGGTGGTGGGCGGTAATTACGGCATGGCGGGAGCGGTGGCGATGGCCGGTGAGGCTGCGTTACGAGTGGGCGCGGGGATG
>NVTH01000089.1 GCA_002401525.1 Moraxellaceae bacterium | reverse complement strand
CCAGCGTTTAAGCCATCGGCGAATGCGCTCTTTGGGACGGCAAAATCTTTGGTTTGGTGGCACCCGGCTATCAAATGGCTCAAGTGGCGGCTGACCACCTTTCTACCACTGGTGAGAGTGAGAGTGAATTCGCTGGCGCAGACATGAGCACCAAGTTAAAACTCATGGGGGTAGACGTCGCCAGCATCGGCGACGCCCATGCGCGTACCGAAAATTGCAAAACCTTCTCTTTTACCGATGAGTTAAGCGGCGTTTACAAAAAACTCGTCGTCGACCAAGACGGCAAAAAATTACTCGGTGCAGTATTAATCGGCGACGCAGAAGAATACGGCTCTCTTTTACAACTCATGCTCAACGACATGGATTTACCTGAAAATCCAGACCGTCTGATCCTTCCGAGCTACGACGGCAGCGCGCCTGTAGGGCTTGGCGCTGGCGCCTTACCGGATACAGCGCAAATTTGTTCCTGCAATAACGTCACCAAAGGCGCCCTAATCGCCGCCATTGATAACGGCGTCACCGAATTGGGCGAACTTAAAACCTGCACCACTGCGGGCACCGGGTGTGGCGGTTGCGCCGCGCTAGTGGGCCAAGTGCTTAACGCCGAACTTGAAAGCAAAGGCATCGAAGTCAACACCGACGTGTGTGAACATTACGCCTACACTCGCCAAGAGCTATTCCACATGGTGCGAGTCGAGGAAATCAAATCTTTTGACGAATTACTCGCCAAACACGGCAAAGGCAAAGGCTGTGATATTTGTAAACCGCTAGTGGCCTCTATCTTGGCTTCTTGCTGGAACGACTACATCCTTAAGAACAACCACCTTAGCTTGCAAGACACCAACGATTACTACTTGGCCAACATGCAAAAAGACGGCACCTATTCCGTTGTGCCTCGCGTACCAGGCGGAGAAATCAAGCCTGATGGCCTGATCGCAATCGGTCAAATCGCTAAGAAATACGACCTCTATACCAAAATAACCGGCGGCCAACGCATCGATTTATTCGGCGCGCGAGTCAATCAACTGCCGTTAATTTGGAAGGAATTAATCGATGCAGGCTTTGAGAGTGGTCACGCTTACGGCAAATCCATGCGCACGGTTAAATCCTGCGTCGGCAGCACGTGGTGTCGCTACGGCATGAACGACAGTGTCGCCATGGCCATTAATATCGAAAAACGTTACCGTGGATTACGTTCACCTCATAAGATTAAACTCGCCGTTTCAGGCTGTACCCGCGAGTGCGCCGAGGCACAAAGCAAAGACGTGGGGGTCATTGCCACCGAAAACGGCTGGAACCTCTACATTTGCGGCAATGGCGGCATGAAACCTCGACACGCAGATTTATTAGCCTCGGATCTCGATGACGACACCCTGATTCGCTACATCGATCGTTTCTTAATGTTCTACATTCGCACCGCTGATCGTCTACAAAGAACCTCCGTGTGGATGGACAACTTAGAAGGCGGCCTCGATTACTTGAAAGAAGTAGTGATGAACGATTCACTCGGCATTGCGGAGCAACTCGAACAAGAAATGGAAAATGTCGTCAATACTTACGAATGTGAGTGGAAGCGAACCATTGAAGACCCCGAGTCGGTGAAACGATTCAGCCACTTCGTTAACAGTGAAACGGAAGATACCAATGTGGTGTTCATCAAAGAGCGGCAGCAAATTCGCCCCGCTACTGAACAAGAAAAGTTGGAACCCGTTAGCTAATCACTAGCGTTTCACAACCCCCCAATACAAGGGCAGAAGCAATCCATTTGCTTCTGCCCAGTTAAAAATTGAAAGGAATACGAGGATTTATTAATGTCCGCAGCACAACAGTGGGAAGAAATCTGCCCGTTAGACCAAATACCACACAACAGCGGCGTCTGCGCGTTAGTAGGCAGCAAGCAAGTGGCCGTGTTTAGAATTTCCGATGGGGATACGGTTTACGCGGTACAAAACCTAGACCCGTTCAGCCAGGCAAATATATTGTCTCGTGGCATTGTAGGGGACATCAAGGGCGAAGTAGTCGTGGCTGGACCGCTCTACAAACAACATTTCGCGCTAAGCTCAGGCCAATGCATTGAAGACGAAACAGTAAAAATTAATACCTTTGCCGTTAAGGTAGAAGACGGCAAAGTATTTGTGGGTAAGTAATCCACTTAGCCAATACATTACTGGCTAAATGACTCACATCAATGGATAGACTTTTAACATCTACTTAAAAGTCTATCTGTAATCCAACTATTCTCCCCATTTAGGCACCATGTCTTGGGGAATCCCAAGATGGCCCAATATCCTTGCCACAATAAAATCCACTAAATCATCAATGCTCGTCGGTTTATTATAAAAACCTGGACTGGCAGGCAAAATCACCGCGCCCATGCGCGTCAGCGTTAACATATTCTGTAAGTGAATTTCAGAATAAGGGGTTTCTCTGGGCACCAAAACAAGCAGCTTGCGCTCCTTTAACACCACGTCCGCAGCTCGCTCGATTAAATTATTCGATGCGCCTGTGGCCACCGCCGATAAGGTGCCGGTACTGCACGGGCAAATCACCATGCCTCCCGAGCTTCCCGAACCTGACGCCACCGGCGCCAACCACTCCTCCACCCCGTAGACTCTAATTTGACCTTCTTTAGCGTTAAATTTTTGGCTGAAGAAATCCACCCAATGACTTCGCGTCGGCATCTTAATGTCCGTTTCCGTGGCAATCACCACTTGGGCGGCTTTAGAAATAAGCACACTGACCTGCTTATCCGCCGCCACTAAACACTCGATTAATCGCAGACCGTATTGCGCACCGGACGCCCCGGTAATCGCCACCGTAATTGCTTCCATCTTAGCCCCCACTTCGTTGATCAAGGGCGGTTAGCAAACGCCCATGCAGCCCATCAAAACCACCATTACTCATAATCACCACATGATCCCCAGCGAGCAACTCAGCTTCTAAATATTCAATTATCTCGACCGTCGTCTCAAACACCGCCATCCCCTCGACGCTGATGCCGGTGTCACCATTCTCAGCATTAATCAGGTCCGACAAATTCCAATCCATTTGCGCCGGCTGCAGCCACACCACCTTATCCGCTTGCTGGCAACTTTGCAGCAGCTGGTGGCGATGTTGCCCCATACGCATGGTGTTAGAACGCGGTTCAATCACAGCAACAATGCGCTGCGTCCCCACATGCGCTCTTAAGCCTTGCAAGGTAGTGGCGATAGCCGTGGGATGATGGGCAAAGTCATCATAAACCGTCACCTCTGCCACTTTGCCGATCACTTCTAAACGACGCTTAACGCCTTCGAACCGACTTAATGCCGCCGCCGCAATCTCCACAGACACGCCCACGTGATGAGCGGCAACGATTGCGGCCAAGCCATTGTTGACGTTATGTCGCCCTAGCAATGACCAATCCACCGTCACCGAAGGTTTTCCTTCACAATGCACATCAAATACCCCGCCATCTGCAGAACGTAATTCAGCACGCCATGCTTGGTCCTGTTCGAAAACTGGCTGCTCGCCGTTAGCATCAATCTCCGCATTCGCCCCAAGGCCAATGGCTTGCCTCTCCGACCAGCAGCCTCGCAGCAAAGTATCCTTCAGCGCTTGATCTTCTTTAGGGTAAATGATCAAGCCATCACTGGGCACAATTCTCACTAAATGGTGAAATTGAGTCTGGATCGCCGCAAGGTCTGTAAAAATATCCGCATGATCGAATTCAAGGTTATTGAGCACCACCGTTCTTGGACGATAGTGAACAAACTTAGAGCGTTTATCGAAAAAAGCACTGTCGTACTCATCGGCCTCGATCACAAAAAAGTCCGACCCACCCAGCCGAGCTGAGACATCAAAATTATTAGGCACCCCACCGATTAAAAACCCCGGCGCCATGCCCGCCTCTTGAAGAATCCAGGCCAGCATAGTCGCGGTAGTGGTTTTGCCGTGGGTTCCCGCCACCGCCAAAACCCAGCGGCCTTGCAACACATTCTCCGACAACCATTGAGGACCAGAGGTATAGGGTAAATTTTGATTTAGCAATGCCTCTACCAAGGGGTTACCCCTAGACATCGCGTTGCCGACAATGAACTGATCCGCGCCGCACTCCAGCATTGACGGTTCAAACCCCGGCAATATCTCGATCCCCTTGGATTCCAACAAAGTACTCATCGGGGGGTAGACATTGGCATCACAACCAGTAACTTTATGCCCCAGCTCCTTCGCTAAAATTGCCAAAGAGCCCATAAAAGTGCCGCAAATGCCCATCACAAATAGATGCATAATTAATTGTTACCCTGAAGCCATCAGAAACGAAGCCAAATAATTGCTCGAAACCATAATGCAAATCGATATAAACGAACCCTGCATCAAACTCATACTCAACGCTCGATGAAAAATAAAACCGCCCACTACAATACTCCAACCCATCAATAGGATCAGTAACCCCCCAAGCAAATCGGCGACCCCATCAAACGACAAGTATTCCAAGGCAACAATCAACGGCAAACCCAACACCGTCAATACCACATCGGCCCCCACCAACGCGATGACGGTGGGTATATACCGATTAGTCACGCCTTTAAAGAACAATAAAACCCATACCAAACCCAAGGTAACCGAAGCCGTCGCAACCACCACAAAAAAGGCAGCGAAAAAGGAAAGCTCTAGACCCGGGGAGACTCCTATGGCCACCAACGTGGTCAATAAATACCCAAGAAACACCACCCCGGCGAGCACCGGCTCAGCTGGAACCGACTCAGGCCCGCGCTTAAATCGGCAAATATCCCAAAATAAAACAATAATCTCTTTCACGTAAAAACATTTCCTGAGGTTAAAAATAGCCCACTACACGGCCGCATCCTGATTAAAGATTGGCAGCGATTAAACCGCTTAGTCCAATCCTAATTATACCCTCGAAACTCAGCGACAGCGCACCATGAAAAAATAGTCTTTGCTGACAATTTACAGTACCATCGGCCCCGGCGGACGGTCTGACCAATAAATACCCAGCCCTTCTTTCAGTTTGATCATTCATTTTGAAAAACGCCCCCCCCTATTCATATCTGAACACACWMWMTCRKYCNTRAACACRCTCACTYAGCCTGAACACTTGGAGATGCYGRTCAATGGCCAAAAARAATGCATTCTACGCCCAATCTGGCGGAGTCACCTCGGTGATTAACGCCACCGCTTGCGGCTTAATTGAAACCGCAAGGCAACATAAATCGGTCATTGGCAAGGTATACGCAGGGCATAACGGYATTGTAGGTGCACTCAGAGAAGAGCTCATTGATACCAGCAAGGAATCCAAAAAGAGCATCGCAGCACTGCGTCATACGCCATCCGGTGCATTTGGCTCTTGCCGCTACAAATTGAAAAGCCTCGAAGAAAACAAAGCTGAATACCTCCGCCTTATTGAAGTGTTCAAAGCCCATAACATCGGCTATTTCTTCTACAATGGCGGCGGTGACTCCCAAGACACRGCCAATAAAATATCGCAATTTAGCCAATCTCTAGGGTATCCGCTCACCTGCATTGGCATTCCCAAAACAGTGGACAACGACCTGCCTATTACCGATTGCAGTCCGGGCTTTGGTAGCGTCGCGAAATACGTCGCGGTCTCCACTCGTGAAGCAGGCTTAGACGTCGCCTCCATGTGTGATAGCTCCACTAAAATCTTTGTCCTTGAAGTCATGGGTCGTCATGCCGGTTGGATCGCAGCCGCTGCAGGCTTAGCCAAAGATGAAGAAAGCGCTCCGCCTCATATCATCCTGTTTCCCGAAATTGCGTTTAATGAAAAGAAGTTCCTCACCAAGGTCAAGCAAACCGTTAAAAAGCACGGTTATTGCGTCATTGTTGTCTCCGAAGGGGCGCGCTATAAAGACGGCAGATTCCTCAGTGAAGCGGGCGAAAAAGACGCCTTTGGCCATATTCAACTGGGTGGCGTGGCCCCCACCATCGCCGAAATGATTAAGAAAGCCACGGGCTATAAATACCATTGGGCTGTAGCCGATTATCTGCAGCGCGCGGCACGCCATATCGCTTCCGCCACAGACGTTGAACAAGCCTATGCCATGGGCCAAGCCGCCGTTGAATTTGCAGTCGCCGGCAAAAATGCCGTGATGCCCATCATTGTTCGCAAACCTGGCAAAACCTATCGTTGGAGCATTGGCGAAGCTAAATTATCAGACGTCGCCAACGTCGAAGAAAAATTACCTCGTCACTACATCAGCAAAGACGGCTTTGAAATCACCGACGCAGCACGGCAATATTTAACACCACTGATTATGGGCGAGGACTACCCCCCCTATAAGGATGGCCTGCCGCAATACGCAAAATTGAAAAAGGTCATGGTTGCCAAAAAGCTGAAGAAGAGCTTTAAAGTTTAAAGGCCTTGAACTGAACTCCATAAAAAAACCGCCAATTTGGCGGTTTTTTTATGCGTTACCATTCGAACTGAACACTGCAAACGCCACTCCCAAAGGGTCTCATCAGGCCTAATTCAAAGCACACAACCACCCGCTTTAGTCGACGACTCAACAGAATCGGTAAGCTAACTTTTCATGCTATGATGCCGCCAAACTAGGCGCTTATCCAAGCAGACAAATTATAATAACGACTTAGGGCTTCCGCACCATGGTTACCGAGCAAGAAATTATTCAATATTATGAAACCTGTGACAGTGATTACCAACTGGTTTGGGGTACAAACCGCAGTTTTTCACTTCATTACGGATATTACGACGCGAACCATATTAGCCACAAAGAAGCCGTTCAAAACACCAATCGAGTCCTCGCCACTAAAGCCAAAATACAGCCTAACGACCTAGTCCTTGATGCAGGATGCGGCATTGGCGGAAGCTGCATTTGGTTGGCGCGCAATATCGGCGCGCAAATGACAGGCATTAATATTACCGCCTACCAATTAGCCAAAGCACGCAAACTGGCCACTAAACAAGGCTTGAAAGATCGCATTTTATTTGAAGAAATGAGCTTCTTAGACACTCGCTTTGAAGACAATACCTTTGATGTGGTATGGGGCATGGAGAGCGTTTGTTATGCCGAAGATAAATCAGAATTTTTAAAAGAAGCTTTCCGCATCCTCAAACCCGGTGGACGCGTCGCGGTAGCGGATGGGTTTATTAATGATTACGAACCCAAGCCTGCCTACGAAGCCATGACCCAATCTTGGTTAGACGGCTGGGCCGTTCCCAATCTATGGGGACAGAAACAATTTACGGACTCGATGAAAGAAATCGGCTATAAAAATGTTGATTTCAGCAATGCGTCATTGAATGTAATGCCTTCAGCTAAGCGCATGTACAAAGCGGCAGATCTTGCGAAAACGGGCGCAAAAATATTAGAGATCCTTAAATTTCGAAATCAAATTCAGGCGGGGAATTTCCGCGCTGCTGAATATCAATACCCATTATTGCTTGAAGACGTTTGGCGCTACGGTTTAGTAACGGGCGAAAAGCCGTAAATTAATTATTTATTAGGCTTGGTCGTTTTCCCTTCCTAGCGTATTGTTTTCATCTTTAGAAGATGCGCTTTTAATCATCGGACGTTTGAAATCGATTCATTCAAGCGTTCTCAATAACCCCACACCTTTCATCAAGAGAACCCATGAAAAATCTAGCCCTCGTATTGCTCAGCGCAGCCCTGCTCCTACCCTGCCAGAGCTGGTCCGCTAGCCGATACGCCCTTGGCATGGGAGCAGGCTGGCAAAATTACAGCGAATTTCGAGACTTCAAAAATGATGATATTTTAGGCATGCATTTCGGTTATCGATTAAACCAGCGTTGGGGCCTAGAGACACTTTACTTCACCTCGGATACCCAAGGAGATTCCAACCTCGACATCCAAACTAGCCGCCTCCATCTTGCGGCACATTATCATTTAAAACCCTACAAAGTGATTCAGCCATACTTTGGCAGCGGCATTGGGGAAACGGTATTTAAATCCGAAGAAAGCAGCAGCCATGAAACCTTAGTGAATTTTTCCACAGGGATTTACATTGCGCCTACCGGCTGGGACTGGCCAATTCGCCTTGCTTACAACAGTTATTACAGTGCCGACAGCGATCTATTCGACAACACGTTGATGATTAGCTTTAGTCACTTCTTTGGCCCAGAAATAAAACCCAAATCCAGCGAAGAATCGCCTCTAACGCAAGGGCCAGAAACAGCGTTGCTGACTGAATCGGTATACGACAATTTAGAAGCCAATGAAATAGAAGAAAGCAAAATAGAAGCAAACGAAATAGAGATCAACAGTGACGACGAGACGGAAACAATCATTAGTTTTAAAATAAGCGATTCCTGCAATCTTCATAACTGCAATGCAGCCGAAGAAGGCTTATCCAATAACAGTCCCACGCCCCTACCCGATATAAAAATTAAGTTTGCCGTGGACTCAAGCGAAATCCCTCCTGGAAGTGAGCAAGCGGTAGAAATGCTCGCCAACTACCTGAAGCAAAACAGTCACCAACAAGTAATATTTGAAGGCCACAGTGACGCAAGGGGATCACGCTCCTACAACAAAGCCCTCTCCATAAAACGCGCAGTTGGCCTTAGATCTGTATTGGTCACTCAGTACGCGGTCAATCCAAACAGCATCAAAGTATTGGGTTATGGAGAAGACCGCCCCGTTGCAAGTAACGATTCCCCTGCAGGCCGGGCCAAAAACAGAAGAATAGAAATACAAATCACGCCTTCAGTGGCCGCCACTAGAGAACCATTCTAATTCCTGAACAAAACCAAATATAATTTAACGAAAACCAAAACCCGATCGAGGCTCACTGATGCAAACGCAACCCGGCTCCCACAATATGTTTGTAGGCTACTTGCTCTGGCTGGTGGGRTTCACTGGMTCGCACCGGTTTTATTTTGGCCGGCCTATTACCGGCACTTTGTATTTTTTTACCTTTGGRTTGCTAGGAATCGGCTGGCTTATTGACGTTTTTCTAATTCCCCGCATGGACCGAGAAGCCGACTATAAATACACCCCCGGCATTAAAAATTACAACATTGCCTGGATCTTGCTGACCTTTTTTGGCTTATTCGGAGTGCATCGCTTTTATATGGAAAAGTGGCTCACAGGTCTGGTGTACTTATTTACCGGCGGTTTATTCGGCATTGGTTATGTCTACGATTATTGGACTATCAACGAACAGCTCACAGACATTAATCGGCGCCCMGCATTCGAACYTTAAAATACAGCACCGCTTGCTAATGRAAWAWARGCAATRGGAGTTTCGAAATGACCCAGTTACGCCCTTTAGCATGAACAGCAAAGCCACCCACATTGAAAACCACACGCAGATCTGTTCCCTCTGCGAGGCCATGTGCGGTTTAAACATCGAAACTCGTGACGGTGAAATTCTCAGCATAAAAGGCAATCAAGACGATACCTTTAGCAAAGGTTATCTTTGCGCCAAAGCAATGGCCTTGAAGGATATCCACGAAGATCAGAACCGTTTACGTCAGCCGATTAAAAGAACCGCCACCGGTTGGCAAGAAATTTCCTGGCCAACGGCGCTTCAGGAAATCGCCCAAACGCTGCAAGGCATTCAAAAAAAGCACGGTCGCGACAGCATTGGCCTTTATATGGGCAATCCTCGTTATCATCATCACGGCAGTTTACTCAGCAGCATCCTATTAAAGAAATCACTCAACAGCCGAAACTGTTACAGCGTTGCCTCCAGCGATCAGCTACCCCATATGCTCGCCGCTCAACAACTCTTTGGCCACATGGCAATGCTGCCCGTCCCCGACCTAGACCGCACCGATTTTCTGCTTTGCTTCGGTGCCAACCCGCTAGTGTCTAACGGCAGCATGATGGGAACACCGTTTATCAAAAAACGCCTTAAAGACTTACAAAATCGCGGCGGAAAATTGGTAACGGTTGACCCAAGAAAAACCGAAACCAGCGCGCTAGCAGATCAACATATTTTTATTCAGCCCGGCCAAGATACTTATTTGTTATTGGCCATGATACATTTTATATTTAATCAGAATTTAATCCACCAAGGGGAAGGGGAATGGCAACACTATACTCAGGGCTTGGCCGAGCTAGCGCAACTAGTGCAACCCTTCTCCCCCAGCAGGGCCGCCCAAAAAACCGGCATTGAGCAAAGCACCATTGAAACATTGGCTGAACAATTCGTCACCGCTAAACGTGCCGTAGCTTATGGGCGCATCGGTATTTGCACCCAAAAAAACGGCTCCCTCAATGCTTGGTTGATTTACGTGCTGAACATTATTACTGGAAACCTCGACCAACCCGGCGGGTTAATGTTTCCCACCCCCGCCGCCGACCTTGCGCTGTTATCTGCATTCATTAATGAAGACGGTCGCTTTAATGAGTTTCAGAGCCCCATTCACCAGCTTCCCTCTTTTGACTCAGAATTACCGGTGATCGAAATGGCTGATCGAATGCTATCCGACGATGCCAATTCAATACGCGCGCTGATTAACATCGCAGGCAATCCGGTATTGTCTACCCCGGACGGAAAAAAATTGAGCGCAGCGCTAGGTCAACTGGATTACATGGTGGCGGTTGATTTTTACATCAACGACAGTAATCGCCACGCCAATATAATATTGCCTCCCACCAGCCCACTGGAAAGATCCCAATACAATCTCACCTGTAACCTTACAGCGATTAGAAATAATGCGCGCTATTCCAGCCCGCTATTTCCACCCGCCCAGAATGCAAAACACGACTGGGAAATACTGTTGATTCTCAGCAACATTTTAAACCGAGGATACTCGCTAAGAAGCGTGATTCTTCGGATCATCAGCGTTGCATTTCAAAAAGTCGGCGCCGATGCAGTGCTGGATTTATTACTTCGGCTGGGGCCTTACGGATTCACTTTTAGAAAAAACAGTAGACCCAACGCGCGCACCCATCATTTTAAAAATAAAGCATTCTCCGTCATTCCCGAAAAATTCAGAAAGCCCTGCCAATTATTGTTTCAGATTTCGCCCTTCAGTAAGCGTCCCCAACAAAGGAATGTGATTCAAGAAACAGCCTGTCAACCCCTTCCACTTTCCCTCAATCAACTTAAAAAAACTCCTCATGGGATTGACCTAGGGCCAATGACCAAAAGCCTACCCAACCGTCTCTTTACAAAAGACAAAACCATCAACCTAGTTCCAGAAATATATAAATCTGCATTAATCAAA
Source organism: Moraxellaceae bacterium (assembly GCA_002401525.1). GTDB lineage: Bacteria > Pseudomonadota > Gammaproteobacteria > Pseudomonadales > UBA3067. The sequence goes on along the minus strand of NVTH01000089.1, from coordinate 2,221 downwards.
CTCGATGCACCCTCCGAAACCGCAAACGATCAAATACAATCTTTAGAAATAAATGAATTCACCCTAATCGGCAGACGCACACCACGGGCGATGAATTCTTGGCTGAATAATTTTCACCGATTTTCAAAAGGAAAAAGTGCCAATACTTTACTCATGCACCCCGACGATGCACGCACATTAAAACTCATCACCGGCAACACAGTCCGCATCGAAGCAGAACAAGAACAAAAAAGCATTTTTGCAACGATAGAAATATCTGCATCGATAATGAAAGGTGTTATCTGCTTACCCCATGGCTGGAGTAAAATTAATCATCAGGCGCTCGACTCAAGTTACAATGACCTAACGTCAAGCCAAGACTTTGACCCCGTGTCAGGAATGAGCGTGCTGAATAACATTACGGTTAAAATTTATTCTGCTGAAGCACTTAGCTAATAAAAACCCTATCCATAAAGCCCACCATAGCACTGACCCAGACCCTAGCGCTCACTCCTAGCATCCCTCTAAAACCTCATTAAAATGCTGTTTTACTAATTGGTAGAACCGAGCAACATGCACCGGCTTTTCATTTTGGAAGGAGTGCACAAAATAGATCGGCCATAAAGGGCCTCGAAAAGGGGTTAATACATGCACCAAACTACCCTCCTGAACCCACTCTTCTGCCAATACATTAGGCAATAAAACCACCCCCATATCTTGTAGCGCAAAATTTAACGCGCACGATGACGTATTGAGCTGAGGAGAAGGCCTAATATCGATCTCCTGCCGCTCAGCCCCCACCCTGTCCTCATAATAACTGAGTCGATTGCCTTGCCAGCCTGTGCCGATCCAGCGATGCTCAAACAAATCATCCATACACATTGGCTCGCCATGCTCTTTAAGATAGCCAGGAGTCGCATAAAATTCTTCCTTGATTGACCCAATAGGCAACGCCCTATAATTGCTATCTTTGAGATCACCGATAAAAATAGCCACGTCTAGCTTATCTTGGATTAAATCTTTCGGCTTATCAGTAATATCTAAAACCGGCAATATATCGGGGAATTCTTTGCATAACTGACTAATCGCCGGAATCACAATATTTTTCTCCATTGAGTGAGGCAAAGTCACAGAGAACCGTCCCGATGGATTCTCTCCTGCAACAGCCAATTCTTCATAAATAAGGTCAACCTGTTCTTTTAGCAACACGCTACGAGCGAGTATTTTTTGACCTATTGCTGATAAAGAAACCCCTCGAGTGTTACGCGTGATCAATTGATGACCCACGCTTTGTTCCAGCTTAGTTATTTGTTGACTCACAGCAGACTTACTAATTCCCAAGGATTTGGCGGCTTCGGTGAAAGAGCCTTTCTGAGCGACCTCGCAAAAAACCATAAGTGAAGGTAAAAGTTTTGCTTTAATCATGATCTATCATAAACACCAATTAACTAATAAAACTATGCGGTTCTTACTTATGCGGACATACAGGCACCCCCTAAACACCGAGGTTATTCATATACATTTTATATAAAATAAAAATAAAGCATTTCTGAAAAATTAGTAATAAGTTTCATCCTAAAAATATAAAGGGGCCATTTTTCTAAACACTGAGTTAACTAAATCACTATTGTCGCGTCAAGAGTGCCCAATTAGAATAAGTCGACTTCAAAGCAATTGATCAATCAATTGCACAGAAAATCAAACAGACCTAAGTATCATTGATAAGCAGATAAAAACAACAGATAGAAACACTGGAGATTAAAGTGAGCGCACTTATTATTGTTGACTTCACCACACAAGACAACGAACAACTAACTCAATACGGTGCAGCAGCATCAACACTTTTATCAAGGTAAACTCCAAGCCATGCGCTACTTCTTTAACACTGAGCTGCCAGAAATAAATGCTTGGGCTACATTTTTAATTAATCTCGACAGTACTAGTTATGATATGCAAGCGGAATGGTTTTAACTGGCGCTTAATTTTAGCTAACTTTGGATGAACTGAACAAAAATAAAAACAATCTACTACAGAGAGGATGCGAGAAAATGCGCTTAATCAAGAAAGAAGACATCGAAGAAAATATTGGATACCAAAGCGAACCGTCACCTTGGTTTGAAGTAAAGCAAGAGCAGATAAACCAATTTGCTGATTGCACCCTTGATCAGCAGTTTATCCACGTAAATCCAGAGATGGCTAAAGCAACCCCCTTTGGCACTACTATTGCCCATGGTTTTTTAAC
>NVTH01000088.1 GCA_002401525.1 Moraxellaceae bacterium | reverse complement strand
AGCAAATGAGCGTAATTCTCTGGGCAAAGTAAAGGTCACCATGAAATAGTCGACGGGCAATAGTTTACGACGTTGGCGGTCGAGCCACTGATTATTGCTTAGGTGTTGGCAAGCAGGACAACCTCTATTGCCACAAGAGCGATAGAAATCTTTACGCTGCTCGCAAGCAGGGCACTGATATTTAAGTTGGCCTTGGTCCCGTGTGTGACAGGCGATAATGGCATTCATCACGGCGTAATGCCGAGGGTATCGACTAAAGCATTAATCATGAGGGCGCTGTTTTGCTGGGCTTGCTCAGTCATTTTGGTATAGATCGCGGTGGTAATGGGGCTTACATGCCCGAGATGGGTTTGAATGGAACGAAGATTAATGCCATTTTCTAGCAAGTTGGTCGCGAAGCTGTGGCGTAAAGTATGAATGTGAACATTTTTAGAAATGCCGCACGTGCCCTCAAGGAATCGATTTATGGCATCAATGGTCGTCAATTGGTCTAATTTCATGATCGTGTTCATCCGTTGATCATGAACGACATCAATGATTATTTCAGGCTCATTCCGTATTGGAAAAGACTGTTAATTGCTCTATAGACGTTATAACGTTATAATGACATAACGTTAAAGGAGATCCTTATGAGTAATTTGTCCAAGCGTTCAACGATTTACTTTGAACCCGCTATACATCAAGCACTTAAGCTTAAGTCAGCATCATCTCATCTCTCTGTTTCGGAACTTGTAGACGAAGCGGTCCGTCTACTTATGAGTGAAGACCAAGAAGATCTGGCAGCATTTTCAGAGAGGGCTGATGAAAAGGAAATCAGTTATGAAGCTTTACTTAATGACTTGAAGAAGCATGGCAAAATATAAAATCACCTTCAAGAAATCTGTTGCTAAAGATTTGCGTGACATTCCTAAAAAGGATGTTAGTCGTATTCTAAAAAGAATTGAAGCCCTGGCTGAGGAACCGCGAGCTGAGGGATGTATCAAACTTTCAGCTCGGGAGCGTTATCGTGTAAGGCAAGGACTGTATCGAATAGTGTATGAAATTAGAGAAGAGGTGTTAATTGTACATGTTGTCAAGGTGGGTCATCGTTCAAGTGTTTATAAAAACAATTAACGTCGGTGTGCAGCGTATATCGAGAAATAAAAAAGTATGGCGAAAATAAATAGAAGTTTTCTTAGACAAGCTATAAAGAGAGCTTCGAGAATGAGCCTTAAGGAAAAAGAGGTCATACTGGATGAAATTTATGTCGAGCAACCAAATTTGCTAGGTTCAGTTGTGGTGTTAAACCAGATGGGAAGCACTTTGGAGCAAATGGAGGTTTTACTAAACATACTTCTAGTCGCATATCTTGCGCTGAATGAATCAGGGATAAAAATAGCAGAAGTAACAGAGAGCGAGCAAGAGCGTGAATTGTCACGATTTGTGGGTCACGTAAAATTTACCGAAGGCCTTTCTTCCAGTAGTGAGCTAACAGCTATACAGCAGTATATAGAATCTCATGAGGAGAAAACGTTGTTAGCTTACGTTTACAAGGAAATGCTCGAATCGGGGTTTCATGATCTTAAATATGAAAGTTCAAAGTACTTAATCATCGCAGGCTTTAATATTGTTAATTGTATTTCAGCAGCAGAAATTGCTTAACAAGTTCGTTCGCTCTACTCACTGGGACGTGCAAAAAGCGGAGCGCTCCTTATGCGAACGTTAACTTCTTTTGGTGCCTCATCATCATTAATGTAGAATAATTAAATGCCGACAATTTTAAGAATAGGTCCATGTAGTCACCGTTCAAGAAACGAGACTACCTCTGAGAATGTAATCGATTATTCTTAATACGTTACGTTAACCGATTCCTTAGCGAAGCGGTAATTTTTTTTAAACTCTCAGTCTGGGTTAATTCATTGAGCTTAAAGTCGAATACTTCTAGAGCACTGTTACCGCTGGCGACTACAAAAGAATCTTTATGTCGTTCCAGTATTTGTCCGTTAATGGCGCAAAAATCATAAGGAAGCTCAATTACCCGCGCTTTAAATACAGTGACTCTATTGTCGATTGTACCGTTGAGGTGGCAGTAGGCGCCGTCAAACGGTCTCGACGAAGCCCGAATTAAACGATGGATAGACTCAATTCCTTGGCACCAATCAATTTCCGCATCTTCGGCTTTTCGAGGAAAAGTCCTAAGTGAGCGGACGTCTTTTTGCGGAGTCGGCGAGACCCCTTTTTGTATACTATTAATTACATCGAGGAATCCTCGTGGAACCTCAAGGCCAAGCCAATTGTACACATCTCCGATGTAGGTATTATCGTTTAAAGGGAAGATGCGTGTTGTGTAAATCGGCCCTGAATCAAGCTCAGCGCTCATTTGATGTATTGATAGACTAATCGAGTTTTCGTCATTAAGTATTGCCCAGTTAGGGCATGCGTTGCCTTTATAGCGAGGTAAATCGCCAGCATGCGCATTGAGTACGCCGAACTGGAATTGATTTAGAAAGGTGGCGGAAAGTATATTCACAAAATTTATTGAAATGACTAGATCTACTTTTGAAAGATCAATGCCTTTGTCTATACCATCGATATTTGAGGAATAGATAAAGGGGCAATTTAGGCGTTGTGCAACGTGTTGAAATTCGTCTTCATGGCAATTGTAGTAAGGCTCAGATTTAGAGGTCCAAATAAAGGCGATCTGATGTGTATCATCATGCCGGATGATATTAATGGTATCAAGGAGCATTCGGGTGCGGCCCATAAAACCAACGTTCATTTCACTGCACCAAGCTGGATTGATTCCGCGTTCGAACAAAGGATGGATTGAAGAAACGTACCCGCGCCCTCATTCGGGTTTACGTAAGGTTCTATGTCTACGCTGCGAAGTTCCGACAAGGCGCGTTGAATGAAGTGGTCCTTAAGTCGAGTGTAGTTCTTTACGTTATTGGAGTTTAGGTGGACATGGATTGGATGAAAATCAAAAATGGTAAGGGGCCCAAAGAAATGGGTGTCCTGCGCTCCAAATCGTTGATTATAAAATTCTGCGTCGTCCTCCCAGTTATAGAGTATGCGTTCGAAACAAACCCCCTCGAATTTAAATTCGCATCGTTGGACGTATTTCGCTCCGTGCATCAATAAGGAGACATCCGTTGTTAGCTGAGTAAAGGTTGAAAATATATCACACAATAACGGGGTGGATTGTACTAGTGCGTGGGTTCTCATATAGCGAGCGTTTGGCGCCCACTCCAAACATGATTCTATAATCTCATGGGTGGACTGACCATGAGAACCGCCAGGCAAAAAATTCGGATGTATGCCAAGCTCATGCCCCTGCACCACAATCTCTTTATTCATATCGGTTTCATGAGTGGTAAAGAAGGTTGCTTTTACAGCACTCTTCGCCAACAGCGTCAGGCATTTTTCTATCGAGTCATCGGGAGCCCAATCTATGTCAAAGGTTAAGTGAAATTTATAGGTCATTTATCTATCTATACTCCACCTTTCAGCGCTTGCTACTGGTCTATTGGTAACCCAAATAGTTTGGCAACCTGATTACCCCACCGACATGTTTTATCGGTTCGCCACGTGGTGTTCATGCATCGTTTGTTACAACGTCAGACATACGTACCTTAAGGGTTTGAATTATTTGGTTTGCGTGCGCCCTGTGCCCTGAGGTTTCTACCCATTCTAGTATAATCGCCTGATGATCGCCGCAAATAATAGACACACCAGACTTGGAAATGTGAACCACTTGCCCTGGTATTCCGTAATAAGGCCTATGAAAACAGCGGGCTTTCCATACGGTTAACTTGTGATCTTTATAATAGGTAAACGCGCCTGGGTACGGCGCTGATTGGGCCCGAATAAAGTTGTGTACTTCTAGTGCGGTTTTATTCCAATCTATATTCCCGTCACTTGGGCGTCGTTGAGCGCAATAGGTCGCAAGCGCATGGTCTTGCGTAACGGGCGTCATGGTGCCGTCCAATAGGCGCGGATAACATTCGTGCAGCGCATTCACTGAACGATCTTCCAATTTTTCAAGCAAATCAGAAATATTCTCGTTGATGTCTACGCTTACACTCTCTTGGGCCCAAATATCCCCTGCGTCCATTTCTCGACTGAGAGAAAAATAACTGCAGCCTACTTCCTTTTCATTATTTATGATCGCCCAAACTAGCGGTGATCCGCCGCGATATTGTGGTAGTAATGAGTTATGTAAACCGACAAAACCAAATGGAACGGTGTCTAATAAGGCGTCACTAAAGAGCCAATACCAGCCAACGACAATACATAGATCAGGCCTTAAGGCCTGGATTTGTGCTTCGGATGCACGCTGGCTTTCCACTACGTGAATGTCTATTTCCGTCTGCCGCGAAAAATCTTTAAACTTAGCGAACACACTTCGCGTATCGCGAAAGTCATTGAGGGTTATTACCCCAATCAACTTATTGGGGGAAAGTAAATAGAGCTCATTTAAAATTCGAAGCCCTAATTGTTTACTGCCAATAAAGAGAACCCGATTGATCTTATTCATTAGAGAGCCTCCTTTGCGCTTCGATACTTTTTACCCGTGAGTTAATGCAGCGCCTGCCACATGATTTTATCGTTTCGCCAGCGCTTAAGTTGATTAGTCCACTAAATTCGACGACGTCTAATTAATAAATAATTTGATGACATTAATGACCCTGTCAACATTTACATCCTCATAGCATGGCAGCGTGATGGTATTTTCCTCCAATATTAAGGAGGTCTTTTGTGGTTTTTGATATTTATGTTTATAAAAAGAACAATTGCTAAGGCTGTAAGTACCGAGTGTCGATTCAATATTGTGGGATACCAGGTATTGAATGAGTCCGTTACGCTCGACGCCTTCTGGAACACAAAAGACAACAGACTGGACGTTGTGCTCCGTATTCGGGGCGCAGGCTTGGGCGTAGAACCCCAAGGGTTTTAAAGCGCGAACGTATTTTTCTTTTATACGCCTACGGTCCTCAATTATTGCGTCAAGTTTGCGCAGCTGAGAGATGCCCATTAGCGCTTGCATTTCAGTCATCCGATAATTGTAACCAAAATCGACGAAATCCAATTTTCTTTCGGCATCTAATATTGCCCCATGATTGAGTTTAATCTCTATTCTATTAGCGATATCCCGGTGGTTGGTAGTGATGGCGCCGCCTTCCCCCGTGGTTAATAACTTTCTAGGGTGGAAGCTAAAGCATGCAATGTCTGCGATGCTGCCACAGCGCTTGTTGTTTTCTGAGCTACCAATTGCACACGCGGCGTCCTCAATTAACGGCAGTTTGTGTTGTTCGCAAATACGTTTGATTTCGCTTAGGCCGCTTGCATTGCCAAAACTATCGACAAATATAACGGCTTTGGTGTGCCGGGTAATATGACTAATTAAACGTTGTGGATCCATATTGAAAGTGTGTGGATCCACATCAATAAATATTGGTTTGGCTCCTATGTCTTCAATTACGTTGACCGAGGCTGGAAAAGAAAAATCAGCGACGGCGACTTCATCGCCTTTTTCTACCCCATATATTTTAAGCGCCAGTGATAAAGCGGTGGTTGCCGAGGTGGTGAGCGAAACAAATTGGGCGCCGGTATAATCAGCAAAGGATTCTCTAAAAGCAAGCCCATGCTTGCCCTTTGTCAAAATGCCGGAGTTGAATATAGCCTCCATGTCTTGGGCAATGTCGTCGTATTGTATGTAGGGCCTTATAATGGGGATTCGTTCCACTACGATGACTCGCGGCTGATGTGTTTTTTATACCACTCAACGGTTTCTACTAAACCGTGCTCAAACGGGGTTAAACGATAGTCTATTAATGAGCGAACTTTTTTGTTGCAAGCGGTGTGGCAAAACACATCGGATGCTCTTGCCGGTGTGTTTAGAATCTCGCCCGTGTAGCCCATGAGCTGGCATGTTTGATCGATTACATCCCGAATTGTAATGGTATTGTCGGTGGAAATATTGACGGATTCGCCGGAAGGTAGTTTGCTATAAAGATTAATCACTGCGTCGATTGTGTCGTCCACGTAAATAAAATCCCGGCTTTGCCTGCCATTGCCCTGTAGTTCAGGTGGCTGACCGTTCAGTATTTTTCGTATTGTGGTTGGAATCAGCCCCGCCAAAACACCTTTGTAATTTTGCCTTGGTCCGTAGTTATTAAAAGGCCTAACAATAAAACTGTCGAGATCAAACATGCGGACATAACTTTCTACGGCAAGGTCTGCGGCGGCTTTGCCTGCGGCATAGCTTGTCGTCGGGTTTCTGGGGTGTTGCTCATCCATCGGTTCATACACTGCGGTACCATAAACCTCAGAGGTTGAGAGTTGGCAAAGGGTTTCAAATGATCCCTGCCGTTGGTGCTCCAACAAATTGAGTGTAATGTCTACATTGGTATCAAAGGCATTTTTTGGATTAATGAAGGAGTAATTTAATGCCTTGGTGGCGCAATTAAAAACAATGTCGATTTTATAACGTTTAAAAATGTAATCCAGTGAACTGCTGAATACGGCATCATCATTATGAAAATAAAGACCTTTATTCAAGGCGTCGTTTAAGTTGTCTTCACTTCCTAAAAACAGGTTGTCAATGACGACAACTTGTGTCGCCCCCTCGGTTATTAGTCGGTCCACTAAATGGCTACCAATAAAACCAGCTCCGCCGGTAACGAGTATGGCCTTACTGGCGAGGGGGGCTCTCAATGATTACTCCAAATAATGTCTTTGATCTGGTCACACACTCTAATCGCATTAAGCCCATCGATTTCGTCAGGTACTTGCACGTTGGCATCCACGCTTTTATGGAAAAAAGTAGTGAGTTCATCAAGCAAAGCTTCTTGCGGCGGCACTACGACGGTTTCCTGTAAATTGGCGATACTAATGTGTTGGCCGACACCCGATTCTGTTTTAGATTGCCTATTGATAATAATTTCTTTTCGTAATAGCTCGCAATCAATAAATAGATTTTCACAGGTGACGCGAATATGACGAAATTTTTTCTCAGTAATTCGGCTGGCAAGGATTCGTGAAAGCGTGCCATTTTTGTGGATGAAATTGGCAGTGGCAAAGGCAATCATGTTGTTCCTAATGATACCGTTGGCGGTGATGTTTGCAATGTCGCCGTTTAAATAGAGCGCTAAATCGATGTCGTGTATCATCAGATCATAAATCACATCAATGTCAGTAATTCGATCGCTAAGCCTATTGGTCCTTTCAAAATCAATATTAAGCACGTTAATGCCGTTTTTTAATATCCTATTCAACGCTTGTATTGCTGGATTAAAACGCTCAATAAACCCTACCTGAATAGTAAGGCATCTTTCTTTAGCAAGGCTTATTACTTTTTCCGAAGTCGCCAAAGAATCGGTTAATGGCTTTTCAACAAAAATGTGACTGACAAACTGACTGACTAACATCAGGTGTTTGTAGTGCATATGGGTTGGTGAACAAATGGCAACGGCGTCCACCTTGGACAGGCTTTGTTCTATGTCGACCGTGGCACTGACTGCATACTTCTCTGCTAAGTAAGCGGCTTTTTCTTTATCGATGTCGTAGATAAATTCAACGGAAATGTTTTTTAACATCGACAGTATGCGCAGGTGGTTTTCACCCATTTTACCCACACCAATTAAGCCAACTTTAATTAATTTTGGTGTATTCTGTCGCATAGTTAGCCGTTGGTAACTTTGTTGCCTAGCTTATCAATATGGGCTACATAGCGCGCCGGATTGCCCATCACTAACGTGAAGGGCGCGACGTCTTTGGTAACCACGCTTCCCGCCGCAATCATGGCGTACTCGCCTATGGTGACGCCGCAGATAATGGTCGCGTTTGCGCCGATGCTACTTCCTTTTTTGACTAATGTGGGGCTGATTTGCCAGTCGGCGTTAAAAGCCCTAGGTACTTTATCGTTAGTAAAACAAGCGTTGGGGCCCACAAAGACATCGTCTTCTAGCGTAACCCCTTGATATACCGAAACACTATTTTGTATCTTGCAATGATTTCCGATGGTAACGTTCTTATCAATATAGACGTCTTTGGATAATATGCATCCGCGCCCTATTTCAGCGCCTTCTCGGACTTGGACGTTGATCCATAGCTGGCACTGATCCCCTATAAGGGCGCCTGCATCGATTTGTGCTGTGGTGTGTGAGTAGGATTCAGCGAGCATGACGGCTCCTTTGTTTTTTGGGTCTCTGAGATGGCCTCAATAAAGTGATTTATGACATGATCTTGTTCTTCTTTTGTCATATAGGCGCATAGGGGCAGGCTTAACACGTGTTCGGACAGGCGGTCTGAATTTGGACAAGGCGTGGAATCGTTATGGGTCGCCGGTTGTCGGTTTAGCGGAACGGGGTAAAATACTGCACTTGGAATGCCCTTAGTGTTAAGTATTTGCTGTACTGCCTGTCTATTTTTAACTAGCACGGTGTATTGAGCGTAAGTGCTAGTATTGTGTTTCTCGATCCTTGGTGTTTCGGCGAAGCCGGCATTATTGAGTTGTTGTGTATAATAATTTGCCGCTTGTCGCCGCTTTTCTAAATCTAGCGTCAATACTTTCAATTTGGTTAACAAAATGGCAGCTTGAATGGTGTCCAGCCTGCCGTTAATGCCAAGTCGAGAATGCAGGTAAGGTTGATCTTGGCCGTGGATTCTTATTTTACGCATCCTCTCTGCTAACTCGTCACAGCGAGTGAAGCATGCCCCACCATCACCGTATGCGCCCAAAGGTTTGGAGGGATAAAACGAGGTGATGGCGATTTGGGTGAGTGCGCAGGACGACCGGCCTTTGTAGGTTGCGCCAAAACTTTGTGCAGCGTCTTCGATAACAGTTAAATTATATTCTTCTGCAATCGCATTAATCTGGTCCATATTGGCGCATTGGCCAAAAATTGAGACTGCCACAATGGCTTTGGTGTTTTTAGTAATGAGAGGCTCAATATTTTGAGGATTAAGGTTGAATGTGTCTGACTCTACGTCCGCATAAACGGGTTTGGCCCCGAGCACCGAAATCATTTCTGCTGTTGCGATAAAAGAAAAGGGGGTGGTAATCACTTCGTCACCTGGGCGTATATCAAGGGCCAGCAAGGCAATTAGAAGGGCATCTGAACCGGAGCTAACCCCGATGACATGTTTGCTTTTAGTTCTCCGAGATAATTCAATTTCCAGCTCATCAACTTCAGGCCCCAAAATGTATTGGCCGTGCTCCAACACCGTATTGATAGCGTGCTGAATTTCTTTCTTAATATTTTTATACTGCCGATCAAGATTAATAAACTGCATGGTCGTTTACCGATTAAGCATTCACAGCAATAGATTCAATGATCGCCGCTGCGTCTTCGCATCGAGACATATTTTTGACAATATTTTTGCATGCCTTTGAGGCTTCCTTATAAAGCTGTGGTTTTGATAAAAGTGCCAGAATAATTCCGATTAATTCATCAGTGTTCTCCGCTCCTAACGAGGGTACACGTGTAGTTTCCTGCATGCCTTTTTGGGATTTCGTTTTTAGATAAACGACAGGAATTCCTTTTGCCATTACTTCGATTGCAGACAAGCCGGTGCCCATGGGAAAGGTTTCAATGAATAAATCAAACGCGTAACCGTATTCATGAGGATTAATCGAGGTAGAAACAGTGTACTGGCCTTCGGGTGCGCGACTTTTTAGATGATTTTCGATTCTATTGACGTCTCCCGGCCCGGCACAAAAATATTTAATCTTATTATTCCACAATAAAGTGCATATAAGGTCGAGGTATTCATCATTGACTTTCTCCATGCGCCCTAAATAGCCGATTAACATTTGGTCTGGCGAAACGTTTAACTGACGTCGAATTTCTTTAGTGTTCGCTTTGTTCTCTTCTGGTGCGAGTAGAGTGCGATGCAATCGATAAGGCATTTCAATGCATTTTTTACCAGACAGCTGAAGTAAATGTTTTACGTGATAATCAGAGGTAAGCAAAACGTATTCATCAGCCCAGGAGATAGCCGAAAAGCCCATCGACCAATACACTTGTTTGGGCGCGATGCGGGCGCTGAACAGGGCAGCGATAAGCGATAGTTTTAATTCAGAGATCACCATGTAAGGCTTGTCGATCATGATTTCGTTTCGTATTTTACGAAATGTACTGTCCCTGGTGCCAGAAAACTGTTTGAAGGTAACCTTATGACTTAGAGAGTCAATAAATTCAATTTCGGATCCACCGTGTATATATACGACAATATTTCGATTCGAGGAGTGTCCGTGCAAACAAGAATAAATGAGTTTAGAGCAGGCGTAGGAGGCAGAAATACTGGCATGCTTTAGAAGGTAAACGATGGTCTTACTGTCAGTTTTGTTGTTGTCTACGTTGATGGGTTCAATTTTGTTTTCTTTACAAAGCGCTTGATACCACCTAATTGCGTATTTCTCAATATTCTCGCTAATATCAATTTGAGATTGAATGTAGTCATCTTGGTAGTTCCAGATAATCGTATGTACGGTATCATGCAGCTCCATCATGAATTCGAAATCAGTGATATGTAACAAAAAGTATTTGTAATACTTAAGAAGATCGGGGACGAACTTTTTGTAAATAATTGGACGATTGTTGGGGAAATAAAGCGCTATCCCATCGAAAATTATTTTAATGTCCCTAGGAGAAATGTCCTTTTGACGGGTATTTTTGTCGTGGGCCTTATTGATTCGCACAAAGGCGAGAGTCATCGCCTGCGTCGCCTGCTGCATATTTAACAATGGCTTTTCTGTGGGCAGTGGAGCTTCGTCAGTGACACGTTTTTGTTCGGGGTTAAACATAGGCGAGTTTCGCTGTAAAACATGGATTCTCTGACTGGCGTTTTGCGCGTAATGAACAAAAGATTGTGGACAATGAATTTAGTAAAGGCCGGCGCATGCAAGCAAATGATGACATCAATGCATTGCAAAGATTCAGTATAGGTGACAATTACTGGATTGGCGAACAAGCCAGAGAGGGTCGCTAACATTAAGTCTACCGCCAAGAAACGTACTGAAGAATTTTTATTAGCCAAGGAGTCCGGGGAATTTAAAAAGGCGTATGACATACTTGGTTCGGGCATGAAAGATATTACTGAATTTCCTGTATGGAAAAGTAAAGAATCTGATTACTTTGGGGGGGATCTTGGCAAGCTGGTAAAACGGGATATCTGGCGTGTAACTCTTTACAATAATCCACAAAATTCTCCAACACCGGGCTTATACATTGCCGCTATGTCATGTGGCATCTACCAACAGCGAATTCCGAGGAGTTTACTGTAATGAGAGAAGAGTATGGAAACATCACTGCAGATATCCTTAAAAAAATACCAAAATAGAATTTACAGAATGTTCGTAAAAAAATTGGGTGTAGAGCCTTCTAACAATACGTGCAATGCACGCCAGCAAGCTGGCTGGACAGCTAAAAGTGCGGCTTCGCAGCAACACTGCCCACTCACCAAGCGTTAGATGCAAGCCAAAGAGAGGCGTTGACTCTAGAGGAGAAGCACATATAATTACACATATACTTTAATGAGGTGATTATTGTGGGTCAAGTTACTATCTATCTTGAAGATGAAGTTGAGAAAAAAATGGTTGATGCGGCAAAATCTGCCCATTTATCAAAGAGTAAGTGGATCGCAAGACTTATTAAGGAAGAAGTGGCTACTGAATGGCCCCAGTCAATCATCAATCTAAATGGGGCTTGGGGCGATTTCCCGGATATTGGTGATATTAGGGGAAAAATTGGCAAAGATTCAGCCAGGGAAGAGCTTTGATGTATGTCCTTGACACTAATACATTAATCTATTTCTTCAAAGGTATGGGCAATGTGCCTACAAGGTTGTTGTCGGTTTCCCCGCAGGAGATCGCGATCCCTTCTGTGGTCTTATATGAACTTGAATACGGAATAGCTAAATCGAATTCCCCCAAGAAAAGACTGCAACAGCTAAAAGGATTGTGCTCTCTGGTATCAATTCTATCTTTCGGTGCAGACGAAGCCCAACATTCTGCTTCTGTACGAGCAAAGTTGGAAAAAAAAGGAACCCCAATTGGAGCGTATGATTTACTAATCGCTGGGACAGCCTTATCCCATCAAGGCATTTTAGTAACAAGCAATACAAAGGAATTCGAAAGAGTTCCAAAACTAAAAATTGAAAACTGGTTCAACTAACATAGATCTCATCTAACAATTGCTTGTTAGCGATATACCGTACGCTGGCTTCGTTTTAGAGAAGTATAACCGAATGCCCATCAGCCGTATTAAACGGTATAATTCGGTATGCGCCAGAAGCAGGCGTTAGAAGTGCGTGCAGATGATGTGTCTTGTGGCGTGATTTTAGTACTGGAAAACCTAACAAAAATAGAAACCTTAATCTAAAAGGAATTGATATGACCAAGCAATATGACTTAATCGTAATCGGCGGTGGACCTGTCGGATTATCGACAGCTTTTCAAGCCAGTTTGTGTGGCAAACGAACACTCGTATTAGAACAATATTCTTTTCTGAATAATGAGGGCAGTTCGGCTGGTGCCTCTCGACAATTTAGACTGCAATATGCTCAGACTTATATGGCTGAGCTGGCAATCGCTGCGCAAGACTATTGGACAGAGTTACAACGCTATAGTTTTGATTCTTTAGTGACTCGCTGCGGCAGTTTATGGTTTGGTGACCCAAGTCTTGATTCACAAGAAGGGGGTATTAAAAGCGCTGAAGAAGTGATGGATGCTCTCGATATCCCTTATATCAAGCTTGATGCCAGTGAAATTGAAAGCCAGTTCTTTTTTAAAGACTTGCCCACCGATTACTCGGGRTTTTTCCAGCCCGATGGTGGCATCATTAATTTAAAGGCCACCGAGCAAACCTTAATTAATCAATGCATCGATTCYGACTTAGTCGATTTAGTTGAGTGGCAAGCGGTGACTGAGATTGACGTCTCCGTTGAAAACAATATTAAGATAAGTACGGCGACTGATAATTTTGAATGTGCGAAGTTAGCGATTACCGCCGGGCCTTATTCTAATGACACCATGGCCTTGCTCAACCTAAAAATCCCCTTCTATATTTGGCAGATGTCATCGGCTTATTTTAAAATTATCGAGCCCAATATTACTTTACCGACTTGGTTTGTATTTCAAAATCCCCCGGAGTCAGCGTTGTTTTATGGTTTTCCACAAGTTGATTGGGCTAACCCTGGTTATGTTCGGGTAGCCACYGATTTTGCTGATCATGGAAATATCTATGACCCTGACGAACGTGCCGAAGCACCAAGCCCAAACAGCTTATCCTTAGATTCAAGCTGGGTCGGGCAACATATGGTTGGTTTAGACGATACGCCTCGATTCACTTCAACTTGCTTAATCTCTCTTGCTGAGGACAGTGAAAAAGAGTTATTGCTCGATTATTTACCCAGCTCCATGCCTAACAGTAAAAATGTGGTGGTATATACCGCAGGCTGGGCCGGCAAGTTTATTCCGATCCTTGGTAACATGAT
>NVTH01000087.1 GCA_002401525.1 Moraxellaceae bacterium | reverse complement strand
TGTATGCCTTATACACTGCGGGTCTCCGCGCGGTGCTTCCTTGCTCTCGAATAAAAATTCTAATTTTTAGAGGTGCCCTTTAGTGGGTTAGAGGCCAACATGAAATCTAGCGCGATTTCAATAAATTCGAATATCAATACCGGATCACTAATATCGAAGGTGACTTGATTCAGTCTATTATTAACGTTCTTCAGCAAGAGTTTGAACCTTTGAAATCTAAAACACTCAAAAATAAAAAGACCGTGGCATAAACTGCTCTCATTCCGGGATTAGTTAGTCAATAAATATAGCCAATATAAAATTAACCTAAAGCCTTAAAACAGCTCGAATTAAATGGCTTTTTGAAATTAGCCGCTTAATTGCAAAGAGCGGCTCTGGAGATGCCCTCAATGATCGATCGAATTAAGTTGGCAGGCATTAATAATGCTAAGTATTCCCTTGTTTTTGCGCTGCTATTTTTAGTGGTTGCGACTGCGGGCGTCCATAAGCTAAAATTCACCACTGATTACCGATACTTCTTCGGTGAAGACAATCCGGAGCGCTTGGATTTTAACGAGTTTCAGTCACGTTTTGGAAAAACTGATAATATATTTATTGTGGTTAAGCCCATTGGTAAACAAATATTTAATGCTCGCACTCTAGAAGTTATCGATACCATAAGCACTGCGGGATGGAATATACCTTACGCTAATCGAGTCGACTCCATTACTAACTTTACAATGGTACGCTCGGAGAATGACGAAATAGAGTCAATAAGGCTAGCGGATCTATATGATCTTAGTAGCGATGAAGGGATCAATAGGGCTAAGCTTGAAATTACTAAGCAGGATGAGCTGAAGGATATTTTGTATACGGCTGACCTCAGTCACGCAGCCGTTAATATCAATGTGTATTTGCCTGATGTTTCGGTTGAAAAGGCACAAATCGAAGCGGTCAGCCATGTCCGAGAATTGCTTTCAGTGTGGAGAAAGCAATTTCCAGACCACGAGTTTTATCTGTCGGGTCAATTGATCATGGCCTATGGATTTTTTGAAGCCGCCTTCAATGATTCCCTGACATTAATTCCATTGATGTATTTTATAATGATTGTGATTTTATGGGTATTACTGCGCTCCTTTTATGCCATGCTAGTGACTCTGATTGTGGTGTTTTGTTCTGCAGCAGCAGGAATCGGTCTTGCAAGTTGGTTGGGGATTACGTTGTCTACCATGTCAGCTTCTGCGCCCCTTATTATATTGACCGTTGCTGTCGCCGATTGTGTTCACATTATAATCTCAACCAATCATGCATCAGATGCCGAACAAGAACGTGAATCCAAAGCGGGCTCTATCACCCGAAGCTTAGAGCTTAACTTTACGCCGGTACTCATTACCACCGTGACCACTGTGATTGGGTTTTTATCGCTGAACTTTAACGAAATGCCACCGGCACGAGATTTAGGCAATATTGTTGCACTTGGCGTAGTGTGCGCATTTATTTTTTCGCTACAATACTATTTTGGCTATTCCCGTTCTCCTAACCTGCGTCGTACTCGGTACCCAGATCAGTAAAAACCAATACAATGACCTGTTGTTCGAATTTTTTGGTGAGCGAATGGAGATTCGTCAAGATCTAGATTATGTGGTGAAAAATTTTAATGGTGTGATGAGTATTAATTACATGATTGACACTGAAGTAGAAAACGGCATCAAGTCACCTCAATATCAATCTACATTAAACCGATTTAAGGGCTGGGCTTTACTGCAGCCTGAAATTACCAATGTGGATATTATTTCTGATCGAGTAAAAAGGCTCAATCAGGTCCTTCACGACGACGATCAGGAATACTATCGTATTCCGGAATCTGCTCCTCTTTTGATTGACATATTTACCTTTTACGAAATGACAATTCCGTCAGGCGTAGATATTAACTATCAGGTTGACAGAACTTACAGCAGTACACGCGTTACCGTTTATCTCAAAAATATCACCACCGAACAAGTTAAGAGGGTCCATCAAAGTATCGCTCAGTGGTTTTCAATTCATAGTCAAGTTGCGTTAAAGGTCGTCCCCACGGGGCCGGATTATATGTTTTCATTTATCACTTCTCGAACCGTTGAAAGTATGAAAATTGGAACCATATTGGCATTTTTAATGATCTCTTTGACCATTGCCATTGCTCTGAAATCAGTTCGGTTTGGCATCATTAGTCTTATTCCCAACATTATTCCCTTGGTAATTACATTCGGTTTATGGGGGGTATTGGTGGGGGAGGTAGGCATGGCTGTCGCGAGCGTATCAGTGATTGCGCTAGGCCTGATTATTGACGACACGGTGCATTTCATTAGTAAGTATCAATACTACCGAGCCAACGATCTAAGCGTTGATTCAGCGTTAGAAAATACCTTTAAAACCGTTGGTGTTGCACTTCTTACCACAACGCTCATCATTGGTGCCGGGTTCGCTGTGTTGTCGCTTTCAAGCTTCAAGCCCAATGCTCAAACGGGGCTGCTTACGTCATTGATTGTTTTATTAGCGCTCGTGGTGACGTATGTTGTAACGCCTTTTGTAATCAGAATCACAGAGATAAAACCATCAAACGAGCACCAAGATAAAGCTCCTCATAAGCGCGCCGCGTAGGGGCTGATATTGACTTAAGTCGTGTTTCGAAAAAGCCGTCCGGCTTGCCTGTCGCGTGGACGTGCCAGTGCTTTGGGAAAAGAAAACCAATACGATTGTTAATAACGAATCTTCTGACATTATCCGCATGCTGAATAGCGCGTTCAATAATTGCACCGAGATTTATACCAACAGGATGGTATCGCGCAAACCGTGAATTTCGATCATATTAAAACGCACTACTACTATAGCCACGACACCATCAATCCCACTAGGATTGTACCGGTTGGACCAGACATAGATTACAACTCGCCACATAACCGGTCACGGTAGAAAAATGTTAAGCGTGGTTGTAAATCACAAGCATCTTACTTTTCCACTGGCTCTCTAACTTATCTTCGCATTTCAAGCGAGGCATAAAATTGTGGCTTATGGGGTGTGCATCGAATCGGAATAGGGTTAAGCCAATTCCGATAAGCACTATTTTTTAGCCATTCTAACTTGAGTTTCGGTACCATAAACGCCTGGAACTTTTTTAATTATTTTGTACCCTAATTTTTGATAGAACTTGATGCCTTTTTGATTTCTTTCCCTTGCCTGAACTTCAATGTTCAATATGCCTGCGGTTAAAGCGACTTTTTCGAGCCAGGCGACTATCTCTTGAGCTAACCCAGCACCTTGGTATTCCGGTAGAACCGCTAGTAAGTCTAAATTTGCTACCTTATCAAGGTATGTCATGATGCCAAAGCCAATCAATTTCCCCCCGTGCCTCATTACCGCCACATTTTTGGATTCGTGACTAATGGCGCTTTTAACTCTTTTTTCAGTATATTTAGTAGTAGGTAAATCGTATTCAATGAGCGTTTTTGAGAGCAAAGAGATTTCTCTAGCATCTGTGTATTTGGCGAGGCAGATCTCTGTCACTTCCATGAATTGTTATGCTTCATAACGCTGCAAGCTACGGCAACCTTTTCGTTGTCCGAAGCCTTTCCTAGTTAGGTCTGTCGCGAGCCAGCAGTAACCTGATTTCGGCAGGTTATTTTAGCATTATTATTGAGTGACAATATTAGCCCAACAATAAGTAATATAATACCCAATAAACTGAGCTGCCAAGGCGAAGATGCTGGTGTTGCTTGTGATGTATTATAAGCACCAATTAAACCAGGCACATTTTCAACTAAACCTATAACGGTCATTGCCCAATATGACCATGTCTCACCCTTTTTAAATGGAATAGACATTAAAATCCCGATGGCTACCGCAGCGGAGAGAAACCCAGCACCCTCTGTTTTCATCATGCCAAGATAAAGTACCTGAGTGGACTGATCGAGGCTTTCCCAAGACGCTTGAATTGCTTCTGAATGAAAAGGTAAAAACTCATTACTGAAAGTATAGATAAGTCCAAATAAAAACAGGCCGACCACATTGAAACCGTAGCAGAAGAAAGCTAACTTTATTTTTATTGGCATATATTTTTGCACTCTATATAGATGTAACGCTACCAGCAAGAGCCGAAACCAGAATGGTATCGCGCAAACCGTGAATTTCGAAGCTATTAAAACTCACTACTACTATCGCCACGACACCAATAATCCCACTAGGATTGTACCGGTTGGACCTGACGTAGTTTACAACTCGCCACATAACAGGTCACGGTAGTATTTTGTTAGCCGTGGTTTTTGTTCAGGCAAAGATTAAAGCATAATCGTCAGAAAGCTAGCTCGACAGCATGTGAACTCTCATGCCACACTAACGGCCTCCAGGGATATAGGACTATCCAAAGTTGGGTTAACTCCGATGTTATGAACTGAAATAGTGAGCTTAGGCCAGCGTCCGGATGAATGTTCAACTAAGACATAAAATAATAAGGACAATCCAATGAAAGCAGCCGTTTTAAGAGCGATTAAAACCCCCCTTGAAATCGAAGAAATTTCAATCAGCAAACCCAAGGGGCGGGAAGTACTGGTAAGAACTTCCGCCAGTGGTATATGTCATAGCGATCTACATGTCATCGATGGATTATTGCCCATGCCGCCCCCTATGGTGCTGGGACATGAGCCCGCCGGTTTGGTCGAGCAGGTGGGAGAAGATGTGACCGAATTTAAGCCAGGCGATCATGTGATCGGATGTTTATCTCAATTTTGCGGCCACTGTAATTTTTGCATGAGCGGCAGCGGTAATCTCTGCGACAATACAAAGGAACTTAATCGCAGCAGAAAAGAAGAACCGCGTTTATCCAAAGATGGTGTGCCGATGCAACAATTTGCGGGGCTTTCTTCATTTGCCGAACAAATGCTTATTCCCGCCAATGGATTGGTTAAAATTCGTGAGGACATGCCCCTCGAGCAGGCCGCATTAATTGGCTGTGGAGTAACTACTGGGTTGGGCGCTGCAATTAATACAGCGCAAATTCGACCAGGGCAAACCGCTGTTGTGATTGGCTGTGGAGGCGTCGGTCTTTCTATAATCCAAGGTTGTCGAATGGCGGGTGCAGGACGAATTATTGCCGTTGATACCTTCGCCTGGAAACTTGAATTGGCAGCGACTCTTGGGGCCACCGATGTGGTCAATGCCAGTGATAGGGATGCCATCGGAAAAGTGCTGGAAATGACCTCGGGCGGAGTGGACTTTGCATTTGAGGCCATTGGGCTTAAAGCGACAGTAGAGCAAGCCTATGCCATGATTCGTCGCGGCGGCACCCTCGTACTGGTGGGTGTCGTCCCGTTGGGTGTTAGCATTGAGTTGCCTGCAATTGATATTGTATTGTCGCAAAAACGAGTGATCGGTTCGATGATGGGTTCAAACCGCTTTCGGATTGATATGCCGCGATACGTCGAAGCTTATATGAACGGCATATTAAAATTGGATGAAATGATTTCAGAACGGTTTTCTTTGGATGACATTAATATCGGAATTCAAAAGCTCCGGGATGGGAAAGTGGCACGAGGGGTGGTTGTTTTCGACAATGACTGACCATTAGCCGCAAGGCTGTCTACGCTCCGCTTTAACTTATTGAGGCGGAGTGTGGCGTTGGTTTTCAAACCGAGACGCGCAATAACTAATTCAGTGGTTTCGAAATCGCCCATAAGGATAAGGCAATATTCATAACGTAATGCAGCTTTAAGCGCGTCTGGGCCAGAGACTGCTTCATGTATCTCCAGCTCAAATTCGTCTAAGGCGAAGCATAAGGTATTCCTATTAATTTCATCATCGTCGACTATGAGTAATTTAGGATACTCCTCATTCATATCCCTAACTCGACTGATTATTCGAGGCGCTCAGATTACAAAACTCCTTTATTGCTACGGCTTGGTTTGTATAGAAACCTTGCGTAATGTCACAATGTTGCTGTATTAGCAGATCATATTGATCTTTATTTTCCACGCCTTCAGCAATGACGGTGAGTTCCAATGAGTGTGCTAAATTGATGATGGAAGATAAAAGATTTTTTTGTTTAGTGGGGTCCGCGTCAGTGGTAAGAAATTCTTTATCAATTTTAAGATGATCGATGGGCAGCTTTCTTAGCGTGGACAAGGAGGAGTAGCCAGAGCCGAAGTCGTCGATGGCAATGTGTACACCCATAGACCTTAAATTATTTAAGAGCGCGAAGATATGATCTTTTTCGGCTAATAAATGCCCTTCAGTAATGTCTAAAATGAGTGATTCGGGTGAAATATTTTCTTTTTTGAGTATCTTTTCAATTTTTTGAGGCAAACCCGTGTCAGCGAACTGTCTTGGTGACAGATTAATGGAGATTTTGAATTCAGCACCAAAATTATTTAGAAGCGTTTTCGCATCGACTAAGGCGTTTTCTAACACCCAGTCTAATATTGTGTTGATTACACCGCATTCCTCTGCAATAGGGATAAACTCATTGGGAAAAATTAGTCCTTTTTGTGGGTGTTGCCACCGTAATAGCGCTTCGGCTCCCCAAATTTTTCCGCTGCAGATGTCGTATTGTGGTTGATAATGGATTACAAATTCACCGTCTCTTAACGCGATATTGAGTTCCGTCTCCATCTTTAAGCGTTGTTGTAACAAATGATTAATTTCTTCTGTGTAAAAAGTATAACGCCCTTCGCCTTCTTTCTTAGATTGATACATTGCTAAATCGGCATTGCGGAGTAAAACGGCAGCATCTTCTCCATCCATAGGAAAGCAGGAAATGCCAATACTTGCCGCGATATCGATTTTTGCGCCGTCTAATAAAAAGGGTTTTGATATGCTGAGAATTATATTTTTAGCAATCATTCCTGCTTGTTCTATCTTTTCTTGTTCATGCAACAGTATGGCAAACTCATCCCCGGAGAGCCTTGCCACGGTGTCCGTGGAGCGAACACATTGTTTAAGTCGTTTGGCCACTTCGATAAGAAGATGGTTGCCAACGTCATGTCCGAATCTATCATTGACATATTTAAATCGATCCAAGTCCAAAAAAAACAGTGAAAGAATGTTGTTTCTTCTTTTGTAGTGTTGGATCGTTTTATCCAATTCCTCTATAAAACTCGACCTATTGGGCAAGCCGGTTAGACTATCATTTCTAGCCATCTTATAAAGAATGATTTCAGTTTGCTTTTTTTCAGTGATGTCGTGAAAAAAGACGAAGTATTTATTTTGGGCGTTATCGAACGGAATCACATTGGCGTTTAATTCCACAGGGAATTTCTTTCCAGATTCAGGCAGCATTGCCATTTCAATTGAAGTATTACAAAGAGGGAGTTTGCTTTGTAATTTATCTTCATTGCCTTTCTTAAAGAGGTATTGTGGTAGTTCATCGATGAGTGCAGGAATCTTCAAGGACTTAAGGCGACGATTGTTGTAGCCCAACATTACTTCTGCTGCTGGATTGGAATTAATGACACTGCCGTCACCGTCAAATATCAGTATCCCTTGTTGGTTGTTTTCGAAAATAGCATTAAAGTGGCGATCTTTTTCTTTGAGTTGATTGATCACCTTGTTAAGGATAGTGGTTTGTTCTCGCAGGGCTTTTTCCCTTAGCTTGCTGGAGCTGATGTCTGATATTGAAATAACCGCACAGCGACTATTGTCGCTTAAGTCCATGGGTTTAATGAGTATCGATTGTTCTATGCGTTTTTTTTCGTTTGATCTAAAGGATGAGATAAACAGCGGAAAATTTATCCGAGTGAGTTTGGATGACAAGATAGAAGGACAATTGTGTTTGAGTGCTTTATTGATTGATTTGTCTATTCGAGAACCGGATACTTCTGGAAAGACATCGAAGATTGAATGCCCTATGACTTCATCCGCTTCGAACCCTGATAATTTTTCCATCCAGCCATTCCATAGCTGCACTTCATAATTTTTATTAATTAGTACGAGTCCAACATCCATTAGGCCTAGTACTTGTAGATAGAAATCTTTATTGTTCAATTGGATCAAATCGCTCTATTGCAACTTTAATTTTTGCAAGATTGATTTATGCAGTTTAGAAAAGCTATTTTTGTGCTGGAAAAATAACAAGACTGCCTTCGCGTCCTTGCTGACCAAGGTAAAACTGATGGTAATAAAGAGAATCATTTCCTCAGCGTCATCAAATAAATTGCTTTGGCCTTCGATTTCATCAAAGCGACCGTACTCGCATTTGGGGAGTTCGGTTGCAATGCTTAATTCTAGAATGCTAGATAAAGCGTATATCACACCAGTCACCGCCACATTGGTGATGTCCAGTAGCATTTCCTCTTCGACGTCTGCAAAGTTCGTCAAGGTAGCATCCGAATCAGGAAGTAATCCGTTCAATAATTTGAGGCTTTCATCTTCGCTAAAGAATAGTAAGGCCTCACCTTCTATGTCTCCGGCGAACTGCTGTTTTACAAAAATTGCTTTAGATTCCGCTCGCAGTTCTTTAGTAAAGCCGAGTGCTTCTGTTTTTGGAATGAGGTTTATTTCTGGAACGTGAAGCTCAATTCTGCTTTCCGAAATCTCACTCAGTTCATCGATTACATGCCCTAGACCTAAATTTAGAGATTCAGCCAAAAAATCAAGAGAGATGTCAGTGTTTTCGCTTTGGTTCATGATCTGGCCCATTTATTTCGATAGTTTGAAAAAATCGTCCAGTTTGGCAACGCACTGTTCAGATTCGTGGGGTTCAATGGCTTTATTAATACAGAGTATATCGAGTGTCTTTAATTTGTTTTTCAGCTCTTTGGATTTATTGGCCGTTACCATGGCGATATGGTGGGGGGGTATATCTTCATCGAGAAGAAGTTTAATGGTGTCTAATCCATTTAGAGGTGCCATATTCATATCCAAGAGGAACCAACAATCCTTGATTTCAGCTAAATTCTTCGTCACCGCTTCGCCTGACTTAAATTCCAGGATCGGAATGTCGGGGAGGCATTCTAAAATCATCTGTTTCAATAATAAACGCGCTGAAACACTGTCATCGGCGATCACAACCCTTTTCATCGTATGAGTACCTTCCCAATATGGCCCGTGTCTAAAGCATAGTAGTATTTAGGTTTGGCATGCAGGGATTCGTTTATAAGTGGTGATGGGTAGGGTTTATGGCATTCTAATATCATTTGGACGGGAAAATTGATGCAGRTTTAAGGGAGGTTAGGCGACGATGAGTAATACGATCATTCGATGGTTATTTGTCTTGATTGTCGTCATGATCGATATGATCGTATAGCATTATTTCCTTCGGTTTAAGTACGTTCAGTAATATGGATATTGACTCGTTTTGTGCAGTGAGGTATTTCAAGACTTGTAAGTGATTGGTAGGGTAACAAACAAGGAGTATGGGATATTAAGCGAATATCTTGACCTGATTAGAGTTAGATAGCCTGTTAGGCGACAATTAACTTGGCCGGGGTTTACGTTATTTATCTGGCTCATGGCGACCATGATTTTTTAGATTCAAATTTAAATTAAAATTCAAACTTGGCGTTAACTCAAATTATTCTGCGTTATTCATAATCGACCGGTATTGACGATTGGGGTTTTTGCATAACATCCACCCGTCAACACTCGTCCACTAATGCCATTACCCGAGATATTTCTTTTTGCATATCCCCTAATCTAAAGGGTTTTGCGAGTCTGCCGCTAAATCCATAGCCTCCAAAATTTGCCATAATAGGGTCGGTGGCGTAGCCGCTGGAGACAACGACTTTTACCCGGGGATCAAATGCTTGAAATTCATTGATCGCTTCTTTTCCGCCCATACCGCCAGGGATCGTTAAATCCATAATCACCAAGTCAAAGGCGTTGTCGCCATTGGCTGCGCAGATGTACTGTTCCAACGCCGCTTTTCCGTCGGCGGCGGTGTCGACTGTGTATCCAAAAGATTCGAGCATTGTAGCGGATAAATCCCGTATCATCATTTCGTCATCCATTACCAAAATATGGCCCAGCGAGGCACTGGATTTTTCAGTCCCAGACGAAGGGTTCGTATCGGTTGTTTGTTCTGGCGCTATCTCAGCCGGAAAGTAGAGCGTAAAGGTGGTGCCAATGCCAAGCATAGATTCAATATTGATGTGCCCCTTATGTTTGGCAACGATGCTATGAACGGTTGCTAGCCCCAGACCACTGCCGGTTTGTTTAGTCGTAAAGTAGGGGTCAAAGATCTTCCCACGGTGTTGCTCGGAGATTCCAACCCCTTCATCTCGCAGGCTAATTTTTATATAGTCACCCGTTAAGTGGGGTACCCCGTTTTCTTTTATATCCTTTATATTTTCAGCGTTAATAATCAAGTTTCCGCCATCCGGCATCGCCTGTTTGGCATTAATGGTCAGATTGGAGATTACTTGTGAGATCTGACCTTTGTCCACTTTTCCCTGCCACAGTTGGTCGGGTAATTTCAGTATCGTTTTTACATTACTGCCACTAAGATTAAATTCTACGGATTCTTGAATCACCTGTTTAATATTGACTGCTTCTAATAAGGGATCGCCTCCCTTAGCAAACGTTAACAGCTGCTTTGTTAAATTGCTCGCTCTCTCCAATGCCTGATTAGCAGTATCCATGTAGGGATAAGCGGCATGTTCTTTGGGTAGTTTCAATTTCGCCAATTCTATATTACCAAACAGTCCGGTCAGTATATTGTTAAAGTCATGCGCAATACCTCCAGCCAAGACGCCAATGGACTCGAGCTTCCTGGCTTTAAATATTTCCTCTTCCATTTTTATGCGCTCGGTGATATTTCGGATCGTTACCACTAGCCTTTTATCTTGAAGCGAAACAATACGAGCGTCATAGGTGAGATTGCCCATGGACATGGGCAACTCGTATTCGATGGTCACTAAAGAATTACTGGTTACTGCTGCGTCAAATGCATTCTGAAACTGTTCTCCGATTTTTGTTGGCAGTACTTGTTGCATTTTTTTGCCAATCAAATTGTCTGTCGTTACGAAAACATCCTCCTCATCATGTGCATGGTAATCGGTTATAACGCCTTCCATATCCAAAATAAACTGTAGGTCTCGGTTGGACTCATGGACTGCTTGGAGTAGGTTGGTTTTTTCTAGCAGCGCATTCTCAGCCGTGTCCCGCGCAGCCTCTCGTTCGCGGATTTGCCCTATCATGTTGTTGAAGGAGTCATACAATGCACCGATTTCGTCTTCTCCACCCGGCGGCAACTGTTCGGAATAGTCGGCGTGGCTTGTTAGATAAACGGTGACATCCTTGAGCTTGATTATGGGGGCAGTAACAACGGATTGTAATTTATTGGCAATAAAGAAAGCCATGACAGAGACTGTAAGAGTTAGGCTCATTACTACTAATAAAAACCACATCAGTCGCGCTCTGATTTCGCTCAATGAGGCAGCAATGTGCAAACTGCCGATGATCTTTTCTTTTAGGTAAATTGTTTGAAAGAGGTGTAATTGATTTTCAATAAATAGTACCCCTTCTTGTTGCGCTTTGTTCTTGCATTCTAATGCGTTGGTGTTTGTGTAAATGGCAAAGAGTTCCATTGATAATGTATAAATACACGCTTCAACGATCGAAGTGTCCTGTCTCAACGCTGCAAGAATTTCGTTGGCCGCTTCCGGATCATCAAATCGAATGGCGGCCTTACTGCGGTCAGCGATCACTCTGCTTAATGTCGATATTCGTTGAGACATTGTCCTCTCGGCGGCTTTTTGGTCAACCACAACCAAGGAGGTTCCCATCACTAACAATGCTGCAAAAACCGTCGACATGATCATTACTATCATCTTTCGCTTGATCGAGCTATGCAGCATGAAATTCATTGCCGACCCTTCTTTTTATTATATTTATCATCATCGTTAACCAGCATAGCAAGTTCGATTAAATTGGAGCTCAGTTTAATTCCAGATTCGTTAATGGTTGCAAGGTCGATCCTCAAGCGAACTTTTCGAGAGCGAATCACAAATTCGATCATGCCTTTTTCATGGGCAAAGTTGCGAATGTCGCTGACAGTGAGGACTATTTTGTTTTTTAGGACTCTGAGAATCTTTGATAAGCTGTGCTTTTCTGATCGACTGATAAACAGAATATGGCAATGAGGGATTTTCTCTAAATTCTGAAAATAATGTATAGCAATGTTGTTATTCTCTATAGCCGAAAATTTTTCCAAGTAATCGTGAAATGGATTTTCTCCGAACACACAGATTGTTTTTTTGTTTTCCCCACTATGATCACTTGTATCATTGGGCCATTTTACAAAATCGACTAATTCTATTAGAAAAGCTGCTTTTACATAATATTGAGGGATTTGTGGGACGTCCGCACTGGAACAGATGCTGCTACAGAGTAATAGCAGATAGAAAAAACTCAATTTTTGGCATGTGGGCGCCATTCTTGCGGCCTGTCTAAGTAAGTCTATTAAGGCGTCCAGCTTATATCTATACCAATACTGGGAGCGAGATTGCGGTAGCCACCAAATCCACCGAGATAGTTTTGTTTGTTGAGGTCCTTATCAATAAGGCCCAGTAGGTGATAGCCAATGAGGTTGATGGTGTAATGTTTGCTAGGTTTGCACTCGATGCCTAGATTAAGAAATACGCTTTTTTTAAAGGTGTCATCCCAGCCTGGTTCGGTGCGTTGGGCATCCTCGGCAAG
The DNA here is from genome assembly GCA_002401525.1 of Moraxellaceae bacterium. GTDB lineage: Bacteria > Pseudomonadota > Gammaproteobacteria > Pseudomonadales > UBA3067. The sequence goes on along the minus strand of NVTH01000087.1, from coordinate 1,005 downwards.
TGTTGAGTTGCGATACGCGACTTGGTCTCCCATACCGTCAAATTTCCATAAGTATTGGAGATTGCCGTGGGTGCGCCAGCGGTCATTTAATCTGTAGGTGAGGTCGACCTTAGAAATGTGGTTGCTCCAGCTGTCTAAATCGTTGCCAAAGTCATAGGGTGCTGCGGTGACAAAGGTTGCTTTAGTGGTAGGGCCCAACTCGAAATCAATGAGATTGTGGTATTGATGAGAAAGACCCAACTGAACGTTTTCTCCACGAAAGCTAAGTTCCAATTCCGTTCCAGCTTGTTCTTGCTCTCCCACGATGACGTTTTTATTGGCTACAAAATCGTAGCCTATGGCTTCGATTTGTTGGTGGTAGACCGAGATCGCTGAAAATAGTTGTGAGCTATGGTTTCGCTCGTACCGAAGTTCGATATTATCAAGTGTTTCAGTGGCGATATCCCCTGAACCTGCATCATGCGTCTTTTTGATACTGTCGGCATAGCTCAAAAGATTTGAGCGTGAGAGGATGAGCTTCACGGTGTCCTGATCGGTTGGGGTGTTCACCAAAGCAAAACGAGGTGAAGCCTCCGGTTCAGAAAAGGTATGTTTATCCAGGCGCGCACTGAAAAAAGCAGTCCAATGGCCATTGATGTACCAATGTGTATCCACCAGCGCTGATCGGGTTTGCGTATGCCACCGCGGCATACCTTCTTCAAATTGAGCTGAGGAGGGGGCTTTATCGGGAAAATCGGGGCTTCTTAACCCGTATTCATTACGGTTGAATTCAAATCCAACCGCTAACGAGAAACGATCATCTGGGGTCCAGTGAGTGAGAATCCGTGCAAAATAATTATCTTCCTGATGAGAAGTCTGACGGTTGTCAAGATTGACCTTGTTCAACAAAAGCCTTTCGTAGTCGGTCATGTCATAGCCAACGGCATACCCCATCCGCCATGCATTGGAGAGCTCTTGGTCATAATTCAGGTGTACCCCCAATTGTTGATAGCCCACTTGACCGAT
>NVTH01000086.1 GCA_002401525.1 Moraxellaceae bacterium | reverse complement strand
CATAGGTACCCGCCACAAATCGATTCACGTTTCCGTTTTCCCAAAAATGAAATGCCCCCACCACCGCTCCAGCGCCCCCGCCGACAAAAAAACCGTTCACCTCACCGTCAGCCTGCGCTGAAGTGCCGGAACAAGACTGATCACTGCACACAGTCCCAAACAGGTTTTCATTTAAACTCAATAGTTGGTCGTTGACGCTGCCGTCAAATGTAAAGCTCCAGAAATCCTGACCTTGGCCACCTTGAGTCATCGCATAAAGAAAACCCGAGTTAATTTGGTTATTCACAAAATCGACGGAAAACCCCATTTGAAAATCTAACAGGGGTCCTGCACTGCCTTCCCCAGCAAAGAACGAACTCTCGTTGTAATAAACTCCCACGCCTTCCAAAATGTTCATGGTTTCAATGGGACTAGGCAAGGCCGTGATCCAATACACTGGACGGTCCACATTCACTAAGCCGCTGGCAGTCTCCACCAACACTGGGGTTTCTATATTTCCATACCACACCCCAGCCGCCACTCCAGCAGGAAACTTATCTCCCGAGTCGCCATCAAACACCAGGAAATCCGCCTCCCCTCGAGTCACAGAATAAATCAAATCCTGACTGGCAAAATCCACTGTAAAAGGCCCGCCCTCTCGATGCTCCACGGTTGCCGAACCAGCGCCTCCGTCGCTAGAGCGGCCGCCAATAACCGCTTGGTCTGACAGCTGTTCCTGAAAATTATCTGCTGTCAGGCCAAACTGTTTGCCCGACGCTATCGTCAGCAACCCGAGACGGTCGAGAGGATGAAAATTACTAACGCCATAAACGCCTGCGGCAAAAATGGAAGCATCCGTCATGGCGTTGGCATAAAAAGACCCGACCAGCAATTCACCATTCTCCCCGGTAAAGAAACCACTCAATAGCCCTTCGGCCTGCAGAGCGCTTTGCGCCCCGGCTGCAAAATAGGATCCACTTAACTGCCCATTTTCCACCTCAAATGACTGCCCAGTTATTTCACCGATAAAATCAAATTTCCAAACATTCTCTAGGTCCGGACGCTCCAAGGGAGCACTGCCAATGCGAAACTCACCGTTAGAAACGAGTAACGTGTCCATATTAATGTCCATTCTTAAATTGACATTGGTGACTGGCCCCGAATTACTCTCGCCGCTAAAAAACACCACCTGATCAAAATAAAACAGACCATTCAAGTTATTCAGATTTTCGGTTAATGTGGGGGGCGCAGCTACCCAAAAAACCGGATAATCCAATGCATTAAAGAGAGTGCCATCGCTGGCATCGGAATACACCTCCACAGGCGCCACATCACCCCACCATACGCCGTAATACACATCGGCTATTGGATTCGGGTCTGAGTCAAAGCCCGACAAGGCATCTCCTTTACGAATCACATAAGAAAAAGCCGCCGCCCCATCACCCAGCACGTCCTCAACCGCAAAAACCGCTTCCTCTTGTGCGTTAAGGGTCACCAGTAAATCTTCCAACCAAACAAAGGGCAGGCTCTGAGAATCACTTCCATTGGCTGCCACCGCCAGGGCTGCTTGGGGGCGCAAGTTTTGAAATTCTTGCTCACTTAGCCTGGTTTCAACGTCTGCCAATGCCCCACCGCTTTCGCTTTCGCTTTCGCTACCGCTACCAATCACCCTGCCTTCATCAAATTCAAAGTTTTCAATCGCCCCGACGCAAGACTCGTAATTCTCGCCATCCAGACAGTCTGCAGAGACCACTGGCAGAGGGAGTTGAACGGGGTTATCTAGGAAATTTTCTTGCTTCGGTGCGAACCCTGTTAGCTTCTGTAAATAATCAGGCTCGAGCGCAATAGCCACTTGCTGTGCTCCTTGAAATCCAAACTGGTCTGCTTCTTTGTCTCCAAGTCCCTCGCTTAGACTCGGAATAAAGACATCCGGCGAAAGTTCAGTTGGTCTGCCTTGCAACTCCTCCGCTTTACCATCGATGCCAAGTGGAGCCTGTTTTTTTTCTTCTTCGGCTAGCTGATGCTGAGGTTGGTCTGGGTTTTCATTAGCTTCGTCATTCTGCTGCGCTTCATGTTCGGCTTTTTCCTCCTGACCTGACTCTTTTTCTTTTTGCTCGCGCTTCTTCTCCTGCTCGCTCTTCTTATCCCCATTTTCTTTAGTTTCACTTTGTTGGTTTTCTGCAGAAGAAACCGAAGAAATACCCGGAGGCGGCTTTAATAGGCCTTTCGGCATCTGATTAATGGCTTTCACCAACGCAAACTGAAAACTAGCCCCCTGCCCAAGGACCATTTTCCCCGCATTATTTTCGACTGTTATCCCGCCATCCCATACCGCAACCCCTAATTCTTCAGCCAATACCAATTCAAAGTGGGTGCCTCGAATTCCAATAGTGGCCAGGTTTGTATTCACCTTGTAATCTTCGGGATTATTCTTGCCAATCACCCCCGTAATGGCTCGAAAACCTCCTTTGACTAGTTTTAGAATGCTCTTATCTTCACCCGACTGTTTCGAAAACTGATAGTTCTCGATGAGTAATTCGGTGTTATCGCGTAACGCGATGATTGAACCGTCAGTAAATTTTATTTGTGTTTTAGCCCCTGGGCCGGTTGATACCCTATCCCCTTCAAACAGCGAGGAACGACGAGTTAACGCACGCTCCTCCCCCCCCGAGGACATTGCAACCACCTTTCCCTTTGAGAGAATAATCAAGCCCACCACGTCAGGGGAAGCCATGCTTTGCATCGATAGAGCGCTGCTGAACAATAGAATCACAACGCTTAAGAGCTTTAGTAAAGGCGTTCGGGTAGGGGTTTCAGCAAGCCATAATTTCATTTTTCAATCACTACCAAATGTAATTCACACCAAGTACCCACGTGGATCGATCGTAATCATAATTATTCAAATTCGAATGATTGTCGGAATAATCCAGCGTTGAATTTAATTGTAATTTTTTTGAAAGTAACCACTGCCAATCCACGCTGACGCTGGCAAGCAAATCACTCCGAATCGCCTTCGGAAAGCGTGGGTCCAGTTCTTCATAATCAGAATCTTGAGCGAGGAATCGAAACTGCAACACATGCCGATTCAATGGCCGATATTGCGCCGCCAGTTGAATCGTAATAAATTTTTTGCCGTAAATATCATTGCCGCTGGAGTCTCCGCCCAGGGCATTGTCTTGTCCCAGCATTATATTGCCTTGCACGGTGGTAGAAAGCGCCGATAAATCTTGCCATAAACCAAGCGCTAAAACCGTTTGATTAAGGTCGCGCTGATGATTATCGGCTTGTTTGACGCCACTCACATAACGGGCATTATTGGGGAACCGCACGCCAGACATTTGCACCGAGGCGCTCATTTGCCGGCTCGTTCCCAAGGGCAAGCTCCACTCGCTCCCGAGACTCAGCAGTTTTCGAGATTCCTCGCCATCGACCCATAAACTCTGAACGCTAGCAGGAAATCGAAATTGATTTTGGTTGAGCTGGTAGCTCCCTCCGCCCCCCATATTTAGGCTGAAGGTATCAAAATCGCTGGAAGAAGAATTCACGCGGCTTATTATTCCTGCGTTGGCAAAATACCCAAATCGCCTACTCATGGGGATGCCTACTGAACCGCTAATTCCCAGCTCATTAAACACATCACTTTGTTTTTTGGTTTCATCGGAAGGGAATAAAGTGACCAGGAAGGGACCTAGCACTGCATCGAACGAGGTATTTGAAGCGCTGTTGATATTGGAATCATAACCACTTTGCCAGCTCGCTTGGCGTCGCCACTGCGTCCCTTGCTGCTTAAGTTTGACGTCGATGGCTGCCAGAAAGATAGCCACCCGCTGCTTTACCTCATCCGGCGGGTTAATGCCTAATACCGCTTCGAACTCTCGACGCGCAGCTTTCAAATCCCCCATCACATAAAATGATCGAGCCAACTCTAATTGCACTCGGGGATTATTGGGATGCAACATTAAAATGCGGTCGAACGCCATGGAAGCGTATTGAGGATGGCCCGATTCAAGTGCAGCGATTCCATAGTAGAAATCAAACTCTACTTCGCCGGCCCAGTTATTTTCATGCGCTGACGCGGCTTCAAACGCTAACTGAGGTTGACCCTGTTCAAGCAACGCCCTCATCTCATCAATAGGGGATGAAAGCACCAACAACGCAATCAGTGACGCAACAATATTTGACATTGCTTGACCAATTTCCTTATATCCAAGCAATTTATTGAGATGATCCCGTACCCAGGGAAATCCATTTCAGAAACTCGCATTGGCAAGTCTCGTCTTTAAGACTGGCACCTCTACCTCAACTGTCAAGGGGATTAACAATCAAGGCAGAATAGTCTTATTAGGTAAAACCAGGGAGGAACTGCATACTGTTCGCAGTGATTTGGCTAATGAGCTGTTTAATGCAGGAAACTAAACATTTTTTTACGATAGGCGATCGCCCGAGGGTCTTTTTTTCCTAACACTTCAAGCAAATTAAGGAAGTGGCTTTTCACCTCGTCAGTTTTAAATTTGCCGTGTTGCGAAAATAGCGTCCATAGCAGCGCCAACGCTCGATCATAATCTGCAAGGGAAGCGCAGTGCATCGCTAGCTGAAGCTGTACGTCTAAATCATCAGGCGCTTTGTGCAGTTTTGCTTCGAGCTCCGCAAAAGGAGGTAGCTTTTTTACTTTCTCAAGTAGCTCCAGTCGAGCAAAAAAGCTTCTTGCCAACGGGCCTTCTTTAGAATCAGGAGAAAGACTATCCACCATGGTTTTAGCGTCATCGACTTCATCTAAATCAATTAACACATCGGCATAAAGYAGTTTAAGTTTTTCATCATCRGGAGAGGTYGCAATGGCTTGTTTTAGCAGCGCTTGCACTTTGTCCATYTGCCCGAGGGTTCGCAATTCGTTGATTTTTTCAATCAACGCYTCAAGCTCTTCCTTTGCTGTGCGAGGTAAATACTTCTCGATTAAAGCGCGCACTGCAGACTCTGACTGCAGCCCCACCAACTCCTCTGCAATTTGCCCCTGCACAACCAGTTTTAAAGTAGGCAAACTTCGAACGCCGAACTGCCCTGCCAACCCTTGCTGATCGTCGGCATTCACTTTRGCSAGYAWAAATCGGCCATTGTATTCTTGGGCGAGTTTTTCCAAAATYGGCGTYAACGCTTTRCAGGGCTCGCACCAATCGGCCCAAAAATCCACGAGAACAGGTATTTGATTCGACGCATCGATCACCGTCTCACGGATATTTTCTTCCGTTACGTCAACGATGTTAGCTCCAGCAGCACTTGTATTCATAACACTCCATAATTCCCATTGATCAAGCGAGCGCGATTGCCGCTTACTAAAACGATAACCCAGCTATAAAAAAGCAGAAGGCGAGAGTATCCTAAAAATATCACTGTAATTGCAAACAAAAGGCTTAAATAGAAGACTAAGATCCGAACAGGTACCGTAAATAAATTAGCTCCATCTAATTGCAGGTGCAGTTTGCAGGAGCTGTTAAATCGAATTATATCGCTGCTGCATCGGTGACTTGTTCGCTGTTATCGGCCTCAGCAACGGCCCGCCAAATTTTGGCTGCTTTTTGATCTTCTTCCAAACCTAATTGGCCTTCAGCATAAGCTTTCGCTAAAAATTCTGCCGCTGCAGTGTGAGACTGCTCCGCTGCGAGGGTAAACCAATGGATTGCCTGCTTAGGATCTTTGGGATAGAGCTCTATACCGCAATGGTAAATACGCCCCATTTGGAACTGAGCTTCGGGATCGTCTCTGCGCGCTGCAAGGCGGATGTACTCCATGCCTTTTCTTTTATCGGTGCGAGTCGCTCCGTGATACAACAATAACCACCCCAACTCGCTCATCGCGCCGATATGATTTCTGTCAGCGGCACGTCTAAGCATGCGCACTTTCCAGCGAGAGGGAAACCGACCACTCTCAATCAAACGGGTGTTAGAAGGATTAGTTGCGAGTTTGTAATAAAGACGTGAAAGAGCCGTTCCGTCTTTTATGCTTTTAAATTCCACGCCAACCATCATTCGCCAACCAATGTTTGCAATCAATATCTGCAACTAAACGCACCCAGTAATCGAGGCCCAAATATAGGCTCCATTAAAGACGCGCAGACTACTCTTATAGCGCTAGTTTTGCAGTAAATATTTCAAAAATTTTGTAATCACTATCAATCCAACTTCGTCTACCATCAATCACTTAACGCTGTGGATAACATTGGGGATAGTAAAAGCTCAAGCATATTGCTTTTCATGAAAGCATCTTAGGCCAGCGCTCCATACCACATCAAAAATAAAATATTCTTGTTGTTTATCAAATATTTATGGACAACATTAAAAGTTATTATATGAAACAATACGTAACCGTTTGTAAATTCTACTCGTGCGCACCCTGTGCAAAACTTATTGAAACCAGGAAATTCGTGCTAACAATCCATCAAATCTAGCGCGACAAACCCTGTCGCACAGACACACTTCAGGCATTACTCTTCAGGCACTGTCCCAGACATTATTCTAGGCATTAATTAGACGCAGCAGAGAAAATATAGGCTCTATACAGAGCCTCAGTATTTCAGTCCTCTAGTGCCTCCCACTGTTGATAGGCTTGTTGCAGCTCAGTTTCAAATTTCGCCAATTTATCTTGAATTTTGGCGACATGCTGAGGGTCTTTCTGGTAGGTATCTGGATCTGCCATCTCCTTATGAATACCCTCGATGGAGATTTCCAATTGCTCTATCTTTTTAGGCAAGGCGTCGAGTTCGCGCTGATCTTTGTAGGATAATTTCCGTTTCTTAGGCGAGACCAACTCCAACGATACTGCATCGGTGGTGTCACGCTCAAGCACCGCCTGGTCATCTGCTGCGGAAGAAGAACCCCCAAACGCGTCTTTGAATGACTGAGGTCGCTGGGAGATCCAATCATCATAACCTCCAACGTATTCTTGCACCCTGCCGTTCTCGGACTCAAACACTAAGGTGCTGCTGACCACATTGTTTAAGAAAGCTCGATCATGGCTGATTACAATCAAAGTCCCTTGGTAGTTCACTAACAATTCCTCAAGCAGTTCGAGGGTTTCAACATCCAGATCGTTGGTAGGCTCATCCAATATTAGGAAGTTGGCAGGTCGCACAAAAAGCTTGGCAAGCAGCACCCGATTTTGTTCCCCTCCGGATAATGCAGAAACAGGAGTTCTAGCTTGCTGAGGGCTAAACAAGAAATCCTGCAAATAACCTAATCCGTGGCGTTGACTGCCGTTAACATCGATGTAATCGGACCCTTCACAGACATTATCCAAGATGGACTCATCTTGGTTTAATTGACTGCGCATTTGATCAAAATAAGCCACTTGCAAATTCGTGCCCAATTCCACAGTGCCTTGCTGAGGGGCTAATTCCCCCACCAGCAAACGGATCAGGGTGGTTTTGCCTATTCCGTTTCGACCAATAACGCCAATCTTATCGGACCGCATCACCCGAACGGAAAAGTCTTYGACAATGGTTTTCTCGATTCCCTTATCTTGGTAGGAATAACCGACTGCTTTCGCATCCACCACAAGTTTGCCGCTTTTTTCTTCTGTCTGAAAATTTAGCGAGACATTGCCTTTGACGTTTCGTCTTACCCGTCGCTCTTCCCGCAGCCGCTTCAAAGCTCGAACTCGGCCCTCATTACGCGTTCTCCGGGCTTGAATTCCTTGTCGAATCCACTTTTCCTCTTCCGCGAGCTTTTTATCAAACTTGGCATTTTGAACCAATTCAGTCTCAAGTCGGTGGGCTTTGATTTGCAGATAGTTTTCATAATCACCGGGCCAACTGCTAAACACCCCGCGATCCAACTCGACAATTCGGGTCGTGACGTTCTGAAGAAAAGCACGGTCATGGGTAACAAACAGAATGCTTTGCTTGTAATTCAGCAAAAACTCTTCGAGCCACTCAATGGCACGGATATCAAGATGGTTGGTGGGCTCATCCAATAACAACAATGCTGGCTCAGTGACACATACCTGCGCCAGTAACACGCGGCGTTTAAGGCCCCCGGACAAGGAAGCAAACATCGCATTTCCGTCCAGATCAAATCGAGAAAGAGCGGCATCTACTTTTTGGCCAATCTCCCATCCTCCATTGTCCTCAATATGCTTTTGCAATACTTCAAGTTCATCCAGCAGACTTTGATTCAGGGCGTCCGTCTCTAAATCAGTCAGTAAGGTTTGATAACGATTAAGTTTTTCCCCAACCTCTCCATACCCTAAGGTGATCACCTCATTCACCGTACCGACAACGCCCGGAGGTACGGTTTGACTTAGCATTGCAATTCGACTGTCTCCAGCAAACAGAATCTCGCCGCTATCTTGAGAAATTTGACCTGCGAGCAGCTTTAAAAATGTACTTTTCCCCGCGCCATTTCTACCCACCAAACAAACTCGCTCACGTGGGTCTATCTGCAACTCAGCGCCATCAAATAGGTTTTCGGCTCCATAGCCTAACTTTAAATCTCGTACTTGTACTATGGCCATCAGACGTTCCTATGGTTTTCGATTGCTTGCGGGGTTATTGCTTGCAAGGTGAATGTTTGTGGTTATCGCTAGTTTTGTGGATGTCTGCGTGTCACCTTGAAAGGGTCGCTTTCTCGATATTGAGAAGGCACTGCCAAAATCGGGGCAGTATACCCCACAAGCACAAGCGCTATTCACTAATTTCTATTTTGCTCCAGTTTGCCTGAGCTTAGTCTATTTTTTTATATGCCTAGCAGACGCTCCAATCCCAACTATAACTATCTATACCTCATGAACGCGTATGCCCTTAACTGCCTATGCCTTTCCTGTGCCTTTAACTGCCGGTGCCCAAGTTGCCACGCCTATGCCATTGAATCGCCGAAAAAGGAAACGCCTAAACCGATGATGAGACTGACTTACTGCACTAGCCTAATAATCCTTTTCGTCATCACCGCTCCTTCTATTTGCTCAGCCAATTCGACTTATATTCAACTCGGCGGTTGGTCTCACCATTTCGACCGCAGCAAAAAAATGAACGAAGAACACAATATCGCGGGGATAGAATTAGAGCTTGGGGAGGTGGAAGCGGCCGTGTTTGGTTTTACGGCCTCAACCTTTAAAAATAGCAGGGGCAATACTTCGAAATATTTTGCAGGCGTAGCAAAAGTTTGTAAAAGATACACGAAAACAATGCGTAGCTGCGGCGGTATTACGGGTGGATTTCTAGACGGGTATAAAGCGGAAAATGAGGGCGGTTTTTTTCCAGCGATCATCCCTCACGCATCGTTTGAATATCGCAGGGCGGGGATTGATCTCACTTGCTTGCCAAAACTATACAGTAGACGATCTTTTTGTGCGATCCAGGGGAAAATTAAAATCCAATGACCGATTCAATCGAATCTGGGCATCTAGCGTTAGGTTAAAGAGAACTGTTTCGCAGTCGGATTAAGCTTGGTTTTACGATCCCTGACCTTAGCTTGTTTGGAAGTAAAATTTTCAAATACTAACTTTGCGCCAGCCGGCACGTCGATAAATTCAAATCCAACGTCAAAACTACCTTCAGCGGATGGTTTGCACCACACGCTTTTAACCGTAAAAGGTTCTTTTTGCTCGGATTGTTGAGCATCGCGATTATCAACGACGGCGAAAACACACTCTAAGCCTACTTCTATCTCAATATGACTCGAAACCATAAGCCCTTTATTGGAGAGATCGACCATCAACCCAACTTTTTCATCCTTATTGCAATCCACAACATCTAAAAAATAATTAAGTGTATGTCTTACCCTAGTACGCTCGTCCACTCTACACTCCTTCGGTAATTTTATGCCGCTTGTCGGCCGCCAAGATTAAGGACATTTCTTAATCAATGGCGTGAATAAATTCACAGTTCAATAAAAACTACTGTCTAATTCTCCCTGTTTACTTCTCAACTCATTTTCTGAGTATACCTACTTCGACACCAAATTATCGCGCTTTTACACGCATTTTGGTCTTAAAATTCAGTCAATGCCTAGCGATTTCAAGCCAATAGATCATTGAGCTGCGGGGGTTTCGACTTTGACAATAGCTCTGTGAAACTAATGACAACAAGCTTAACGGCTATAAACTTGCTCTAACATTAACAAACCGGCTCAATTACACGAGCCATACAAAAAGACCACAGAGTAAATCTCGCCGATTTATGGTTTATTCATGAGCGCTTGCAGCTAACGGGTGACCATCCAGTTCCGACTCCTGAGAGCCACAGACCAATACGCCATGCCCGAAAGCAAAGTGCCACGCTCTTTAAAGCTCACATTGAATAGGCTGTTTTTGATAACGCTAGTGCGACAAAGCCAGCGCTAGAAAGTGAGCGTGAGGAAATTAGTGGTTGAACTAGCCGGTTAGTTTACCCATAACTAGACAGCAGCTGCCGAGCCGCAGGAGAGACGTTAAACAATTCACAACCGGCTTCGTAAAACCCGTCAGAACAATTCCTAACCCATCGAATCCGCGCATCAAACACCAACTGTTGGCCTTCAACTTTATTCGGAGCATGGTGTAACTCCAAATGAATAATGGCGTTAAGTCCTACGAGTTGCCCGGTGTTAATTCGGACCCCCTCGGCGGATATATCCACAAGCATTCCTATTGCAAAATCTGAAGAGCGATCAAATACATCAATATAATGCTGTAACTGAGTCCGTATAAACCGTCGCTTGTTAGCCAAACCAACCTCCTCGCACCCATCTATTGCCTAATACAAGTAAAACTTTAATGGCAAAAAGGGCTCTACGGGGAGATAAAGATCACATTAATGATGTTTTAAAATAATCAGCCAGAACGCAAGAAAAAAATAATTTACTGGTTTATTTTCAAATGRCTAGATCCCGACATTCATCCAATTGGTTTAAACCAATGCACGTTTAAGRGCTCAAATTARGAGCAAGATCAAATGAAAAGCAATTTGACACATTTCACAACTCCCACTCCTAAACGTAAAAAAACAGCTCAATGGCTGCTTTTCTACRTCGCGCAGAACACAACGTCTAAACCTGTGCCCCACTTCCTTTAGATGCCAAATTCGACCCCTATTCGGTGCCCCACTTCCATATAGGCATCAGTAACGCCGCCCAGACCTTGTCGAAAACGATCTTTATCCAGCTTCTTGCGGGTTTCCTGATCCCATAAGCGACAGCCATCCGGCGTAAACTCATCCCCAAGGAGAACTTCCCCCTGATAAATCCCAAACTCCAATTTATAGTCCACCAAAAGCATTCCACCTTTCAAAAACAATGCTTTCAACACGTCGTTCACTTGAAAAGTAATTTCTTTCATTTTTTCGACGTGTTCAGRTTCGGCCCAACCAAACGAACGGATATGGTATTCGTTAATCATKGGATCCCCTAGCTCATCGTTTTTCAGAAAGAACTCAAACGTCGGCGGATTCAATTCCAAACCTTCTTCAACACCAATTCTTTTGCAAATACTACCCGCTGTAATATTTCTAACCACACATTCAATAGGCATCATGTCTAATCGCTTAACCAAAGATTCATTATCTGACAACAATGATTCATGGTGGGTTTTAATGCCRGCGGCTTCTAAWTGCTCCATAATAAARGCATTAAACTTATTATTAATAAGCCCTTTATTTTCAAGCTGCTCAATTTTTTTACCATCGAAAGCAGACGTATCGTCTCTAAACAACAACACCATTTTGGCAGGATCGTCAGTGGTATAAACTGACTTCGCTTTACCTACAAACAACTCTTCATTTTTTTTCATTGGATACTCCACCTACGATAGGGAACTCAATTAATAGAGCTCTCACTAAACAAACTAACAAAATTAATAAAACCCGGAGCTGATGTTATACGTTACACCAGTCCAACCCTTGCTCCTGATCAAATAATTCAATCTGATCCGCTGCGTACCCTAACTCCCCTATCAATAGATCTCTCACCAAAGAAGGATCATTGTTCTTTAGACTTATGTGGGCCGCAATAATATTTTTTGATCGATTAGCATCCACTGCGACCAGAAACTCACAAGCTTGCTGATTACTTAAATGCCCCAAATTTCCCGACACCCGACGCTTTAAAAACTCCGGATAATCACCATATTCCAAGCTTACCGAATCATAGTTAAATTCCATCACTAAACTATCACACGCTTTATAAGCCTCGATAAGGTGATTCGAAATCACTCCAACATCAGTTAACAGCCCAAAGCAGCGAGTCTCATTGGATATTATAAATTGACAGGGATTACGCGCATCATGAGATACGGGAACGGACTGAACTTCTAGATCGCGGATTTCAAACGTTTCGTTGTCATCAATAATGAACACATTATGTCGCTCATCTAAGAAGTCGGCCTGGCAAGTTCCTTCAGTTAAAAAGACCGGAATATCAAACTTTCGAGCCAGCAGCCCTACCCCGCGAATATGATCAGTATGTTCATGGGTGACCAGGATACCATCGATATCAGAAGGCGATAGAGCCAAAACCTCAAGGCGCGCCAAAGTGCGCTTCAAGCTAAAGCCACAATCCACTAACAAACAAGTTTCAGAGTCACGGATTAAAGTGCCGTTGCCCTTACTACCACTTCCTAAAGAGGCAAATTCCACTAACTAATATACTCTTTCAGACGTTTGAGAATCACCGCAGACACTTCGTTAACCGTCGGCAGCCCTTGGCTATTTTCAACACGAACAAGAATATTCTCGCCCTCTTCAATCAACTTAAGCTGCAATTTGTAATCGCCGAATAAGTTTTTACTCAACTCATCTTTTTGTAATAATTGTTCAAGCAACTCAGATTTATTTTTTTCTGAGTCCCTTAATTCTAAATAAAACAAAGATTGACTACGATCTAAATCCTCCAGAGGGAATTTACCGCGCTTTAAGGCTTCACCGATAGAAACCCAGGAATGATTAAAATCCTTCCTCAGCAACAACATATTTAATCCACTGCGCTGCACAATCTCAGTCAATTGCTCCACTGAAGTACTCTGCGCTGCTAAAGAAATCGAAGTCGGAGGCTGTTGATTGGTTTTTAAATAAGACGCCAGTCCGGCAAGGGGCGTTTGCACATGATCAAAGAGTTGCGGTGCAGACCAATCAATAGTGGCTGCATCAGGCAACTCAGCCTCACCTCCGCTGGAGTATTTCTGCATCAGGTAAACATTGGTCATATCGGGAAAATCCCCTCGTTCAATATGAACCCTTATTTTCACCTTTGAAGGGGCCAGCTCGGACCCAATTTCACCACGCCCAAAAATTTTACCATGGGCTTTATCCAAAACCACCCATTCCGTTTCCATAATGCCTCTGCGGGCGTTTTTATAAACCAAGGGAATGCCTTGCTCATTCCAAAAGCCGAGCACAGACTCCCAGGCCAAGCTAGGAGCAACATTAATCGACACCCAGGACTTCTGCTGATTACTGGCAATTTTGATACGCTCTTCGTCCCAAATCACCGGCAAAGCCACCCGCAAAACCACCTACAATGTTGCCGACAAAATTAGCCGGTACAGCAGTTAAAACAGAGCTGATAAATAAGAGTATAATTATATTTTTCATTTTTTACTTTTTAATAAACCTTTTAACACTTGTTGTTTTCTTTGTAGATACTTTTACTAAGTAAACCCCACTATTCAAGGAACTAATATCAATGTTCCTAGAAATGGAAGTGTTTTGAAATTTCTCTTTAAAAGAAAAAACCACTTCTCCTAAAATATTATATACTTTTAATTGATAATCTCCATCTACATCTGTCTTAACATTT
>NVTH01000085.1 GCA_002401525.1 Moraxellaceae bacterium | reverse complement strand
AGCCGGTGGAGATGTACGGGTGAGTTTGGGCGTCAACGTCGGGGTTAACTCGAATAGAAATCGGCGCCTTAATGCCCATTGATTCTGCAACTTCCGCAATGCGCTCCAGTTCTGGGGCGGATTCCACATTGAAGCACAGAATGTCTGCTTCTAATGCGGCTTTGATTTCCCAAGCCTGTTTGCCCAGGCCTGAAAATACCACTTTGCTAGGGTCTCCCCCTGCCGCGATAACACGCTGTAGTTCGCCGCCTGAAACAATGTCAAAGCCGGAGCCAAGTCGAGCTAAGACGTTCAATACCGCCAAGTTTGAGTTGGCTTTAACGGCGTAACACACCAGATGTGGCGCATCAGCGAAAGCGCTGTCGAAGGCATGCCAATGACGTTCAAGGGTGGCTCTGGAATAGACGTAGCACGGCGTGCCGAATTGCGCTGCGATGTCATCAAGGGAGCATTGTTCTGCGTAAAGCAGGTCTTCTTGGTAGTTAAAGTAATCCATGGTATTAAATCTATGCTGTCTGCGGTGGATTATAGTTCGAACTAAGGTTCAAGTTATTGATGTGTGGCGGCGACGTTTTTGTCTGCTGCTTTAGGGTTCGTTTCCTCGGCTTTTTCAGCGTCGGAGGCTGGCTGAGGAATTACGTTCAGCGTCTCGGTGTCGCTGCTTTCCTCTTCTTCATCGAGGGGACCGTGAGGACGGGGTTCGAGGATGGAGGCGGCCGTGTTGGGTTGGTGAGCGGGGTCAGGCGAATAAAGCGCCCCTTTTTGACCGCAGGAGGCCAAAAAAATAAGGCTTATTGCTAGGCATAGCACTGGGTTTAGCGCCATCAATGCCGCTGTATTTGGGCTGAATTCTTGCATCTGTAGCCCTCCACTTAATGGCCAAAAGCGAAAGTATACTAGTAAGGTGCTTGAAAAGCATACCCCCCACCGAAGAACTTCAAGAAGGTGATTTTTGAGCGCGGTTTTGAGCCGATCTTGGCGGTGAAGAGGTCTAGCAGTAGGATGCTGAACTAGTTTAACAAGGTGGCATTTATCTTTTGTTCGATGCGTTGTTTATAGCGAAATAGTTGTGCAATTTGTACGGGGGTATCGTCGTATTGATTTTCTTCAATGCGAGACAAGTCTAAATCAGTGAGATAGCAAGGATAGCTGGAGTTTTCTGCGCGTTGCGAAAGAATATATTGGGCCACTGCTTGATATATTTGATCGCCGTATTCGAGTTCAGAGAATTCCTTGTGATTGCAAAAAATAGTGAAAGTAATGCCTCCGTGGCCATCCAGGTCTGCGATGGCTTGGACATTATAATATTGCTGGTCTTGATAGCTCCAGTGGATTGATTGCCTTTCTATGGACGGGAGTTGCTGTTTCTTGGTGGATTTAATTCGATAGAATACTATTTTTTGATTTGGGGAAGAAAGCGAATTTGTATTTCGTTCTGCAGTGCGCCGATAAAGCGAAGCGTGAATAAATAATTGTAAATGGGAGAGTAAAATTGATTCTTTGCATTTGGGGATTTTAGCGAAGAATAAAGCACCACTAAAATCTGAAACGTAAAGATCGATTTTGCTGCCTAGCTTATAAAACACCTGAATTTTATCGCTGGTAAAATAGTCGCTGATTAAATTAACATCATTTTTTGAATCAGAATGGCGATCTAATATGATAGGACTGTAGGCTGCTTGAGGGTCTCCCAAATAATGTTTCAGTCCTGCGAGTGTTTTCAGTCGTTTATAAGTGGGTTTGTCATTTTGGAATTGAATCACGTAAAAGTTACGATCTATTTCCAATACGTAACGCGAAGACAATGGATTGTTGGCGTGAAAATAATAATTGCAAACGTCGTTAAATAATTCTTCGATTCGGTTTGAAATTAATGCTTTTCGGGACGCGCAAAAACAGCATAAATTGAGTTCTGGTAAGGGTTCCTCAGTCTGAACCGCCAATGCTTTTAGGTAGTCCATTAGGCAGTCCAGTATTGCATTGTCACCGGCGTAGCGCGAAGTGAGAATTTCTCCCCAGCTATTAATTAATACTTGATCCACGGTGATGGCAAGATTGTTGTGCAATGCGCTGTATTTTAGTGCGTCTGTGTGATTGGTGAGAACGCTGATGCCTTTTTTAGTTTGTTCTCGCAGGGGATCGCAGCCTACGTTTAGGAATAGTGCCGAGTGGGTGATCATGGTGGGTTTGTGGAATTGATCGTGACCGGTTTCTAATTTTGGGTCGGGGAAAAGCCGGCTAAAGCTGTGTGCAGTTTGTTGAAGTTCGTATTCGGTTAAATCGCTTTCCCCTGGCTGGAGGTAGTAGCGTGTGTTGAGGTTGGTCAGGCCATTAAAGTAACCCCAGGTTAAAAGTTCAATAATACTTTCAGTGCGTTTTATAGGGGTATAGTATTCCGTTTGATCGGGAGTGACGAGACCGCTGTAACAGATCCAGCCGGTGGCGTTGGTATTGTCGAGCGTTTTCTCGACTGCGTGAATTGAAAGATGGTCTTCGGTAATGTTGGAAGAGATTCCTGGATTAACCAGTTCAATTTTCCCCCCTTTACGCTCAAAGGCTGCGTAAAGTTTCCTGCCCAATACGATCATGTCGCGGTGATTAATGGTAATTGAATCACTGTGACGGCTGGCAAAGTCTGCAAGATAGCGATAACTGAGTGTGAGCTGATTCACCAGGGCGTTACGTTCTGCGAATATTTCCATTACGCTCCAGTGTTGACGATTATCAAGCCTTTCCAATATGGTTTTATCCCAGTTCCATTCAGTGACAAACTTTTTCATTAAGATCCAACGCCAATTTCTTAATTTGACGCTTTTTGTTTTGCTCATGGGAATATTGATTTTGAAATAAAGGCAACGTCGAATTAGCTCTAATCGTTGCAGATCATCTTTTTCTTCCAGATAGTGTTCGATTTTTCGATACACCATAATGTAGGGGTCTAGTTCGTCAAGGTTGAGTTGGTTGTTATAGATGGCTTGTTTAAAATAGTGACTTAGACTTTCGACATTAGGGTGTTCGGCGGCATAGATTTCGGTCAAGCAAATTTTTAAAACTGATTTATAGGCTGAATCAACGCCTTTGTATAAATGCCACATCCCTGCGCCAATAAATTCCCCGGCAGGGAGTTCCGAGATGCCTCCAAAGTCGATGGTTTCTTTGGCTCGAATAAAGCGTTTGTTCAATAAAGTTTCTGCGATCAGTGGGTAGTTGGTTTCTTCGTCTGGGGGCACAAGCCACCAAAGTGGATAACGCCCGGCCACGAGCAGTGCGGTGCGGTAGAATTCATCGAGTAATAAATAGTGTTGAGCAGAACCGCAGTCTTCGCCCTCAAGAGTCTGTCGCTCTCCTTGGCGAAAGGAGACTGGGTTCATCAAGAAAAAATAGGCTTCGAGGCCAATGCTTTTTGCCCATTCGGTAATGGAATCGAGCTTTACTCTGAGGTCGTCTATTTGGGGTTGATCTAATTCGGGGCGATAGACCACCCAAATATCCATGTCGCTGGAGGCTGAGTGGGCGATGGTGCCGGTACTGCCCATGAGAAAGATACTAAAAATATTTGGGTTGGCTTTGGGCTGATGTTTGTACTTAAAGCTGCGGGTTAGGCATTGGGCTTGCTGAAGTGTGGGTCGGTCCGGTTTGTAGTCGCATATAATGGCAGGTGTTGCGGAGTTGTTATAGCCGGGCAGAAGCGGGTGATTGACGTGTAAAAGAAGCGGCAACACGTCTAAAAATCGTTGGTGGCGGGTGGGTAATGCTGATTTAGTGCGTTCGAGGCGACCGCTGTTGACCTCCATAAAGCGCTTTTTAAGCTCTTTTAAAGTTTTTCGGTCGATGCCGTCTTCAAGGTTGGGGGCGATGATGCCTGTTACTGCCATACCTCCAGTATAGAAACTCTGCATTAGGAGCGGCGGAGAATATTGTAAGTGGAATTGTGACCCTCAGCCGTCATTCCCGCGAAGACGGGAATGACGTTAATATTGAGGGCATGACCGAGGTGTCCCGGGTGTCAGGCGAGTGGGCGCGTAATAGGTTTAACGTTTAGCAAGTGCCCGTTGAGCATTTTCGATGGCGATGAGTACTTGCCTTGGGGCGGTCCCTCCCAAATGGTCTCGCGCTTTCACCGACCCATCGAGGGTTAACACTTCAAAAACGTCTTGTTCGATTTTATCGCAGAAATGACGGATCTCCGGCAAACTGAGTTCACTTAGGTCTTTATTTTGCTCGATTCCGTAAGCCACTGATTTGCCAACCACTTCATGGGCATCGCGAAACGGGATGCCCTTTTTCACTAAATAGTCCGCAAGGTCTGTGGCGGTGGAGTAGCCTTGAAACGCTGCTTTTTTCATGATGTCGCGATTAGGTTTTAGCGCAGGCATCATGCCGTTGTAGGCTCTTAGGCAGCCTTGAATGGTATCAATGGTGTCAAATAGGGGTTCTTTGTCTTCTTGGTTGTCTTTGTTGTACGCCAATGGCTGAGATTTCATTAAGGTCAGCAAAGTGGTCAAACTGCCCATGACTCGAGCCGATTTGCCGCGCACTAATTCAGGCACATCCGGGTTTTTCTTTTGCGGCATGATGGATGAGCCGGTGCAAAATCGATCGGGGATATCGACGAAGTTAAATTGCGCTGAAGCCCACAGCACCAGCTCTTCGGAGAATCTGGAGAAGTGCATCATCAGAATGCTCGCGGCAGCACTAAACTCAATTGCAAAATCACGATCGCTGACCGCGTCCAAGGAGTTTAAGCAGGGCTCGTCAAATTCTAGTATTTGGGCGGTGTAGACTCGATCAATGGGGAAGGTGGTGCCGGCTAAAGCGGCGGCGCCGAGGGGCATTTTATTGACCCGTTTTCGACAGTCTTGAAAGCGCTCGTAGTCTCGTTGAAGCATTTCAAACCAAGCCATCATGTGGTGCCCAAAAGTCACTGGCTGAGCGGTTTGAAGGTGCGTAAAGCCAGGCATAATGGTGTCATTTTCTTGTTTTGCTTGTTGTAACAGCGTTTTTTGCAGCTCGGTAATCTGTAGGCAGACCGTATCGATTTCTTGCCTTAAATAAAGCCGTATGTCAGTGGCGACTTGATCGTTTCTGGAGCGGCCGGTGTGAAGCTTCTTGCCGACGCTGCCAATTTTCTCGGTTAATTTGGCTTCAATGTTCATGTGCACGTCTTCCAGCGCGATGGACCATTCAAATTGGCCCATTTCGATATCGGCCAAAATGTCTCCAAGACCCTCGATGATTGCTCTGCTTTCCTCGGTGGTGATTACGCCCACTTTGGCGAGCATTTTGGCGTGAGCAATGGATCCTGCGATGTCGTGGGTGGCGAGGCGGCGATCAAATTGCACTGAGGCAGTAAAGGCTTCCACAAAGGCGTCAGTGGATTCAGTGAAGCGTCCGCCCCATAATTTATTGTCTTGATCATTTGCCATTGCTGCAGCCCTTAGAGAATGATTTTTCGAGTCGGTCGATGAGTGGGTTTTCGCGAGTGTTGAGGGCGCCGTTTTGTGGATATTACCGTTACTGAAAGGGGCCCAGTCGCGAAGCGCGGGCAGTATATCATGACGTGAGTGGATTGCTTAGTGGAGCTGTGGGCTGTGATGATTGTTACGGGCTTAGAGTGAAAATTGATAATAATCGTTGAATCAATAAGATAAGCCAGTATTTTAAGGGTTGAGAGCGCAGCCTTTATAAGGAATTGAAGCCAGGTTTCTGCGACCAGTTTAATGCTGTTATTCACGATGCGACATTCGTTTAAAAATTCAGGAGGATGGCAACGGAAATTGACGTCGGTCTCTTATGGCTAATGCCTTACGCCAATGCTAGGATTTTGGATTTGTGAGGGGAATGTTAGGGTAAATGAGGTTCCTGCGCCTAGATCGCTATGTAAACTAATCTCTCCGTTGAGTTCTTTCATAATATCATTGACTGCATCCATGCCCACGCCTTGGCCGCTGAGTTCTGTTATTTCGGTTTTACTGGTAAAGCCAGGCATGAAAATAAGGTTTATTTTTTCTTGATCGCTTAACGCCAAACTCTCTTCTGCGCTAATAAGGGCTTTTTCAACGGCAATGGCTGCGAATTTTTGGGGGTCCAAGCCAACCCCGTCATCTTTAATAGTAAGAATGTTGGCAGAGTTTTCGGAATGTAGGGAGATGGATATTTTTCCCGAGCCTTTGCGAAGATTGAAGCGGGTTTTTTCATCCTCGATGCCGTGGTCGATGGCATTGCGAATTATATGTACCAGGGCGTCGTCGATTCGTTTTAATTCAGTTCTGTGAATTAATGCGTCGGGAGTCTCCACTACTAAGGGGTCTATTTTTTTGTCTAAGTTTTATGCAAACCGTTTAATGAGATTGCGATATTTTTGACAATAACTGTCGAAGGATTGGGTGTCTAATTGGTTAAGCTGGTCAATGATTTCATGGTTGCTATAACTTGCACCGCTTTGTAGCGTTTCCACGAGGTTATCGAATAGTCTTTTATCAATTGATATTCGATCCCCCGATTGGCGGTGAAATATTTTATTTTTCATATCAATGATTTGATTGTGCTCTGCTTGGGCTTTGTCTAAATGCTCTTTCCAATCAGCGAAACTAAGGCTGTCGTCAAACTTCGCTATTTTTCTTAGGTTGCTTTCTAACACTGCAAGTTGCATTGAAAAGTAATTAAATCCTAATGTGCCCGCATGGCCTTTCAAGGTATGTACACTTCTAAATAAAGTGTCGACTTGATCAATAATATCTATCATGTCTTTGCAATTATTCAAACGTTTCATTTCAGCGATGGCGTAGTCGATGTAATCTTTGATTTCCTCTGCGCTACTGTTGATTAGCGCTGCGACGCGGCCCATTAACGCTTCTTGTTCTTGTCTGCTATTGATTAGCGCCGTTTCAGCGTCACGTTCCTTAGTGATGTCGCGACCAAGCACCATAATTTTCTCTAATTTACCGTTGCTTGTAATAGGGCGGTATTCGATGTCGATAATGCTGGTGAGATCTCCCGTGCTAGTAAATTCCTGTGCAGGTGATAATCTTGAGAAGGCCTTCCATTGCTTTAATGCTCTAGAATGGGTCGAGCAAAGTACCAGCCACTTGTTAAATCTTTGCATTTGATCGTCATCTAAATCAAATAAGTCTTGAAGTTTAGCTTTCTCAAACTCTTGGGTATTAAATAATATTTCGGCTTTGGCGGAGTGTTCTGAATTAACTGTTTGGTCAATATTGAAAGTGAAAATGCCTTGTTCAATAGAATTTAAAATATCGTCGATTTCGTGCTTTTTTTGCGCTAACTCAATGAGGAGTGCTTCTACCATGTCTACCATGGAGTTGAAGGCTGTTTGGGCACTAATGATTTCTTCGCTTTCTAGCTGCAGCACTTGGGCGATAAGGCCGGCTTTAGGTTGATCAAAACGTAATGAAAAGTCCTTGTTATCCTTTACTCTATGGATGAATTCTATCAGTGCCAACAGCGGTCGTATCATAATGGTCATGCACGATGCAATCACAATCAGTAATATCACCGATACAACTGCAACAATGCCAAGTGCTTGCAGCAGAGATTTTTGGGCGGCTTTGCGAATAATACTGTTATCAAAACTTAGAAACAGATAGCCAATAATATCGCCTTCTTCATCGATTAATTTTGCAAGCGTGTAGGCAGACTGTGCCACTTGTATATTCTTGGTGGGATTGTCTGCTTCGTTAAAGTGATTGATTTCAAAGGATTCTCTAAGGCTATCTTCAAATTGATGGTCTGTCGGAAAAGCTCGAATTTCGTTCATGTCTGAATCAAACACAATCCCGCCTACAAAGCCTTGATTGGCTGCAACATTGCTAAAAGTGCTGTCGATGAAGGGGATTAGTCCTTCGGATAAACCGATGTTGATTGCTGAAATAGTGCTCTGGACCTGAAAGTTTTGTTGGGCTTGTGCGTAGGCTAGGGTATTGCGCATGTTAAACAAGGCAAGAATTGCACAGGACAATATCACCGTGATCAACATAGAAATAAAAACAAATATCAGAATTTTACGTCGCATTATTTAGCTGCCAAACACTTGGCTTAATTTGTACTCGATGACATTAAATTAAATATTATGTTGCTTGTAACGTCGGGGCTGGATTTTTAAATGTTAAAATTAAATAAATATATTGGGGCCTTAAAAAATAGAATTTTCTTCTAATGACTTAAGTTTAGCAGTATTTGGGCGCGATTTAGATTGTGTTGAAGGTGACGTTAATGAATATGGTTCTATTAATTTTAACGCTTAGATCATTAACGTGATGCTGGCAGGGCGCTTAATTAACAGGTTAATTAGAAGCTGAAAATTCACGCTGACTAGGGGCGGAGATCATAAATTGATAGCAACAGTGGTTTTGAAATTGGTCTAAACTCGCATTAAGGCAGTAGATAGTAACTTAAAGATGCTTGTCTTCTGTAGCCAATTTGTGCCGATATTAAACCCATCCTAAAAAATGACTTTTATGGGATGGGCTATTCATTGATCGAAGTCAGTGGTTGATTCTAGGCAATAGGATTATCACTAGGAGTACCGTATGCCCTTATATCATTTCATTGCGCGCTGTTTTTGCTTTTTAATCGTCTGCACCTCATTTAATCTACAAGCAATGAATCCAATCAGTGCGTTAGGGAAATTGTCGGATTCGCTGCGAGAAACCACTGATGGGCGGGTTAATCTAAGTGGGTATATCAATGCCCATTACATGAAACATGATGGGATGCCTGAATTCCTTGAGCGGGATCCAAACGAAGCGTTGATTCAAGTGCGAGAAGCATCAATTTTCGCAGACCTACTTGTCACTGATAATCTGTTGTTTTCTACTGAACTCGAAACTAGCTACGATCTCAGCGATAAGAATGCCAGTGGAAGAGATAAGCGCTTAAAGGGCGCATTAAATTATTATTATTTTGATTTTGACATCGCGGCGATGCGCGATTGGGAATTGGATGGTCTTGGTAATCTTAATGTTAGATTTGGAAGAATATTAGTCCCCTTTCTTCAATACAATGAAAACAAACCCAATTTTAAACAAACCTTAATGAGTCAGCCTTTTACGGCTTGGCAGGTAGTTCCGTCTAATAATGCAGCGATCGATTTTGAGCAATACGGCTGGACCGATTTTGGGCTCATGCTGAATTGGTCTAGAGAATTTAATCAGGGGATATTGAATCTCAAAGTAGCGGTCATTAATGGTTTGGGCGTTGAAGGTGCTGTGTTGGATACCAATGAAGTAACTTTAAGTTCCACCATGATGATGGCTATGAGCATGGGCTCGGATATGGATTCCAGTATGGGCTCGAGCATGGATATGGATCCCGACATGAGTTCAAGTATGGACTCGAGCATGGATATGGATTCCGACATGAGTTCAAGTATGGACACGAGTATGGACACTATGATGGCAGTTCATCCTACCGTGCGGGTGAGGGATGGGCTGCACAATGCGCGTTCAGACTGGGATGACAACAGTGATATTAATAGCGATTTAGCCTACAGCGCCAAGTTAACATTTACTCCCTATGCCTTGCCGTTGAATATTGGCGTGTCTTTGTACAGCGGCGCTTGGGATGAAGACGCGGATCAGAACCTCACCATGACCGGTATTCACGTTGATTTAACTCAGCCTCGATGGCATGTAAAAGGTGAGATAGTACGCGCAGAGGTAGAGCAAACTGCGGGGTTAAATCCCGTTGTTGCGATGGGGCCGAGCGGAGTGAATATTTCTACGGGTGATTACAGTATGTCCGCGTCCTATCTAGAGGGTGCCTACAGCGTTAAAAAATACGGTGATAATAATAGTCAATACGTGAAGCTGGTACTTCGCTATGACCGGGTGAATACTAATGACGAAGCCAGCTTTACGCCATTTCATCGTTCTCGGCAAACTTTCGGAGTCGAATGGCAATTCGTAAAAGACGTTCGCTTGCGAGCTGAGCACCAACGCCATACGTTAGAGGATTTTGAGAATGCTCCGGGTCCTTTTGTTGCCGCAGGCGGTGAAGAAGAGATCACAATGGATATGCTTTCAATCATTGCCAACTTTTAAGGGAGGGCGACGAGCATGAACAAATTTAATAGCGTAGTGATAGTTGCCCTAGTGTCATTTGCCTTCTTCAGTGTTCCTGTTGTTTATGCTGGGGCACCTGACGTCTATGTTGTCTATTTGGCAAAGGATAAAAAGTTGGGTAAAAGTGTGGCATTAGCGATTGCCAATATGTTACCGGAATCAAGCCGAGTGAAAAGTTATAATGCCACGATACTGCTGGTATCAGATTACTCGGGAAAGCAAAAAACAGCGGCTCGATTGTCTAAGGCGAAGCTAGTGGTTTTTGTAAAAGGCAGGCACTCACCTGCTGAAGTTTTGGATTCAAACGATTTTGATAACTTGGTGCAGGTGCAAAGCATTTCGGATGAGGACTTGGCGAAAGTGCGAGAAAATTTTCAGGGGATTGAGTAATGTATCTAAATGTTAGATGAGGAAATTGGGGTCACTAATACAGTCAATCGCTTATATAGTTGGCAGCCCTTCCTCTAGCCAACGGAGTAATCCACCGTCGATATTGGCAACTTTTTTTGCGCCAGCTTCTCGTAATATTGTAAACGCTAATACGGATCTTTTCCCTGATCTACAGATTGTCATCACTGGTTTATCATCAGGCACTTCTGAAACTCGATCGCGAAGTTCATTGATGGGGATGTGTTGTGCGCCTTCAATTCTGGTGCTCTCTTCTTTTAGTTCATGCAATGGACGCACATCCAAGATATGCAATTCTTTCCTGTGAGAGGCCACCCATTGAGGGGTAATCTGCAGTACTTGGCTGAAAGTAGTCGTCACTGGCGCCCAGTCAGGTTGAATGGGTAACTTATCTTCGGCCGGACGCCCGGCTTTAAGATTAGCCGGCACGGCAATGTCTAATTTTTTGGGGTGAGGAAGCTGCATATTTTCCATGTAGCCAACAAAATCTTCTAGGTTGGCTTTTCCTCCAATACGCGGATTGAGTTTTTTTTCTTCGCCAATGCTGCTGCTCATGCGTCCGGCATAGTCATGTGCCGGGTAGACGATGCAATCGTTGGGTAAATTAAATAATTTGTTTTTGATTGAGTGGTAGAGTTTTTGCGCCGAGCCTTGCTGAAAATCAGTTCGACCGCAGGATCTAATGAGTAGGCAGTCGCCGCTAAACACCATGGATTCGTCATTCAGTACCAAGGCAATGCAGCCGTCGGTATGGCCAGGGGTCTCCCTTACCGATAAGTGATGTGTTCCGAAATTTATCTGTTCGCCGTCTTTCAATTTTTGATCGAGCGATGCGATGCCCGAGCCAACAGAAGCCATTATTTTGCTGGATACCTTGTGTTTCATTAGCCACGCACCCGTCACGTGGTCGGCGTGGCAATGGGTATCAATGCAAGCCAGAAGCTTTAACTCTAGTTCATTAATAAGCGATAAATCTCGCTCATGTTGTTCGTAGACGGGATCAATTAAAAGCGCCTGTTTTGATGGCCGGTCAATCAGAAGGTAGGAATAGGTGCTCGATTGATCATCGAAAAGTTGTTTTAAAATAAACTCGTTATTCATATTTTCGGGTTCCTAATTAAGCGTGTGATTCCTAACTGTGATCTTTATCTTGAAAGTTTTTCGGTGGCTAGCATGCCGCCCATCATTGCGAATACAAAAATAATTATTTCGGGTTGATAGCTGAATAATTGGGCAATGGCAGGGCCTGGGCATAAGCCATAAATGCCCCATCCTATTCCAAATAGAGCGCCACCGATAAGCAGTTTCTTATCGATATTTTTAAGGTCGCTGACATAAAATGAATCGTCGAGTATCGGTTTGTTTTTCTTAAAAATAAAATAAAAAGCCGGCGCGGTCACCGAGATTGCGCTGGCCATTACAAACGCCAAGGAATAGTTCCAGTCGCCAAAAGGGTTTAAAAATGCGGTGACAATTTTTGGATCCATCATTCCTGACAACGCTAGTCCTATTCCAAATAGCATGCCTGAAACGAGGCTGACTATTATTTGAGATAGTTTCATGGGACTCACTCAATCAATCAATGAAAATAGGCTGGCGGTGAAAATGCCAGTGCTCATAAAAACCAGCGTGGCGACGATGGATCGAGGTGAAAAACGGCTGATGCCGCAAACGCCGTGGCCACTCGTGCAACCGCTGCTTAATCGGGTGCCAACACCCACTATAAATCCGCCTACTATTGCCAGTTCCCAAGAGAAGAGCACGTGAGGATAAGCTTGATTGGTAAAGTGGAAGTAGAGGAAGGCACCGCCAAGAAGGCCGACAATAAAAGCCAGCTGCCACATTGGTTTTTGTGTTGGCTTACTAAGTTGGAAAAAAATCCCGCTAATCCCTGCGATTCTTCCATTCAGTAACATCATTAAAACGGCTGAAGTGCCGATTAGAAAGCCGCCGCCGATGGCGTTAATAATGCCGGTGTTAAAAAATTCAGTGTCCAAAATAGTGGCCTATAAGTTGTTGGCGGGCTTGTTACTTATTATAGTGGCAAATGTTCGCAGTGAATTTATAGAGGTGCCATGAAGTGACCACGTCAGGTTTTAAGATTACAAATACTTGGACAGAAGGCTTTTGATGTCGTCGGTCTGCAATTTTAATTCAGGCGACTGTTCTAGAAGCTGCTCTTCTATCATGCAAGCCAGCATCAAATGATTGCTTTTTTCGAGCGCTTTTCGTGCGGCACTCATTTGCTGCGCAATTTTTTCGCAATCAGCATTCTCTTTGATGAGCTTTTGAACGCCTCGTAACTGACCTTCAATGCGAGCAATGCGTTTTAAGATCTGGTCTTTGGTGTTTTCTTTGGCCATTAAATTACTCCTCTGGCTTTATACTATACCCCCTATGGTATCTTCGGCAAGATGAAAAACGCGTCGGTTAGATTGTAGTGTTGTAAATAATGGCGTTATTAGCGCGTTTTTTCAGGGGAGGTTTTAATTAACGGCAGGAGGCTGGGCAGAGCTGCCAAGGCCAAGGCCAAGGCCAAGGCCAAGGTTAAAGTTGGCTTTGATAGCTGATTTTGCCTTCCAATAGGGTATAACGAACTTGGCCTTTTAAGGTCTGGTTTAGAAAGGGTGAGTTTTTGCCGGTGGATTTGAGGCTTTGTTCGCTAAGCTGGTATTCGGCTTGGGGGTCAAATAGACACAAGTTGGCTTTTTGACCGACTTGAATGACGCCTTCGTCGATTTGAAGCACTGACGCTGGACCATGGGTCAAGCAAGCAATGGCTTGGTTGAGTGTTAGGCTGCCTTCGTCCACTAGGCGCAGAGTGAGGGGCAATAGGGTCTCGAGGCTTGAGATGCCGGGTTCTGTGGCTGCAAAGGGGGCCATTTTTGCTGCGACTTCATGGGGTTGATGGTCTGAGCAAATGCTGCTGATGATGCCCGCTTTAATGCCATTGCGTAAGCCGTCTCGATTGGATCGACAGCGCAGTGGTGGGCGCACGTGGTAGACGCCATCAAATTCAGAGAGGCATTCATCCGTTAGAATTAATTGATGAGCGCTGACGTCGGCGCTGACTTGTAAGCCCCGGTCTTTGCCTTGTTGAATTAAATCGAGCGAGCGTTGAACTGAAAGCTGATTGAAATGAATCCGGGTGTTGGTGTGTTCGGCGAGTAATAAGTATTTCGCCACAGCAATAGTTTCGGCAGTCTCAGGAATGGTAGGCAAGCCTAGTTTAGAGGCCGTGGGGCCTTCGTGGGCGCAGCCATTTTGTGCCAGATCGTGATCTTGAGGATTAACAAACAAGGTGAGATCAAAGGTGGAGGCGTATTCCATGCAGCGTTGTATGGTTTGGCTATTTAGGATGGGCT
>NVTH01000084.1 GCA_002401525.1 Moraxellaceae bacterium | reverse complement strand
AACAGTGTTGATAACAGTGCCGATAAAAATACCAACTACGGTGCTGTGCCCGGAACCCGGCTATCCTAGCACACCCGGATTGAGGACATCACCTTGACGAACTGATCGCAATAGCGTGCCGTACACTAGCGGGCTCTTTAGCCTTTTGGCTCTCTCCACCGCTTAACAATTGTTTAACAACTACTTAACAACTACTTGCTCATGTGCCGACACAATTACCTACGAGATTACTGACACTCTCGATCACTAGCACTATCGATAATTCAAGCCCATTGCAGCACGCACATCATCCAATGTCTGCTGAGCAACTTCACGCGCCTTTTCACAGCCTTCTAGCACAATACTGCGCACTAAATCTGGGTTCTTCTCGTACTGGACCGCCCGCTCTCTAATCGTAATGACTTCTTCTTGAACGGCTTCGATAATAGGCTTTTTACAGTCCAAGCAACCTATCGCAGCCGTTTTGCAGCCTTCTTGCACCCAAGCACAAGTCTCTTGGCTTGAGTAAACTTGATGAAATTGCCATACCGGGCATTTCTCTGGATCACCCGGATCATTTCTTCGCACTCGAGCCGGATCCGTGGGCATGGTCCTAATTTTCTTCTCAACATCTTCGGGCGCTTCACGTAACTGAATAGTATTGCCGTAGGACTTAGACATTTTTTGTCCATCAAGACCGGGCATTTTAGGCGCTTTCGTTAACAATGCTTGGGGTTCGGGCAGAATCACTTTACCGCTGCCCTCCAGAGAGCCCAACAAACGCTCTTTATCCCCCAGAGTGACGTTCTGCTGTTCTTGAACCAAGGCTTTCGCTGTTTCCAATGCCTCGTCGTCGCCCTGTTCTTGATAGGCGTTGCGTAAATTGCGATATAACTTTGCCGCTTTTTTGCCCATCCGAGCAATGGCCGCCTCAACCGCCTCTTCAAAACCAGGCTCTCGGCCGTACATAAAATTAAATCGTCGCGCCACTTCACGAGTCATTTCTACATGCGCAACTTGATCCGCCCCCACCGGCACCATGCCCGCTTTATAAATCAAAATATCGGCGCTTTGCAGCAACGGATAACCCAAGAACCCATAGGTGGCGAGGTCTTTTTCTTTAAGCTTTTTCTGCTGATCCTTGTAGGAGGGCACGCGCTCCAACCAACCCAATGGCGTAATCATGGATAACAGCAGGTGTAATTCGGCATGTTCCGGCACGCGCGATTGCAAAAATAAAGTCGCGGAACCCGGATTCAGGCCGCAAGCCAACCAATCGATGACCATTTCCCAAACGTTGTCTTCCATTTCTTTGGGGTCAGCGTAATGAGTCGTCAACGCATGCCAATCGGCTACAAACAAATAACAATCGAATTCGTGCTGTAGGTCGATCCAATTACGAATGACACCATGATAATGGCCCAAATGCAGCCTGCCTGTGGGTCTCATACCTGAAAGGACCCGTTGCTGAGAAACCACTGAACTCAATCTGCTCTCCTTTTTAGCCTCAGCTTTCACTGAGGATCAACTGTAAATGGGTTGGGTAATAATGTGCGCGATTATATCGCCAAAAAAGGCCTCAGGGAATTAGCCTAGTAAATTTAGGCGTAATAGAAAGGTTCGCTATCGCCACAACCTTGGCGCACGATCGTGGGTGTTTCGTCCACCAAGTCAATGACCGTGGTGGGCAACATGCCGCCCATGCCGCCATCAATTATTAAATCCACTTGCGAACCTAAGCGCTGTTTAATTTCTTCAGGGTCGTTAATAGGCCCGTCATCGTCGGGCATTTGTAACGTGGAGGTCATCATCGGCTGCCCTAACTCCACCAATAACGCTTGAAGAATTTTGTTGTCAGGCACTCGGATCCCAATAGTCTTCCTCTTAGGGTGGTGCAGCTTTCGAGGCACCTCGCTAGTGGCTTTCAAAATAAAGGTGTAGGGCCCCGGAGTATGCGACTTCAGCATTCGAAATACGCCATTACTGATGCGGGCATAATTCGCAATGGCAGAAAGGTCTGGGCACAGAACCGTAAAATGATGCTTGGCATCAAAGCGCCGTATGCGCGCTATCCGGTTAATCGCTTGCACATCCCCCATRTGACACCCAATGGCATAAGTGGAGTCCGTGGGATAAATCACGACCCCTCCCTGATGAATAATTTCCGCCGCTTTTCTGATCAGTCTTAAAGGCGGATTCTCAGGGTGAATGGTAAAATACTGGCTCATCAAGGCTTGTCCTGCTTTGTCGCATTGCTAGGGTCTGCAAAAATTGTGGCCGTATAATAACTCTATGGAGGTGAAAGCGAACCCTTTAATTGATAACGGCAAAATATCACAAAACATTATTCTAAATTTGGCTCTCCCAGCCACGTTTGTTCCAGATTGGCTCGCACACCTCAGGCAAAGGCGGAAATTTCCCAAGTTCTGCCCAATGGCTTTCCGGCAAATGGAAATCACTGCCTTGGGAACTGTACAGTTCGTTTTCACAACTTAGTTTCGCTAGAAAATCGATATCACTGACTTTGTGCGTTGAGGTACTGACTTCGATTCCATCACCGCCGAGGGTCTTAAAATCAGCCACCAAACGCCGCAATTTAGTCTTTGAAATAGGGTATCGACCAGGATGGGCGAGCACTGCCAAACCACCCGCCTGATGAATCCACTCGATGGACTCCTCCATAGAAACCCATTCCGTCATCACGTAAGCGGGCTTGCCCACCTTTAGGTGTTTTTTAAAGGCTTGCCCGCGATCTTTGACAATCCCTCTATCCACTAGAATTTGAGCAAACACAGGCCGCCCCACCACCTGATCTTTGGCCTTTATTCTTGCCTCCTCTAAAGTGCCTGGAATTCCTCTCTGCTCCAGTTTCTGCGCTATTTTCTCAGCTCTCGTCCAACGCGCCTGACGCTGCCCTTCTAGGCGGCGCCCAAAGCCCTCATCGTCACTGTTAAAATCAAGCCCCACCACGTGCACGTCGAGTTTATGCCAGCAGGCACTAATTTCCACTCCGGCCAATAGCGCCAACTTCGCTTCTTTCGCCGTGAGTCGCGCCTCTTCTATGCCCGAAAAAGTATCGTGATCGGTCAACGCCAAGCACGCCACGCCCTTCGATTTCGCTCTCATCACTAGTTCTTTCGGACTGAGCGCACCGTCAGAAAGATTGCTGTGGCTATGTAAATCAAATTGAACCATTAACTCATTACCGTCTAAAGCCTTAAGAATAAATTAAAAATCTTGCTTCCGCGAACTGCCCAACACTCAAAGCAGTCTACTATCAATTTAGGCTAAATCAATCTTAAGCAGCGAGCTTATCGCAGATTGATCACTCGCACCGATCCACGCCTAAACGAACTAAAGGGCTTCTCTAAAAATTACTATTCCCACGATGGCAGCGTCAGCTGCGTACTGGTGCGCCAGCCCGGTCGCTCCTCATGTAGCCTTTGTACACTGCGGCCTTCCGTGCAGTGCTTTTTTGTCCTTACGAAAAACATCTGATTTTTAGAGACGCCCTAAAGCTAAATCAAGTATCATTCCAAAGATTTTTTTAAATGGTGTTATTACATGAAACAACTTATTGATTTCATTCCCCTAATTTTATTCTTTACCGCCTACAAAATGGGTGACATTTACCTCGCGACGCAAACACTGATTGTAGTCACGACGCTCCAATACGGTTTCTATTGGATTAAGGACCGTAAATTAGAACGCTTCCAAATCATTACTCTAGTGGCCGTCTACATTTTCGGCACACTCACCTTAGTCTTGCATGACGAAACATTCTTGAAATGGAAAGCCCCTCTCGTCAATGCGCTATTCGCCATGATCTTTTTAGGCAGCGARTTTATTGGTGACAAAAACTTGATCCRGCGCATGATGAGCCACGCGGTGGACTTGCCCGATCGAATCTGGCGCAATCTCAATTATAGCTGGGTGGTATTTTTCCTTTTCAGCGGTTCCGCAAATCTATACGTCGCCTTTACCTATCACGAATATTGGGTGGACTTTAAAGTCTTTGGCAGCTYGKKYAKGNWCKTNTGCTGTTTATGGTGGGGCAAACCATTTACCTCGCTAAATACATTAAAGAGCCCGAAGAAAGCGACGCGTCAACCGAACCCTCCGAGCCTTCGGACGACCCCCAAACCTAATCTGAAACTGGCACTAATCGGTCCTCTTAATCGACCTTCTGCCCAAACTCACTCTCTTTTACAACTAATAGCAGGTATGGCTATGTGGTACGCAATCATCAGTGAAGACGTTCCGAACAGTTTATCACTGAGAAAAACAACACGCGAAAAACATCTCGCGCGACTTGAAACGTTAAAACAAGAGGGCCGATTACTCGTAGCAGGGCCTCATCCGAGCATTGACTCCGAACAACCCGGCGAGGCAGGTTTTAGCGGTAGYCTGGTGATCGCTGAATTTAACAATTTAGAGCAAGCGAAAAGTTGGGCCGATGATGATCCCTACATGCAGGCAGGAGTTTATGAAAAAGTAACCGTTAAACCGTTCAAAAAGGTCCTGCCTTAACCCTACTTGCTAGGCCAAATAGCATCGTTGTTGGCGCATTAAGTGCTATAGCGGTAGACTGTGAGATGGTTGACACTCTGATAATAGGCGCTAAGGTATTATCATTGCTACAATTTCTTAAAGAAGATGGTCACATGCATCACCACTCAATAGACAACCCGCGAAATTATCTCTGTGAAAAATAAGCTAAACGCCGCAATCTTGCTCCTAATTACATTACTCGCCAGCGCAGCCGAAGCGGAAATGCGCTATATTTCCGACGTCCTTTACGTCCCACTGCGCAGCGGCCAAACCGTCGAACACAGAATTGTGCATCGAGGCTTGAAGAGCGGCACCGAAGTCGAAATCATTGATCAAAATGAAGATGAAACTTGGCTGCACGTTAAAACTAATTCGGGGACCGAAGGTTGGATTCAGACCCAATATTTGCTCATACAGCCCATCGCACGCCATAGAATTGCCAAAGTTAATCAGCAACTTGAACAACTTAAAAACAGTGGTGGCGACCAAGTCAAAAAGCTTATTGAGCTACAGGACGAAACTAGCCAACTACGCAAAGAGAAAAAAAGTTTAGAAAAAAGTACCGCAAAACTATCCGGCGAGCTGACTCATATCAAGAAAGTCTCCGCTAATGCGATCCGCATGGACCAAGCCAACAATGAGTTGATCAAGAAAAATCAATTGATGGAAGTCGAAATTGAGCAGCTCAAGGCCGAACGAGAAAAACTCGAAAACGATAATACCTACAAAGGTCTTAAGTACGGTGCGATCATTATGATCATTGGTCTATTCATTGGGTTAATCGCCCCCATGCTAAGAAACACCCGCCCTAACAGCGGTTGGGCCTAACTACCCCACGCCTTCAATCTTCACAGTCAGCATAAGTACGCCCTGCCCGGTATAGGCTATTCTTTATTTAACCCCAAGTTCTTAATAAAGCACTTGGGTGGTTGAATGGCCTTAAAACTTTGCTTTGACACTGTGCTTTGAAACTCTGCTTTTGAATACGACCGCATCTTGTACAGAAATTTCTCCCGCCATTACAGCCCAGAAGGTCTGTAAAAGCGTCTCCACTGGAGCAGGCTCCCTTTGCATACTTAGCAATATCAGCTTGGAAATCAATCAAGGCTCCTCAGCCGCCATAGTGGGGGTTTCTGGATCAGGAAAATCCACCTTACTCAGTTTACTGGCAGGGCTTGATACTCCCTCCTCAGGAGAAATCTACCTCCACCAACATTGCATTAGCGCCCTGACGGAAGACCAGCGAGCCGAAGTGCGCGGCGAACATGTGGGCTTTGTATTTCAGTCATTT
Source organism: Moraxellaceae bacterium (assembly GCA_002401525.1). Classification (GTDB taxonomy): domain Bacteria; phylum Pseudomonadota; class Gammaproteobacteria; order Pseudomonadales; family UBA3067. Next base: position 8,105 of record NVTH01000084.1, on the reverse strand, counting down.
CAATTATTACCCAGCCTCTCCGCATTAGAAAATGTAATGCTGCCCTTAGAACTCAAGAACCATCCCAACGCGAAACAAATGGCCAATGAGTTGCTACAACGAGTGAACCTAGGGCATCGACTCAATCATTACCCAAATCAACTTTCAGGGGGCGAACAGCAACGTGTTGCGCTTGCTCGTGCCTTTGTCAATCAGCCCAAAGTGCTTTTCGCAGATGAGCCTACCGGCAACTTAGATTCCGGCAGCAGCAAAACCATTGAATCACTTTTGTTTGAATTAAACCGTGAAAACAACACCACTTTAATTATCGTCACCCACGATCTCGAACTCGCTAACTTATGTGAAACAAAAATCTGCTTAACAGCAGGAGAAATTACCTCACTAACGCCATGCAAACCCTTAAATTAACCCTTAAGCTATTACTCAGGGATTGGCGCTCAGGAGAGCTGCGCATTATTGCGGTCGCCCTTATTATTGCCGTTAGCGGCTCCGCCGCCATTAATTTCTTTACCGAACGCCTACAGCAAGGCATGGAATCACAAGCCTCCGAATTAATTGGTGCCGACTTAGTGATTTCAAGCCCCCACCCTCTAGATCCCTCCTGGCTTATAGACGCCAGCCAACGGGGACTCAAACAGGCGCAAACCATTGAATACACCAATGCGGTATTAGCCAACAATGAGTTTTCATTAGCCAGCATTAAGGCAGTCAGCAGCAACTACCCGTTAAAAGGGGCATTGGAAACGTCGCTGCAACCTTATCAGCTGGGTGAAACAACCCACGGAATTCCTAAGCAAGGTGAATGCTGGATAGAAAACAGATTATTGCCGCTGTTAAAACTCAAGTTAGGGGATTCATTATGGGTTTCAGGGCAAGCCTGTAAAATCTCGCGAATTATTACTTTTGAACCCGATCGCAGCAGCAGCGTATTCAGTCTATCGGCACGAGTCCTCATCCCGCTTGCTGACCTCAATAAAGAAAAAGTCATCACTCCCGGAAGACGCGCCTCGTTTCATTATCTTTTCAGTGGGTCCAACGCATCACTCAAGGCCTTTAGATCAAAATACTCCCCCCTCTTGGAAAAGAGCCAACAAATGCTCAGTGTTAAAGAAGGCCGAGCAGAGATTCGCAGTGCCCTGGATCGAGCTGAACGTTTTTTGGGCCTCGCCAGTTTAGGGGCAATTTTATTGGCCGGCACAGCCATCGCGATGGGCGCCCAACGATACAGCCACCGACACATGGACGTTAGTGCGATGATGCGATGTTTCGGCGCAAGCCAAGCACAAATCATGACCCTCTACAGCATGCAAATATTAATCTTCGGCGTCATTGCCAGCGCGCTAGGTTGCGTGCTTGGATGGGTGCTGCAGGAGATATTATTCTTTAAGCTTCGGGATGTGATGCCAGAAGACTTACCTGCCCCGTCACTAAAGCCTATTTATTTATCCTTTATGACCGGCCTGATTATTTTACTGGGTTTCGCTTTACCGCCGCTTATTCGGCTCAAAAACGTGCCCCCGTTACGGGTTCTCAAAAGAGATTTAATGCCCCTGCCCACCAGCGCATTCTTGGCCTACGGCAGCGCACTGTCGGCGATTGGTTTTTTAATGTGGAAATACACCGAGAGCCCAATACTCACAGTAATCGTTCTGGGCACAACGCTGGTCATAATTTCATTGATGGGTTGCATCGCCTATGGGCTATTGCGTTTTGCGGCGCTCTCCAACCGCTCTGTCGGCGTGGCGTGGCGATTCGGAATTAAAAATTTAATTCGCCGCCCATTACCTTCGGTGGCGCAAATACTCGCTTTTGGATCTACTTTCATGGCCATGGCGATCATATTCCTGGTGCGCTCGGATCTCCTTGAAGCGTGGCAAAATCAACTCCCTGCGGACGCCCCCAATCATTTCGCGTTCAATATCCCGCCCGAAGACGCAGATGCCCTCGATGATTTTTTTATTAAGGAGGATATTAAAGCGACGCCTTTATACCCCATCGTTAGAGCTCGACTCAGTCAATTAAACAACCACGAGATTCCACCCTCTATGTTTGATTCCTTAGGCGGAGATGGATTTTTAAAACGAGATCTAAACCTTAGTGAAGCCGACCAACTTCCAGAATACAATCACCTTCTACACGGCGAATGGTGGCATAAAAACACTAGCGAAAAATTAGTGTCCGTGGAATACATCTTGTCAAAAAGGATTGGATTGAAGGTGGGAGATCGACTCACGTTCGTGTTTGGGCGAGAGGAATTTGAAGCCACCGTGAGTAATATCCGCAAAGTTGAGTGGGATTCCTTTCGACCTAATTTTTACTTTATTTTTTCTTCTCCTGTCTTAGCGGATTTCCCAGCCACCTACGTAACAAGCTTTTATCTAAGCCAGGCAGAAAAATCAAAGTTGCCAATACTAATACGACGTTTTCCATCCACCACATTTCTCGAAGTGGAACAAATTTTAATTCAGGTTAAAAAGATTCTGGATCAAGTCGGGGTTGCCATTGAGTACGTGCTGGGCTTTGTGCTCACCGCAGGATTCGCCGTGTTATTTTCAGCACTTCAAGCCACGTTAGACGAACGTTTGTTTGAAGGGGCATTACTTCGAGCCTTAGGCGCCAATCGAAAACAACTGCGTAGCGGCCACTTCGCAGAATACTTTTCCTTAGGGCTATTGGCTGGATTAATCGCAGCATTAGGGACCGAGATTATCGCTTATCTTCTTTATAGCTTGATTTTTCACCTTGATTATCATTTCAATTGGCAACTGTGGCTCATGTGCCCACTACTGGGGGGATTAATTATCGGTTGCGTGGGATTTTGGGCTACGCGGAAAATAAGTCAACAAAGCCCGGTTATTATTTTTAGAGAAGTTTAGAACGGCGAAACAACCCTTAAAAATACTAGAGAGTTGTTAATTATGGGGCTATTGAGAGGTGCTAGTTCTGTGTGTTATTTATAAGTGCTATTTATAAGTATTATTTATAAGTGCTATAGAGGGGCAATATCGGCGTGAGAATTTTCTAATCTGCCCGCATTTCGAGAATTAAACGCATATTGATCGACAATTTTTTGATAGCTTCCGTCCGCTTGCATGTCATCAAGCGCCTTATTAAACGCTATCACTATCTCTTGATGATGCTTATTTTGTTTACTGACGGCTAAATGAATATCTTCAAAGGCAACCGTACCGGGTAAAAACTCAAGACTGGATTCAACAGCCGAGCCTTTCATTACATATCGAGCCTCCTCCTCATCCACCACAATAAAATCAAGTTGATTCGCAGCCAGCCTTTTTAAACCTGCCATTAAAGAAAGCGAAGAAATTCGATTCATTAACGCAGCATTTAAATAGCGGCGCTCATCGCTCAAATCAGCTAGCTTTTCTAAAGTCAGCTGTTTAAAATTCTCAACTTTATGGTGCAGCAAATTATTGTCCCAGCGAGCAATTAACTTAATGCGACTTTGACGGTAGGGTTTCGAAAGAATTAAATTGCTGCGATCATGCTCATGCTCCCCAATGGACACCAAGACATCGTAGACGCCTTCTTTCACTCCATTCAATGCTTTTTTCCAAGGCATCAATTTAATTTTCGTTTCATAGCCTGCCCGTTGTAATGCCGCTGTCACTATAGCCGCAGCCACCCCTCCCTGAATCTCTTTATCATTAAAGGGAGCCGCACCATTGGCAACAATTTGAAGCGGCTCACTCACATCTCCTGGGTCGACTCGTTTAGAATTATAGGCGAGGACAATATCAACCCGTCGAGAATCAGCCGCCATTGCGGCAAGCAAACCATCCACTCCTTTAATGCCGTCATCCTCTATGTATTTGCTGCGAATATCATTTAGTAAACCGTTACCCTGAAAGCTTGCATCATAAATAAACCAATCATCGTTTATTTTACGTAATTTATAATCGATGCTCAGCGATAAAAAATCCACTACCGTCACTTCGCTTCGTACAATCGCTTTGCCACCCGTTTTATTAAATTTCGCTTGTGAAAAGCTAACTTCTTGGCCGTCATAATAAGCGAATATATTCGCGTAAGAATTTACGATGACGTTTTTAATTGAATGATGTAATTGATTCTTTTGTTCTTCGGTCGCAGACGCCCAATAATTTGCAGCAAGCATTCGCGCGATGGAATTAATATCCATGACCGGCATTAGGGTGGCCATGATTAACGTTTCAAGTCGACCGTTATTACCGTCGAAACGATTGGGATTGGCTTTTATTTTTCCTAGCAAACTACGTGCAGTTTGCTCTATCACGGCTTTAGGGCCTCGATGCTCTAGATTCAAAACCTCAGCGGAAATCAATTCTGCAGAATGACTGGACGGTCCGACCGCCGCATTTGAAACATGCGCGGTGCCGAATAACAACGTCAGAATTAGAATTATTTTTACCATAATCTCCCTATTTTTCGTTTCTGTAATATTAGTGAGAGGATTGCGTCAATGGCTAGTATGGACAGCCCAGGTTTAACTTCATAAACTCTAACAGCGTCAAGACCAGAGACCAGTCTTTCGGGAACATTAAAATCAAGCATCTAATTAATAATAGCGAATCCAAGCACCTTCAGTCAGGTAATTTTTAGCATATTATAAAATTTCCGCTACCGGATACCCGCTCGTTCCACTGCGCTGCGCCCACTATTTCACTGATAAGCAACAGCGTACGCTATTACCGATTTAAATCAGGTCTTTACTCTTTAATATCGACGTTTAGATCCAATCACTCTCGGCTATAAAGGATTATGTACGACACAACTGATACAGATTAGGCCAGAACATCCCTCATTTATGCAGTCTGCTTCACAAACTGCAGATAAAATAGCCTTTTCAACTTCAAGCGATACCGATAGACTCAACGCCTATTGAGCGGTGTTGGACGCGTTTTTTTATATCGTCGAACACCATTCACGGGATTAATTATCCTGTCACACTAAAATAATAAACGCCTTTTTTGATTCTTACTATAACCAATAAGTCTAAGCAATGCTAAACCCCGTTTATAACGACACCTTTAACCATGCACTCGACCTCGACACTGAAATCATCTCCACCTGCTTCTTTTCTCAAAGGAGCAATCTAATCGATGAATCTAATTATCGGCGCTGGCTCTGAGGGAACAGTAATTGCGGCACTACTGATCAAGCCAGGTAGAAAGGTTCGCCTATACGTGCGACCAGATAAAAATACGCTTTTAATGGCGATGAAATAACGCTTAATTTGAGTTATAAAGACACGCGCAATAAAACATTGATTACACCGCAACAATTGGCTCTTGCTGTGCTATAAAAGTATTATGAAAATATCATAGGAAGTACCAAAATTAAGTTCAGCTCAGATGGACCGAGCAAACGACAATAACAGCAATAATTAAAACGATAAAAAACAATCATAAAAGGGACCCATAATGAACATAGAACCAGTGCTACTTGACCAGGAAGGCCCAGTGGCGCAAATCACGCTCAATCACCCTCCCACCAACAGCATGAACCTTGCTGGTTTTGGGTCTCTTAGTGAAAAACTTAACCAAGCCGAAAATGATCCAAGTATTCGCGCCATCATCTTAACCGGCCAAGGGGAAAAAGGTTTTTGCGCCGGCTTCGATTTAACCGCCGGAAGCAGCGCGCCTCAAATCAACCAAAAAGCACAACAAATATGTAATCAACTGGAAAACTCCAGTAAACCTATTATTGCTGCAATCAATGGCTACGCATTAGGAGGAGGCTGTGAAATTGCGATCAGCTGTCACTTCCGATTTATGGTCAGCCAACCTAAAGCCGTTATCGGTTTGCCTGAACTAGATCTTGGCGTTATGCCGGTGTGGGGAGGAACGCAAAGACTTCCTCAATTGGTGGGTAAATCGAAAGCGCTTGAGATGATCCTCTTAAGCCAAAGAATCAATGCCCGCCAAGCGTTTGAAATCGGTCTAGTGAATCGAGTGTGTGAACTGGGTGATCTTCTCCCTCAAGCCTATGAGTTTGCGAATGCTTTAGCAAAACGCCCTCCTTTAGCAGTATCAGCGGTTCTAAAAACAGTTCAAGTTGGGCTCGAACAGGGCTTGGAAGCGGGCCTACAAGCAGAGCTCGACGCCGTGGTTCAACTCGGCTCCAGCAAAGACGCCCTTGAAGGAATCCAGGCTTTTTTCGAGAAACGAGCCCCAGAGTTCACTGGTCAGTAATTATTGTTGAAAATGATGCCCTGTCCTCTCAGAACGTGGGCAAGGCATCTGTTGATAGATTAAACTTCAAGACTTAGGACCAGTGTCGAATAAATATTCTATAGACACAAGCTGATCGTCAATYTCCATACTCAAAAGCTGCGCCCAAGAATTCAAAATGACAATGGCGTTTTTATCCGCGTCTTTTTCGGTGTAGCCCTGAATCCGCTCTAAAATCCCTCTATTGACCGTTTCTACTTGTTGGTATTTTTCATTCAAGTTATTCAATTGAAGATCTGGAGCTTGACCGTTTTTATTTTCAAAATACTGCCTCAACAGATACATCGAAGTTGTTCGCACCATGGTCTCTTCGGTACTAGAGAAAGGCAAATGAAACCGCGCCATGGGTTTAAAAAAATCCATTTTAGGACAACCACTAATAGCCATCAACATGCCAATAATAGAGAACAGTCCATCTTGCACTGAAGAAGTTTTCAGATAGCTTCGTTCGGGTGTATCGCAGCGTATATCACAGACTTGATAAGAGACAAAGTCACGGAACTCTTCCACCACATCCGCCATACTGGAGGCCACGGGGCAATATTCATGGGTTTTAGAATCTAACGGACAGCCTTCGCATTGGTGATAATCAAGCTTTGCCCAATAAGGTAAAGGACGAGTCCTTTGATCAGCGAGAATGGTCAGGGTGATTGGATCCATGACGATATCAAACCGCTTTTCACTGCCATCGCTGAAGGAGAAAAAGTAGGTCACTTGATATTCGTCCGCGTCCTCATCCAAGAGAATTACTTGGTCGGCAACGTTTTGCACCCTCGCGCAATTTGCCCCCGAAACATTTTCCCTTGAGCTGTTTACCCCTGTACTGTTTGCCCCTGTACTATCCAAAGTAACCTTCCACTCAGCTGTTTGTAAATCCAAAATCGCTTACTGACAACACTGGCACAATTCCAAGTACACTGCTCGCCTATACTCCTCCCTAGATACAGCAAACAGCGCTACGAAAGTTGTATCAAAGAAACCTAGGCAGATTGCCTCACTCAAAACCCTAAAGAAAGGGTTATACATAGAAGTTTAGCGATTATTTGAGAATAGAGAGCCTAATTATAATCCGTCAAATTAACGAACCATGCCTACTCGAGAACTAGACCTATTCGAGAACGATGCAAACCCACGTTGAGTGTGAGCTTAAGGAACCACCTGATAAAGTGGCGCTTCGTCCTCAATTTCATTGGACACCTTGCAATCTTCCCAATCTGACTTAAAACGTCGCTCAAGGTCGATGACTGACAACGGCTTGCTAAAGAAAAAGCCTTGTACAAAATCGCAACCAATTTCCTTTAAGAATTCCACTTGCGAGGCTTCTTCCACACCTTCTGCCACCACCTTCAAGCCTAAACTTTTAGACAAGGCCAAGATGGCTCGAATAATGGCTTCCCCATTACGGTCCAGATTAATATCTTTAATAAATTCTCGATCCACCTTAAGAATATCAATAGGCAATTTTCTAACGTAGCTCAAGGATGAATAGCCGGTGCCAAAATCGTCAATAGCAATTGAAATACCAAAGCTTTGCAGCTCTTCCAAAATCCGTATCTTTTCTTCAGGGCTATCCATCACCATGCTTTCAGTAATTTCCAACACGAGCCACTGAGGCTTAATGCCGGTTTCGCTTAAAACATTTCGAATCATCTTTATCAGCTTTCGATCGCACAGTTGGCGCACAGATAAATTAACGGAAATAGTCAGCGGATGCTTCGAATACCCGGCCTCATTCCAGATGCTTATTTGGCGGCACGCTTCATAGGTGATCCATTCACCAATGGGTACAATAAGCCCAGTTTCCTCAGCCAAAGGAATAAATTGATCCGGAGGAATCGACTCCCCGCCCTCAATCTGCCAGCGCAACAAGGCTTC
>NVTH01000083.1 GCA_002401525.1 Moraxellaceae bacterium | reverse complement strand
TAAATTCATCAAAGGCTTGAAAATATTCAGTATCTGTAATTCGGTGACCCGTGGGTTCGACCTTAAACTGCAATTCCGAACTTAGGCTATTAATGGCGCCCACTTCAATGACGTGAGCCATGGCTAGTAAGTTTTGTGCATTATCAATTGGAAGTTCACGAGTCGAAATTCTCTGCCCGTCTCTTAAAGAAGTCATCACATAATCTTTAACATGACGGTGATTAATAACAAACGCTTGATCAAGCATTTGTTGAATCATTATCTCCCGTAAAACGGCTTGGTCTATGTCTTGATTTTCTATGATCGTGCTATCAACAATTTGTTTTTGGCGCCCTTCTAACAATTTAATGTGTTGAGGGTCGACCCATTTAACCTTAACGCTGGCCATCGCTAACGCGGCATTTTCTAGACGTCGGTCATAGGCTGCATCATCAAGATCGCTTAACTCCTTACACAGCTCTAGCAAATCGTTATTTTGCTGGATATTTAGGTAGCCTAATTGGCGAATTATTATATCTGCGCGTTTTGTAAAACTATGCAAGGCTCGACGTAAGGCCGGCAACATGACTTCCGCTGCGTTACTCATTCTTTGTTCGATTTTCTCAAGAATGAACATCAGGTAGGATTGTTCATGATTGCATAAATCCGGCACGGTACGTCGTAAGCTTCTCTCTGCGTCGGCTTTAAAATCTTTGGCTTTACGGCGTATTTTCTTAATGACTTTCTGGATGTCTTCCTTGTGTTTTTCCACGCTGTCTGCTGAAAGTCGAACCTGAATATCCGGCTGGAACCTTTTTTCCATGTAATCAAAAAACTGTTCACTGGCTCGATGCACTAATTGCTGGCTTTCTACCTCCCTTACTAGCGCTCGCTTTCTTTCCTCTAACTCAGCAATCACGTCAGTAAAGTCAGTGATAATTCGTTCTGAGTAATCATAAGCGTCTAGCAGGTCATATATTTCCCCTCGGCTAGAGAATGCGTCTAACGCGTTGAGGGTATTTCGGGTGTTGCGATGGCGGGTACGAACCTGCGTGTTATCGGATTCAATCAATGATTGCGCAAATACTCTACCCATTCGACTAAAAGGAAAGGTCGATTGTAAGCTCGTTGGATCAACTTGTTTTTCAATCCACCCAAATTCGATTAGCTGCTTCAGTACCCAATTGGCATGCTCGCGATGATGCTTAAAACGTGGCGCTTGATCTTCGGGATCTTCCAACACAGTGCTAGAGGAGCGGGCTAAGGCCTCCGTGAGTATCTCGACTACCTGGTCACGATCTAGGGAATGCCCATAATCAGCAGTGGCGCTATATTGCCGCTGGTAAAGTAAACACAAGCACTGCACCACCTGTTCACGGTATTTGCTGGTAAGAGGCTTGAAAAAATGTAATCGCTCTGGGGTAAAGAACATAGTTGAAGGCTTGAAGGAAAGCTAAGCAAAGGTGGCCGAATTATACCTGTTTTAAAGGGGAATTGAGAGGATGGTTAGATTCAACAAAAGAGATCCAGGCGCTGGAGAGATTAGTGGATTAGGCAGACAACGACTGAAGGGTTATAAATCAAAAGTCGAAGCAGATTACTGCCTAAAGAGGCGCAGATTAGGTAAGGGCTCTTCGTAATTAGAGCGGAAAGGGTTGATATCCAGCCCGCCCCTTCGGACATACCGCGCATAAACCGTGAGATGCTCGGGCTTACAATACTTCAAAATATCCGTAAACATACGCTCAACACATTGCTCATGAAATTCGCTGTGATTCCGAAAAGAAATAACGTATTTCAGAAGACTAGCGCGGTCGATTCTGGGGCCTACGTAGCGGATAATCACACTCGCCCAATCAGGTTGATTAGTCACCGGGCAATTGGATTTCAATAAATGACTGTAGAGGGATTCAACGCATTTGACGGGATTTGCATCCAAGGCTAAACAGCTAGGGTTGACCTCATAACAATCGACTTCAACGTCTATATTATCGATGCACTCTCCCGGAAACTCCCCCACCACATCATTACTAAACTGACTTCCACTTCGCACTTTAACTAGCACGGGCGCTCTGACTAGAATCGATAAATCAGATTCGAGGGTTCTTAACACTTCCTGCTTGGAATTAAAACGCGTTTGGTTATAGGAATTTAGGTACAACTTGAGTGATTTTGACTCCACAATTAAAGGCGAGGAGCAAGGGATTTGGAACTCTGCGACCGCTACTATCGGTTTGCCTTGACTATCCAGCCAGGATATTTCATACGCATTCCAAATGTCCACACCGTGAAAAGGTAGTTTTTCAGCATCAATTGAGAGCTTATCTCGCCCTTCCTGCCGCGGAATATCACACAACAGCGAAGGCGTGTAGGTATTAATATAGTCAGTTTGCTGTCCGAGAGGTAACTTTCGAATTGGCCTTGCCATAACAGTTATTCACTTATCTGCCAGAGGTTAGTATTTAGGGCGTGTATAGGTTGATCGTCTGAAATGTGTAGTATTCACGATTTCAGCACCAATTTCTTGGTAAAAATACCACTTTAGTGGTTTATTAATATTAGCGGACTATTGAGCTTAGCTCCCTAGCTTAGAACTATTTAGCTTAACTGCGAATTCCTTGTCCTCTGTTAAGCATTATTAACGCCGCTGTAAATAACGACACTATAAAAAATATAATCATAAATATAGAGACCCTAATATCGACGTCAGAAACCCCTAATATCCCGTACCTAAATGCATTGACCATGTAAACAATAGGGTTGGCCATGGATACCTTTTGCCAAAAACTAGGCAATAAATCGATGGAATAAAATACCCCCCCTAAATACGTCAGAGGCGTCAACACAAAGGTAGGCACTATCGAAATATCGTCAAATTTATTAGCGAATAAAGCGTTAATAAACCCCCCAATCGAAAAGAGTGTCGCTGTGGACACCACCACAAATAAGGTAACAAGGATATTTTGTACTTTTAACTCAGTGAAAAATAAAGATAACAAGGAGACCAGGAATCCTACCAAAACGCCTCGCACTACTCCCCCAGCGACGAATCCTACTAATATGGCCCAATTCGGGACTGGCGACACTAAGATTTCTTCAATGCTTTTCTGAAACTTAGTGCTATAAAATGAGGAAACAACGTTGGCGTAAGAATTAGTGATGACAGACATCATAATTAAACCGGGGACTATGTACTGCATGTAATCATAGCCACCCATTTCACCAATGCGCTTGCCTATTAAGTTTCCAAAAATCACAAAATATAGCGTCATAGTGATCACTGGCGGCAACAGGGTTTGCACCCAAATACGCATAAAGCGCCGAACCTCTCTAACCACGATGGTTTCAAGAGCAATGTAGGTCTGGTGGGGATTCATAGGGCCTGCTTATATTAAAATTGGATTAGTTTAGCTGTATTAGGTCCAGTGATGCGCGTTAGCATGACTTCGCTTAAATCAGTGAGAGCCGTTTTCGATTAAGGAAATAAACAACTCTTCGAGACGGTTGGACTTGTTGCGCATGCTTAAAACTTCAATATTCTGTTGATTAAACAGGTCAAATAGTCGATTGATCGATATATCCTTTTTTATTTCCGCTTCGATAGATTGAGAGCCAACCAGGTTGAATTGAACGCCCTCTAATGCCGGCAAGGATGTGACTGGTTGTTTGAGGTCAAATACAAAAGTTTCTCTATCGAGCTTGGATAACAGTGCTTGAATGGACGTGTTTTCAACAATTTCACCCCGATCAATTATCGCAATATTGCGGCATAGCTGCTCCGCTTCCTCCAAATAATGGGTGGTTAAAATGATGGTGGTGCCCGCCTCATTAAGTTCTTTCAGAAAGCCCCACATATGGCGCCGAAGTTCGATATCTACCCCTGCAGTAGGTTCATCTAAAATCAGCAATTGGGGTTCATGAACCAATGCTCGGGCGATCATCAGCCGACGTTTCATGCCTCCCGATAGAGTTCGGGAAGCCACGTCTCTTTTGTCCCAGAGCTCCATTTTTTTTAAATAAAACTCTGCTCGTTCAGCGGCAATTTTTCGGGGTTGACCGTAGTACCCCGCTTGAGATACGAGTATGTCAAATACATTTTCAAACTGATTAAAATTGAATTCTTGAGGCACTAGGCCCAAATGCTGTTTTGCCGAGGATAATTCCTTATCAATGCTTTTGCCAAAAATCTCCACCTCGCCGCTAGTCTTATTGACCAACGAACTAATAATACCAATTGCAGTGGATTTCCCTGCGCCATTGGGACCCAGCAATGCAAAAAAATCTCCTTTTTGAACTTCTAAATTAATGCCTTTGAGGGCTTCCACTCCACCTTGATAGGTTTTACGTAAATTTTTAATGGACAGGGCTGTGGTCATAAATACTGTTTCGCAAGTGAAGTGTCGAGGAAGGCAGAGTGGGACAGGATAACATTGACCGGCACTGTACGTGAACCTGGGTAAAACATAGCCCGGCGTGAAACATAACCTGGAGTGGAACATGGACCGGCGCAAAACACAGGCTGGAGTGAAGCCTAAACCGAATAAACTAGACCGAAAAATACAGGCCGACTTAAAACCAAAACCGGCAATTTAAAAATCAGCTTCCTAGATATGGAGCCAAATCTTTAGAATGCAACTCTCCCCGCCATATCCAATGTACTTTCTTGTCGTCAAACCAAAGAAAGGCACCCTCCAGCATCCACGGCCAATCGTCTTTATTCACGTGATCACAGCCCATCAGGTGATATATAAAAGGAGCCACGATGGTATCGTGGGTGACGTGGATTGTAAGCGTGTTCGCCGCCCCCTGGGATTCAAGCAAGTGTTTTAGCAACACCGCACAGCCTTCCTCCAATGACAACATCCCCTCCCATGATGTATTAAAATGTTGATCAATAAAACTGACAGGACCAAGCTCTAGGAATTGCTTGCCTACTTTTGACATATTTTTTACGTAGCAACCCGGCTCCGTGAGTAATGGCGTTACCTTTATATCCAACGCTTGATTGGCACCCTCAAGCATTGCTTTTCCAGTATCAATACATCGATGGATTGGGCTTGAATAAACGCCTGCAATGGGTAGTTCTATAGCCCCACCCCATAGTTTGGCTAACCGCACCCCTTCTTCAGTCAGTGGTAACTTGTAACTCACTATGGCGTCAGTCGCGAGTTCCCTTATCGAGTGCCGCGTAAAGAGAGTGATTGATTTACCTTTAGGTAATCGACTAACGCTGTCTAATAAATTAGGGTGAAGTTTCTTCATGCGTTTGGGTTTCGTTAAATTATTTTATTGCCTCGACCACTCAATCGTCCTCACTATAAAAAGCCTTTAATTCATCACTAGATCGTTAAAACCCTTTTYAACCCATACAAACTGGGAAATCCGGTAAAAAAAGGTTATGAATTAGTGTGCCTTTATAATCAAAGCGAACATAATTTAGTGTATCTCAAATTTGTTAGCCTGTGGCTTGCCACTTCCACTCCAGCTTCACATTCTTGTGTCATACTTATTAGGCACCCTTTTAGTTTTTAAGCACATGGGTCATGTGAACGGTCAATCAGTATAAGTAAATATAGGTGAAAGGCGCGTCAATGAGTACAACTTCCCGCCGTAATAAAGAGTTTATTGAACGAGAGATCCTGTTTGTAAACAATGCTCGAGAAGCGCTGAAAAGCGAAGGACTACAAGCGCTCACGATGGAGCACGTCGCAGAGATCAGTCACTACTCAAAAGGGACTATATACAAGCACTTTACCTGTAAAGAAGACTTGTATTGCGCCCTAACGACGGTGAGCATGAATTATTTGCTCCGCCTTTGCAAAACCGCGCAAAGATACCCAGGTCGGCCGCGAGAACAATTTATTGCCTTACTCATTGCTTATCGGCTTTACTCCGAGCGATACCCCCAAGAATTTAATCTGGTGGCAGCGGCACGAAATTCAGATCGTTACGAAAAGGCGTCCAATAAATTTAGGGAAAAACATGAGGAAATACAATCCGAACTGGACGAATTAAGCAGGGGCGTCATTAGGGCAGCGGTTTCCAACGGAGACTTAGTCGTCAATGACACTATTTCTATCGATATGGTTCTTTTTGGAGCGTGGGCTTTAAATCAAGGTGTACAAACCCTGAGTAAAGCACCAGACCTGATCAAGCATCTATCCTTACCGGAGCTTTCAAAAGTCTACCTGATTCAATGCCAAACCCTTTTTGACGGCTATCAATGGCAGCCGCTAGGAACTGAGTGGGATTACCCCGATACCATCCAGAAGGCATACCGAATGATTTCCCAGGAACATCCTTTATCCTCCTGCATTAATGAGTCTTCTTCAGTGGCCTATTATACAGATCACGAAAAGGTGACTACTCCAGAAAAAAGACATTAACTTATCAATAGAGCTCCCACCGTACAATCTGGGAGGGGGCGAACATACTAATGATATACAAACCCATGATTTACCTTCCAACTATTTACCCTCCAACTATCTACCTTCCAACTATCTACCTTCCAACTCCCTACAAATCAATCATCTGCAAACTAGCCACTGACTACTCAACCATTTAGGTTGCTGCAGCGCTATTACCGCCACCCGCTAGGCTCCGTGCACAGGCATAATCGTACCCTAACTTAAGCCAATCCGTTAGATTCTCCTCCTGAGTGTGGAACTCCTCGGGCACAAGAATCCAGTTAATCATTAAATGCCCGCCGGCTTTCCACAAACAGCTCGCTTTAGGCACATTCAAACGATCGTCAATGTCCAATTCCTTAAGATGAAGCGCAATACGACCTTCTCGAGTCACCAAGACAAACAGATTGCCATTCGCCGCTAAACTCGGCTGGCCTAAAAACTTACGTCGCTCTATCCCCGAAAAAGCATCCGTTAAATTACACACGCTACTGAATAGATTACCTTCCAACTGTTGCGACAAAACTCACCTCTAATCACGATTACCAAAACCTTCCAGGAGGAATTAGTAAAATCCATCCTTCCTATAAAGCAGTCACTACTATCAGAATAAACCAGTTCAATGGATTTCTCCCCCCTAAGGAGCCAACTTTACAACTGACCCAAATAACACTGTCCATAAGGACACCATCTAGGTATACTTACCTCTACTTACGGTGAAATTCATACTAATGAGCTTAAGTTAACCGATTAAACTTATGATAATAAAGGGTATTTTCACTGCGGCCAACTCTATTCAGTGGACACCATAGGGCAATCGTTATTGTTGAATAACAATTACTTAACTCCTACAGCCCCACGAACGAGGAATACAATATGCAAGCTTTGACCGAACGACAACGCGATGTTTTGGATTTTATCAAAGACTTTTGTTCTGAAAATGGCATCCCACCCACCCGGCAAGAAATAGCCGAAGCGCAAGGGTTTCGATCTAAAACAGCGGCAGCTGATCACTTAAAAGCCCTTCAGAAAAAAGGTTACATCCACCTTTTTTCAGACACCTCTCGAGGCATTCAAGTTTTAGATTCAGATGAGATCCCCATTATAGGATCGGTGGCAGCAGGCTGCCCCATTGAGGCAGTGGAAAACGTCGAGCAATTAATTCCGATTCCTCCGGGGTTATTTCAAGCGCGCCCCACCTACCTATTGAGAGTAAAAGGTGAAAGCATGATTGATGCAGGAATACTCGACGGGGATTTGATAGCCGTTCAGAAAAGAAGCACTGCACAAAGCGGCCAAATCGTTATCGCTAGAATCAATGACGAGGTTACAGTTAAGACATTGAAATTAAATAAGAAAGGACCGGCATTAATGCCTGCAAACCCGGCATTCGAGCCGATTTATCTCGCCCCCGAAGAACTTATTATTGAGGGAGTGTTTGTTGGACTTATCAGAAACCCACCTAGGATTTAGTTTTTATTACGGAGTGTGGAAGAGAATTCCTTAAGAATCACCTGATTCGCACTCCATTCAAAAAGTTGCAATTCTCTACCTTCTTTTTGTTAACGCATTTGCCTGAACCATGCATTTTATTATCAGCAAAATACCCAATGTATTTGCTGCCATCTGCCCACAAGAACTTCCCCTTCCCGACCTTCTCTCCAGAGACAAAGCCACCTTCGTACTTCTCTCCACTCGGCCAGGTTAATACACCAAAGCCCGTTCGCTCGCCGTCTTTAAAACTTCCTTCATAACGGCGCCCGTCGGTAAAGTAATACACACCATTGCCGTCAAGATTGTTGCTCTTAAAAGCCCCTTCATAACGCTGATTATCTGGCCACACTAAAACGCCGTGTCCACTTCGAACGCCGTCGATAAATTCACCTTCGTATACCGCACCGCTTGACCACGTTAAAGTGCCTTTTCCAGTAATTTGATTTTCGACAATATCGCCAGTGTAGGACCGTCCATCGGCCCAAGTGTAATTCCCCTTGCCGTGGCGCATATCATGAGCAAAGTCCCCCACGTATCGGCGGCCGTCGCTCCACGTCTGAGTGCCCATTCCCTGCTTATTGCCTTGGACCAAAGTGCCTTTGTACATCTGCCCGTCAGGCCATACATAGGTTCCGCTTCCCCAAGCAACATTTTCTTTAAATTCGCCTTCATATTTGAGCCCATCAGGCCAAACCATAATGCCTATGCCTTCAGCAAGCCCATCTCTGTACTCGCCTTCATAGCGCTTACCGGAGGCCCAAACTTTAGCCCCGGCACCGTAAGGCTTATTGCTCAGCCACTCTCCTTCATAGCGATCGCCTGTTGATGAGATTAAAACACCAAAACCAGCCTTTTCACCTTCTTTAAAGCCGCCGGTATAGGAAGCGCCACTAGACCAGACGTAACGCCCTTCTCCATGATAAAGGTCATTCTTCCACGCGCCGGAATAAGACGCGCCTAGAGTATCTTTATAAACTCCTTCGCCCGACCGTCTATCGTTTTCCCAACCGCCGTCATAACGTGCACCATTGCTCCAAACATAGATCCCTTGCCCATGTTTCATCGCTTCATGCACTTCTCCGTTGTAGTAACTACCGTTGGAGAACGCTATTTTCTCAACTTCCTTTTCATTACACCCAGCAATAAGGGAGACTAAAAGGAGCAAAGAGAACACTTTATTGGTAAATGTAGCCATACGAATAAATGTCACTGATTTATTAGAATTTCTTCTTGAAGATTGAATTAAAACGCCTTTTAGGCGGGCTGCCTGAGAGGTAATGCAGCTATTATCTCGGCAATAGAGTTTTGGCTCAATGACTTAATGGTATTCGATTGATGTTTTTTTTAACTGGGTAGATATATTTCTTAACAATTGTGACGACATAGACTAAAAGTGGGTTTTTATTTTAACGCTTGCAACTCGGTGTCTAGACACCCAATAAAGACTGTCTAGTTGCATCTACTTAGATAAGGATGCGCAACTAGACAGCTAGTTTTCAAGAAGGAATAGATCAGACGATCAAAACGTCCTCAGCTTGTAAGCCTTTTTCACCTTGGGTAATGGTAAATTCGACGCTTTGACCCTCAAGTAATACACGCCGTCCCTCCCCGCGAATTGATCTAAAATGGACAAAAACATCATCACCGTCCGAACGAGAGATAAAGCCAAAGCCTTTAGAAGCATTAAACCATTTTACTGTCCCAGAATTTCTATCTTCATCTGAAACTGATTCATCCGACGCCATTTCATTGCTGCCGTCGACAACTTCCTTATCCTTAGAAGAAGCTCCTTTTCCCCAGGCTAAAATCACACCATTTAAAACAAACAACCCCAATAATATTCCCGCTACCGGGCCTGTAAAACTAATCTCTGCGGATGCCATCGAATTGATGAATAAAATTGATACCGCGGTCATTACTAAGCTAATCACTAAGCTTTTTAAAAATATTTTTCCATTCATTATATTGTCACTCTTTGTATAAAAGTTTTTCAAGCGGATCCAAAAATAGACTACCGATTAAAACACTATTAAGTCCGAACAAGCCCTAAGTCAAAATCCATAAAAATGTGTACACCCAAATAGAGGACTTAATGTTTAAATTTTCCCGCTCGAATTAAAATTACTCGCTTATAAATACACTTTGAAACATTCACTTCAACTTATAATTTAGGTCTCCTTTTTAATGTTAAATAATAGTGAGTAATGGGCAGCTTTTGCACTGACTCACGCTCGAACGCCCTAATCACGGAAGTTGTTATATTGTAGAGGCATGTCTATATCAGCCTCTTTCAAGAAGCTAATGACGATCTGCAAATCATCCCTCTTCTTGCCCGTAAAGCGCACTTTATCTCCTTGAATCGAGGATTGAATTTTTAGCTTTTTCTCTTTCACCAACTTGACTATCTTTTTACAAACAAGAGAATCCAAGCCTTGTTGAATGGTGACTTGCTGTATTACGGACTTTCCCAAGGGAGTAGCGTCAGCGACCTCCAAACAAGCCACGTCCACACTTCGTTTAATTAATTTTGCTTTTAAAATGTCCATTAACTGATTGATCTGGAATTCAGAGTCAGCAGTAATCACTACCTTTCCCTCTTCCAAACTAAATTTGGCACTGGTCCCCTTTAGGTCAAACCGAGTCTTAATTTCTCTATTGGCTTGATCGATCGCGTTGGTGACCTCATGCATATCCACTTCCGATACAACATCAAACGATGGCATGAACAACCCCCCCTTTCATTAAACAGATTCATTACAGCAAACGCTTATTTGAAATATTATCGATCAGAAGAACAGTGTAAATAACGGCGTATAAACAATAATTTAGTCTAATATTGTAGTTTTGCACGATTACAACGCCCGAAATTTAACCACCTCCCCTGCTTTGAAGCAGTCTATCAAATCTTCCGCTATTCCACAGCGCCCCAAGACATTACTCACCATTCATTAGGGTTTGAGTCAATCCAAATCAGAGCCTCTACTACCTCTACAAACAGGAACCGAAAGCAACCAGGAGAATGCTTCAACCAGCTCTCTCTACCGGAGCCTCAATATCAATTTGAAACCAAATCAAATGCAAAAGCTAACACTCGGCGGCTTGGGAGCCCAGGCGCTCAAAATCGGCAATAAATGACGTAAGAAGACAATTTAATCAAAAAAGACAGCGGATTCTAATAAAACAGAGGAAAGAAAGCAATTTAGCCTGCGTCTTTTTGCACAGATGCTTATTAGGCAGAGCGTTTTAGAGGGTTGTTTTTGGGTAGATGCCTATTAGAAAAGAGCTTCTAAAATAAGTTCTTCTTAAACAGAGGCTTCTTAAACAGGTTCTTTGAGGTCAGGCTCGTGACTCTTTTTTGTTTTCTTTAGCAATAATGGTCGCTTCCAGACCCATGCTGCCAGCACACCAGCAAGCAGTCCAAAGAGATGTGACTCCCAGGACACCTTACTCGAAGCCGGGATAATGCCCATAAACATCCCCCCATAAAACATGACCACAAAGCCAGCAATCGCAACGGAAGAAAAATTTCGCTCAAAGATGCCGCGAAACACCAAATAGCCTAAATACCCAAATATCAACCCGCTCGCCCCAATGTGGTATGCATCTCTACCAAAAAACCACACCATTAGACCCGATAAGACGCTAATAAAAAGCGTGATCGCTAGCCATACGCCTATGCCTCTTAGCATTACAAACCAGCTCAATACCATAAAGGGCAGCGTGTTCATAAAGAGATGAAATGCGCCGCCATGCAGCCAAGGGGCCAGAAGTATTCCTGGTAAGGGGGAGCTAGAGTGGGGGTAGATGCCATAGGCATTCAAGCGATGGCCCGTACTAAAGTTGATTATCTCGATCGCCCAGAGGAGGAGCGCAAGGCAGCAAACCAAATAAACTTTTTGCATCACCCGTGGACTAACAAACAATTTTGCTGACGTGGAGCGGATCATTGAGGACGCCTTTTTTTTAAACCACAATCTCATCTCAATTCTAGTCCAAACAAACCCTACCCTCCTCTATCCCTCTATACATTCGAGCACTTCAGCCAAAGAATATTCCTTATCATGATCAACAAGGAGAAAGATTGCCTTCGATTCGGCGCAATCAGAGGTGGAGGGGTTAAGTACTAATTGGTTCTCTGTATTCATATACCCCAGTGGCGTGCCTATTCCGGACAACAATAGCTTGCTAGCCACTTGGCCCCACGGTTGATCACCTAGCGTGACGTCAAAACGTTTGGCGTAGACTCCCTGATGCGTAAAAAGGTTTTCTAATATCTGTTCCGAACCCGGAGCAGATATCGCTCTAACAAGGATTTCTGGATAAGCCCTTATGGGTCGAAGTATGGCGTCGGCACCCATGCGATTAAAACGCGATTTATTTTCATCATTAACGCATTCGGCCACAATAAAAGCCGGCGTCTTCATTTCCTGCAAATGATCGAGCACGTCAATACTGACACTGTCCGAACGAAGATCATAAGGATCATCCGCCAACAAAATAATAAATCTAGCTTGGTGTGCATTAGCCGCTTTCAACGCGCCCATATTATTCACCTGATCCGATCGATGCACCACGCCCATCTCTCTTAGCCCAATAGGCAATCCATCGGGGTAATTGGGAGTTAGTAGCTGAATCGCTATATCCTCAATCCCTGGCGTAATTCTAATCTGCTGAGTTAAACGCTGAAGGTAGGTATCACTGTGGGAATTGGGAATATTGATAATCAACAGGTGGTCATTCATTTTTTTCCAGCTCCATCGGCCACGTAACATACGATCTCGGCGATCAATTCGATAATCTACGTACTCGCCCACTAATTGTGCTAATAAGGATATTCCAGCGATATAAAGAAACAGCACCGTTGCCAACTGGCCGGCGACTGTTTGTGCCGACATATCTCCATATCCAACGGTGGTGACTGTGGTAATGGTTAACCAAATCGCATCCCAAACCGTAAAATCTTCCAGGACTACTATGGCGATGACATGGCAAGCCATTAGCATCAGCAGCATCAATAATAAACGAATGATTCTTTTGCGAATGCTTGAATCGGTTAATTGTGTATACCAATCTCTGCGCCTAGCCCTCCAACTAAAAGGTGAGAGTCTAAGCATACTAGTCTTCTCGACTATTTTTTATGTAGGTAATCAATTGCGCAGCCGCTTTTTGTTTAATGGCGACTTTGTTGTCCTTTTCTAACCCAAACTCCTCCGCTAATAATTCAAAATCTACTTCCGATAAAGAAATGGACAATCGTGGTCGTTGTGCTCTTTTATTGGTAGGCAAGCCTAATATCTGGCGCACACGATCAGAAGGGTTGACCCCCAAATCCAAGGCTTCTTTTCTAAGTCGATACTGGAACTCCTCGCCAATGTCGAAGGCCACCTGAATTGCCTTAACGACCTTTTGCTCTTTTTTCCATTTTTTGGGCAAATTTTTATCTGGCACTATTCAAACCCTATTTTGGCCAAAGTTCACGGATATCCCCAAGTGGGCGACTGATAGACAGGAACACGTCTGTTTCTCCATCCGGCCAAACCTCCACCCCAACCCCTTTCATGCCATCATCACTCTCTAGTTCAAACAAATCGAAAGGTTCGCCATATTCTTCGTCATCGGGAGGTGCGCTGTCACGATAATCTACCGAATAAAAATAGCCTCTGTTAGCTTGCGAGATTTGATGATATTTAGAATCAAGCCATTTATCAAATCCCTCCCGTTCACCCTGGAGATTCAGAGCTGCGCCCTCCTCCTCCTCAAAGATTTCCGCAAACTCATCCATATCAAATAGTGATTCAACGTCAGCGCGCTGAATTTTTATAGCAAAGTTTGCAAACTCTTCACCGTCATCATCGTCTAATGTTAAGAATACTGCGTCGCCTCGTTCATTCTTCAGTACCCACTCGGGATAATGTTCGTACTCGAATTGATAGGTATTCACTTCGGACACTTTGAAGGTTTGCCCCCTCAGTACTGCAGGCAAAAGAAAGCTATCGTCGAGCTTTAACATATCCCCCATTTGCAACTGATTAGGGTGATTTAATTGTCTCGACGTGTCTTTCTTATCGCGGCTAAAAAGCCCTTTAATAACGTTTTTCATAGCATTATTTACCGTGCACTAAACTGCAAACCGAATAGTCGATCAACCCAATTTCACGGACGAACTCCTTAGCCCATAAATTTACATCATGACTGATTTT
>NVTH01000082.1 GCA_002401525.1 Moraxellaceae bacterium | reverse complement strand
CATTGATCTGGTCAATAAAATCGCGCCTGAGCATTTAGAGTTATCAGTGGATGAGCCGGAACAGTATTTACCGAAAATAAAGCACGCCGGGGCCATTTTTATGGGCCGTTATTCCGCCGAGGCATTGGGGGATTATTGCGCGGGACCGAATCATGTCTTGCCTACTTCTGGGACAGCTCGATTTTCATCGCCGTTGGGGGTGTATGATTTCCAGAAAAAGTCCTCCATTATATATTGCTCTAAAGAGGGCGCTTCTCAGCTTGGCAAGACGGCTCAACGTTTGGCAATCGGGGAAGGGTTTGATGCCCATGCTCAAAGTGCGGCTTACCGTATCAATAAAAAATAACCCCACTCTAATATGAAAATAATTTGCATAGGTTTAGTGATATGTCCGACCGAAGTGAAGCGGCAGAGCAGTTTGTAAAAAGACTTATTCGTCCTGAGATTCAACAGCTATCCGCCTACCACGTGCCCGAAAGCAAAGGCTTGCTGAAAGCCGATGCAATGGAGAATCCCTACCGTTGGCCTGATGAAATGAAGCAGCGATGGCTTGAATGTCTCGCTGATGTGGAAATCAACCGCTATCCAGATCCTCACGCGAAATTGGTGGTTGAAGGATTAAAAAAGGCCATGAACATTGATCCTCAGTGGGAGGTATTGCTGGGCAATGGCTCTGATGAAATTATTCAAATGCTTGCGATGGCAGTGGCAACAGACGGCGCTAAAATATTAGCGCCTGAGCCTGGTTTCGTGATGTACCGAATGGTCGCAACCTACATGGCAATGGAATACGTGAGTGTGCCTTTGGCGGAAGATTTTGGTTTGGACTCTGAGCTTATGTTGAGTGCCATTAAGGAACACCAGCCCGCCCTTATATTCTTGGCCCAACCTAATAATCCGACCGGTAACTTATTTTCTTGGGAGACTGTTGAAGCGGTGATTCAGGCTGCTCAAGGCCTTGTGGTGTTGGATGAGGCCTACACGGCGTTTACTGATGCGGACAGTCTGTTCTTGCTGGAAAAATACCCCAATGTGGTGGTGATGCGTACCGTTTCCAAAGTCGGCCTGGCGGGGTTGAGGCTCGGATTATTGGTGGGGAGCAAAGAATGGATTGAAGAAATCGATAAGCTGCGCTTGCCCTATAATATTAATATTTTAACGCAAGCTTCTGCGGAGTTTGCATTACACAATTATTCTTTATTGGAACAGCAAGCGGCAAATATTAGGCAAAGTCGCACGCTTTTTTACCAGCGGCTTGGTGAATTAAAAGGCCTTAAAGTGCGCCCCAGTGAAACCAATTTTTTATTGGTGACCGTTGCAGCCGGCAAGGGAAAAGTGGTTCACCAACAACTTAAAGCGCGTGGCATCTTAGTGAAATGCCTTGATGGCAGTCATCCTCGGCTTGCTGATACGCTGCGAATTACCGTCGGCAGTGATGATGATAATAATCGCATCGTAGCGGAGTTAAGCGATTTAATTTAGGTCCTAATTTATGAAGCTCGTAAGTCGTCTTGTCATCGCTGTGCTTGGGTTGCTGCTCATTGCAACCGTTGCGACCGGCTGGATTGCCGAGCAGGTGCTTGAGGGTCAATTACTGGCTAACGGCGCCGAACGGGTTGAAATTGAGAACGTCTATCTAAATCCTTTGACCGGCTATGTTTCCTTAACTGACGTCAAAGTATTTGCCCTGGGGCGGCGCTCGTTCGCGGTGAAGGAACTGAGGGTTAATGTGGCTTTGTTGGATTTGATGAAGCGTCAAATCCGGTTTACAGACATTTTTGTCTCGGGTTTAGATCTTGCTATGTGGCGCTCGGAGACGAGCTTATTGGTGGGCGTTCCTTTAGTCATCTCTTCTACTTCTACTTCTACTTCTACTTCTACTTCTACTTCTACTTCTACTTCTACTTCTTCGCAGTCCGCTCTCTTCAATTGGCATTGGGCAGTGGATCAATTGAATGTCGAAGCTTCCTCTCTGAGTTATAAAGACGGTGCCAATGAGTTTGAATTGACGTTGACGAAGTTTGGATTACGGAATGTACAAACATGGAACAGAGAGTCGCCAGGCCACGTTTCTGCTAACGCTGTTTTAAAAGTGGTTACCTCCGGCGTGGAACCAATATCCCTTGATATTGAGTCTGTGGATTTAGATTCGGACGTGGGGGTATTTATTGATCCGAGTTTCGGGTTGATGTGGCACGGAGATGGCGCGCTTAAATTTAAGGCGGTCGCTTTGGGGCTCGATAAACCGCAAGTGAACGTTCAGCAAAAATCGTTGGATGTATTGTTTAGCCTAAGCGGTTGGCCGCTCAAATCGGGTGCAGTAGAGGGCTTGCTTGATATTAATACCCAGCAGCTCACTGTTCAGCATTTGGATCATTCGATACTGGAAGTGACGGCGGCGCAGATCAGCCGACTTAGAATTTCTTCTTTGGAATTGATTAAGTGGGATGGCTTGCGGTTCGAAGCAATAAAAGTGGCGGCCTTGAATCAGGGCGAGAGCCCATTACTATCGTTGCACCAGCTCAACGTATCCAACGGTTCGCTTACGGAGCTGAATCGATTGCGAATTGATAACGTCACTGTGGATGGAATGGATGTTCAGCTGAGTCGTAATCCACAAGGTCAGTTTGAGCTGCCTCCATTCGCGTTGACGCAACCGGAGCAATCAGTATCGGCTCAGGAATCACCCGGCAGTGAAATTTCTAAAGAGGACGAGACCGGAGAGGCTGGCAAGGAAGGAGCGTCAGAAGAAAGTGCGTCAGAAGAAAGCACCTCCGAAGAAAAGCAGCCTTTTTCATGGCAGTTGGTTGAGTTCCAATTAATGAATAATAGCCAAGTCACGTGGGTCGATCAAAGTGTGAGTCCTAAGGTGACGTATGTTATCTCAGAGTTGGAAGCCCATGGTAAAAATATTGGCAGTGATGGAGTCGTGGAGGGACCTAGCTTTCAAGCACAAGGTAAACTCAATCAGTTTGGTGCGTTTAAGTTGCTGGTGGAGCCCGGTGATTCGTCGGGCACTCTGCAAATGACTGCCCAGATCAAGGCGGTGGAGTTGCCTGATTATTCGCCCTATTTAAGGGGGATTTATGGGTATCAATTTAAAAGCGGGCAATTATTTCTGGACGCTCAGGCGGTGAGTGAAGGTGAGGAGCTTGTTGGTCAGGTGGATGTGCGCCTCAATAATGTTCACTTGCAGCCTTATGATCAGGAGCTGATTGAACGTGTCTCTAGACAATTAGCCATGCCCTTGGACATGGCCTTGAATACATTGCGAGATAAAAAAGGCGATGTGGTGATTGATATCCCTGTTCAAGGATCGCTTTCCCAGCCAACATTTTCTTTCAATGATGTCATGCGGCAAGTTACTTTGCGGGCACTTAAGATGGCTACCTTATCGATGATTAAACATGCGATTCAGCCTTATGGAACTGCCATCACCGCAGCGCAGATGCTGACCAAAGCGGGCAAACGAATCACCACCATTAAAGTGCAGGACATTAATTTTTCGAATAAGGACCCCCGCCTTGATCAGCGAGCCAAACTTCAGTTGGATAAGTTGGCCCAGTTGTTAACCAACAAAGAAGCGTTGCGGCTTAATATTTGCGCCTTTACCAGTGCGGATGAAATAGCCGCGTTAGCTGAGGACTTTCCTGGTTCCGAAACCCCGCAGGACTTTGCTTTGGCCCTAGCCACTAAGCGAGCTAAAGCCGTAAAACTTTATCTTGATCAGGAGCAGGGCGTTGAAGGGGAGCGGCTTTACTTATGCCAATCCCAAGTTGATACTAAAAGTGATGCGGCTCCACGTGTTGAATTGAGTTTGTAGAACTTGATTTAGTTTTTTGAGGATTATGGTATTTGAAGGTTATGGTTTTTGAAGATTATAGTTTTTGAAGGTTTTAGTTTTTGAAGGTGTTAGCTTTTGAAGGAGCTGAGGTTTAAGTGATTTTATGTTGAACGAAGAGTCATATATTGGGCGTATCAGAAAATCTGTGGGCCATGATCTTCTGCTGGTGCCTGGGGCTTGCGTGGTACTTGAAGATGACCGGCAGCGGATTTTACTTCAACAACGTGGCGACAATCATTTATGGGGCTTTCCGGGAGGCAGTGCTGAGGAAGGCCAAGATTTTAAAGCCATTGGCGTCAGTGAAGTGAGGGAGGAAACGGGGTTGCATGTAGCGGCCGATGATTTGGTCTGTTTTGCAAGTCTTTCCGACCCTTTGCACAACACCTTGCATTACCCCAATGGCGATGTGACGCACTATTTCTCATTGTGCTTTTGGGTTCGCCGATGGCAGGGGGGGTTGGTTGCTGATGGCAATGAAACCTTGCAATTAAAGTTTTTTGGCGAGAATCAGTTACCAGAAAAATGCCTGCCGGCCACCCAAAAAGTACTGTCTTATTTAAACGCTTATAAAAAGTCGGGGCAGTTTCAGGTGGGATAGGCCTATCTGTACAGTGGGTTAGGCCTATCGGTACAGGGGTTAAGCCTATCGGAACAATTGTATGGGAGAAGGAAAAGAATATGGTTGAGCAGAAAACTTTAATGCGAGTGTTGGATGATCTTCTACAACCGCATTTATTTAAAGACTATTGCCCCAACGGTCTGCAAGTTGAAGGCCACTCTCAGATTGAAAATATTGTGTCGGGCGTCACCGCCAGTCAGCAGCTTATTGATGCCGCTATTGAACAGCAGGCTGACTGTATTTTGGTTCACCACGGTATTTTGTGGAATGGTGATTCCAGTGTGATCTCAGGCATTAAGAAAAATCGTATTAAGGCGTTGCTGGACCATGATATTAATTTAATCGCTTACCATTTGCCTTTAGATGCTCACAGTGGAATGGGCAATAACGTGCAACTAGCGGCTCGGTTGGGCATTGAAGTGATTGGGCCCATGGCTGGCACGGGAACACCTGAGTTAGGGATGGTGGGGTTATTGACCGAGCCACTTTCAGTTGAAGCATTTGGTCTTCGAGTAGAACACGCCTTAGGCAGACCGCCTCAACTTATTAATGGCGGCGATCATGCCATTAAGAAGATTGCCTGGTGTACCGGTGCGGCTCAGGGCTTTATTGAGCAGGCCTGTCATTATGGTGTTGACGCTTATCTAAGCGGGGAGATTTCCGAGCCTACTGTACATATTGCTCGAGAAAGTGGCGTTCACTATGTCGCGGCGGGTCATCACGCCACGGAGCGTTATGGGGTTCAGGCGTTGGGTGATTATCTTGCGTTGACGTTTGATATTAAACATCAGTTTATTGATGTTGATAATCCAGTGTAGTGTTTGGGCGCGAAATACGAGCGCTTAGAAAGTCATTCAACGGCTCTGCAGTGAGTCTCTTTTTTGAGGATACGGTTGAACTGGGCTGTAAGAAATGCTCCACCCTGGTTATAATCGTGCCCTTCGTTTATTTGGTCTCAGTAATCATAGGTAGTCCATCATGTCTAAATTAGTAAAACCACACGGTAGTGACGAATTAAAAACCCTGTTGTTGGAAGGGAAAGCCCTTGAAGAAGCTCAGTCTGCGGCGCAGGCGTTAACCCAAGTAAAAATAAGTTCTCGTGAAGTGGGAGACCTGATTATGCTGGGCATTGGTGGTTTTACACCACTGGACGGATTTATGGGTAAGGCAGATTGGCAGCAAGTCTGCGATAAAATGACCTTGGAAAACGGTCTTTTTTGGCCTATTCCTATTACCTTGTCGACCGATAAGGCGGTCAGCGACGAACTTTCTGTTGGTCAGGAAGTAGCTTTAGTCGATGCTGAGACGGACCTAGTAATGGGGACTCTGACTATCGGTGAAATCTACACGATTGATAAAAATCATGAGTGTCAGACAGTCTTTACCACCACTGATATCGCTCACCCTGGGGTGAAAATGGTGATGGAGCAGGGTGACGTTAACCTGGCGGGTTCAGTGAAAGTATTTTCTCAAGGGGATTTCCCCACTAAGTACGCTGATACCTACATGACGCCTACTGAAACTCGAGCGCTTTTTGACGAAAAGGGTTGGGGGACAGTGGCTGCTTTCCAGACTCGTAACCCAATGCATCGTTCTCACGAGTATTTAGCCAAGATTGCTGTAGAGATTTGTGATGGCGTGATGATTCATTCCTTGTTGGGTAAGCTTAAGCCAGGAGACATTCCTGCAGAAGTGCGTCAGGAAGCCATTTCAGTATTGATCGATAACTATTTTGTAGACAATACCGTGGTGCAATCTGGGTACCCGTTGGATATGCGCTATGCCGGCCCTCGGGAAGCGTTGCTGCATGCTTTATTTAGACAGAATTACGGTTGTTCTCATTTGATTGTTGGCCGTGACCATGCAGGCGTAGGCGATTATTACGGGCCCTTTGATGCGCATCATATCTTTGATGAAATCGCTAATGATGCCTTGCAAACTCAACCGTTGCGGATTGATTGGACTTTCTGGTGTGACAAATGTGGATCCATGTCTTCGATGAAAACTTGTCCTCATGAAGCCGCTGATCGGGTGTTGGTTTCAGGCACTAAGTTACGTAATGCGTTGTCTGAAGGCGGTGATATTCCGGATAACTTTAGCCGTCC
This sequence comes from Moraxellaceae bacterium, assembly GCA_002401525.1. Taxonomy (GTDB): domain Bacteria; phylum Pseudomonadota; class Gammaproteobacteria; order Pseudomonadales; family UBA3067. The sequence goes on along the minus strand of NVTH01000082.1, from coordinate 7,514 downwards.
AGAGGTATTGGAAGTGTTGAAGAAGTACTACGCTAGTATCAACGAGAGCTAATCGCGCTCCCAATGTAGGATGGTTTTTGTAGGATGGTTTTGCGTGGCGCCTTTGTTTGTATTGCGGTGGCGCCATTTCTTTATAGTGTTAAGCCGTTCTAAGGCAAAAGCCGTCGTAGGCAGAGTGTTTCGGTTTTTGAGTCTACCTAGCCCTAAAACGAGAGTTTTCTCATTAATTCTACTTTCCAAAGCAAAGAGTCGAGCTGCGTAATTAATGGCCCGGTTGGAAGCTTACAAATCAAAACCCAAGCGCCATCCATAGACAAGACGCAAGGGCTTGGCGTGGTATGCCACCCGCACCCGCTCTACGGTGGGAGTATGGATAATAAGGTGGTTCATACCATTTTTCGTGGTTTTCGTGACTGCGGTTTGCAGGGGCTTCGCTTTAACTTTCGCGGTGTTGGTTTGAGTGAGGGGGAGTATGCAGAAGGGCTGGGGGAGCAGCAAGACTTGGCTGCTGTGGTTGATTGGTGCGCTACGGCGACCGAGGTGTCAGCTTGGACGCTAGCGGGTTTCTCTTTTGGTTCGTATGTTGCCGCGGCGACTATCTCTTCACTCCAGCAGGCAGCTTTACCGGCGTGTCAGCGGCTTATTTTAGTGGCTCCCCCTGTGCATCATTTTGATTTTGCTTCGATTGCTCGTTTTCCTTGTCCGGTGGATGTTATTCAAGGCACCGCTGATGAGGTGGTGCCACTGCAGGAAGTCACACGATGGGTTGAACAACGGAATGACTCTGGAGATGATATCTCGTTGCATCTGCTGGAGGGTGTAAGCCACTTTTTTCATGGCGCGCTGCCGGAATTGAAAGAAACGGTTTTATCGGTGTTAAAGGGCGCGAATTAATCGATTGGATGCGCCTAATGGTTGATTGCAATGGAAGTCGCGGTTAGAAAGGGTTGTTAGGAATCAGTAGTTAAGTATGAATAACGCTATTACAAAAGGGCCTTTAGGCCGCTATCAGGATGATTTAAAGAAAGACGGCTTTAGTTACGACGAGGCTCAAGAGAAGGCTGTGGCTCATCTGCAAGAGCTGTATGACGATTTGATGAGTCAAACCGGTAAAGAAAGCGGTTTGTTTAGGAAAATCTTGGGCCGCTCGAAAGTCACGCCCTCAATGGGGCCGAAAGGGCTTTATTTTTGGGGCGGGGTGGGGCGAGGTAAAACCTATTTAATGGATGTGTTCTACGATTGCCTGCCGTTTCAAGAGAAGATGCGTATTCACTTTCATCGATTTATGCAGCAAACGCATCGTCAGTTAAGAGAGCTTCAGGGTAAAAAGAATCCATTAGAAATTATTGGCCGGAATATCGCTGGGCAGGCACGTGTACTGTGTTTTGATGAGTTTTTTGTGTCAGACATCACTGATGCGATGATTCTCGGTGGGCTGATGGAGCAATTGTTTAAGCGCGGTGTTGTTCTGGTGGCGACGTCAAATATCGAGCCTAATAATCTTTACAAAGAGGGCTTGCAGCGAGATCGATTTTTGCCCGCTATAGCGCTTATTAATCAGCATACGCGAGTGCTGAATGTGGATGGCGGTACCGATTACCGGCTGAGGACATTGCAGCGAGCTGAGATATACCATTATCCATTGGATGCTGGAGCCGAGAAAAGTTTGGCGGACAGTTTTCGTCGCTTAGCGCCCGACAAAGTGATCAAAAACAAATCAATTGATATTGAGGGTCGCGAGATTGCGACCCGTTGCATTGCGGATGATGTGCTATGGTGTGATTTCCTGGACCTCTGTGATGGCCCGCGTAGTCAGAATGATTTTATTGAGATCTCCAAAGAGTATCACGCGGTATTGTTGAGTAATGTGCCTCTTTTAGGCGTGGCTACCGACGACCAAGCGAGGCGTTTTGTAAACTTGGTGGACGAATTCTACGATCGAAATGTGAAATTGATTATTTCAGCAGCTGTAGCGATTAATGACTTGTATAGCGGCGGGCGGTTGGATTTTGAATTTCAGCGTACCCAAAGCAGATTGTTGGAGATGCAGTCCGTCGAGTACTTATCGCGCCCGCATTTAGGGTGATTAAAGTGGCTGTTAGTACGTGGGGTAGCGGTACGAGGGGCAGTAGTACAGAGGGCTAGTAAGCAGAGTTTGGGCGTAAGCGTGGAAGTTGGCATGCGATGGCGTTGATGTCGGTGTAATTCGTCCTTGATCGACGTGCTGGGTCGTCTATGCTCAGTGAATGCGAATTGTAGCGCCGGTTTTTACGTGGTGTTGAAGGGAATAATTGAAAGGGCTAAAAGTAACCGCTACTAGGATCAAGTATTTAGTTTGGTTTTTAGTCCGTTCGCCCTTGTCAACACGAGCCTGTTTCGGTACTATTCGCGCTCTTAATTTTTTGGATTCTCGATAGAGTGCTTTGAGGCAAATCGAATGAAAACCTATAGCGCAAAGCCAGAGCAAGTTAGAAGAGACTGGTTTGTTGTTGATGCGGCTGATAAAACATTAGGTCGTTTGGCGACTGAAATAGCATCCCGTTTACGGGGTAAGCATAAGCCCGAATTTACTCCTCACGTTGATACAGGCGACTATATCGTTGTCGTTAACGCTGAGAAGGTGAAGGTCACAGGAAACAAAGCGTCTGGTAAGATGTATTATCGACACAGTAATCATCCTGGTGGTCTTAAGTCGTTGAGTTTTGAGAAAATGATTCAACAAAAGCCGGAAAAAGTCATTGAGCTGGCGGTTAAGGGGATGTTACCCCGTAATCCTCTAGGCCGAGCGATGCGCCGTAAACTAAAAGTTTACGCTGGATCTGCCCATCCTCATGAAGCTCAGCAACCTCAAGAGTTAGTGCTCTAACAAGAAGGCAATATTTTGGAAACAAATTACGGAACAGGTCGACGTAAGACTTCTGCAGCCAGGGTTTTTTTGAGACCCGGTACTGGCAATATCGTCGTCAATGATCGCTCTTTACAAGAGTATTTTGGTCGTGAAACAGCTCGAATGGTGGTTCGTCAGCCTCTTGAGTTGGTTGAAATGACGTCTACTTTTGACGTTTTTGTCACTGTGAAAGGCGGAGGCATTGGCGGTCAAGCTGGCGCGATTCGTCACGGTATCACTCGCGCTCTAATTGAATATGATGAATCCCTTCGTCCGCCGCTGAGAAAAGCTGGCTGGGTGACCCGAGATGCGCGTGAAGTTGAGCGTAAGAAAGTGGGTCTAAGGAAAGCGCGGAAAAAACCTCAATACTCCAAGCGTTAATAAGACGCCTTTGGTGTGTCGATTTTTTCAAGAGTATTTCTGGTTCGGGTTTTTTTGTTGTTGGCTTGCGTTTGTAGCGAATAATCCGAAGTAATTCTTGAATAGTGTTTATTAGCGCCCAGGCTTGTTCTTGGGCGTTTTTTTATGTTAGATCAAAGCTTAAGAGGCCAGTTTTTTAAGGCCTTTATTCTGTGTTACTAAATAACTAGTAAATATCGGAGCAATTATGGGTGTAATGGCAAAACGTTCCTCGATGACTTTTTACTCGGATGGCACTGGTCAATACAGTCATCGTGTGCGAATTGTTCTAGCTGAAAAAGGAGTTTCTGTGGATGTGCTGGATGTGAATCCGGCCAATAAGCCAGAGGATCTGGCGGGTATCAATCCCTATAATTCTCTACCGACTTTAGTCGATCGTGATTTGGTGCTCTACGAGTCCGGCATTATGATGGAATACCTCGATGAGCGATTTCCTCATCCCCCATTGCTTCCTGTTTATCCGGTGGCGAGGGCGCAAAGTCGATTATTGATGCACCGCATAGAGAAAGATTGGTGTGGGCATGTCAATCGGCTGGTTTCGGAAACCAATGAGCAACAGCTGTCACTGTTGCGCAAAGAGTTGCGAGAGAGCTTAATCACAGTGGCGCCAATCTTCGAAGAAAAGCCGTTTTTTATGAGTGAAGAGTTCACTTTGGTGGATTGTTGTGTAGCGCCAATATTATGGCGTTTACCCGCTTTTGGTGTGGAACTGCCCGAAAAGCAATGTGAAGCAATGTTAAATTATGCTGACCGATTGTTTGAGCGGGAGTCTTTTCAGGCGAGTTTGTCTGACGCTGAGCGTGAGCTCCGGCTCAGGGGCTAGTGTTGTGCTTGCCATTTGTGTTATACACACACTCACTTTGAGTAGGTATGGTTTAAATGGTGTAGATAAATGAATTCGCGTCGCCCTTATTTAGTACGAGCTTTATACGAATGGATTGTTGATAACGGGATGACTCCCTATCTTTTGGTGCATGCAGATACTGAAGGAGTCGATGTCCCTGCTGAGTTCGTAAATGAGGGGCGGATTGTTTTAAATACCTCTAGAACGGCGGTGAGAGAGCTTRGAATGGGTAATGAATTGGTTACYTTTTCTGCKCGMTTYGCTGGWMGSCCWAARAACGTTTGCATTCCTGTTCGKGCGATYCTTGCKATCTATGCCAAAGAAAATGGCCAAGGAATGTTTTTTGATGGTGTTGATGATCCGGGTCCATCGGGCCCAATAGAGCCTGAAAAAGAAAAGCAGTCTCGGCCAGTTTTGAGGTTAGTGAAGTAAAACTACAAAATATTACAAACTGCATTTTTTAAGYGTTGTGTCGGGTTTYCCTTTTTAGCACTTGGTAAGCCCGCCTATTTATATCTTTAATTCCCCTTCTTCTGTGATGTTTAATCCGCCATTMATTGATKGCTTCMATTYGGTATTGCTTGGGGTTTTTGTGTGCGCTTAATGTGGTCGAGTCTGTAGGCGAGCCTTATGTCGAAGGCTTTATTTCCTCAACTAGTTTGACTATTTTTTTTACCCCATGGATTTCTTTTGTAATGTCGACGGCGCGTTGGGTCTGTTGTTTTGTTAGCAACCCCATCAGATAGACGGTACCATTTTGGCTGGTGAGCTTGACTCGAGTGCTGCGAAAGTAGGGAGTGAACAGCATTGCGGTACGGACTTTTCCTGTAAGCCACAGGTCGTTAAGGTGGTGAGAAATTGAGTTTGATTTTGTGACTTCAAGTTCGTTATAGACGCGGCGTACGTGTCGAATATTACGAATGATTGAGGTTGATTTTTTCTTTAGATCTGCTGTTTTTACTTGTCCTGTGAGCAGTACATAACCATTGTAGCTGCGGATGATAATACGATTGCCGCGAAACGATTTATCCGAGTTGTATAAATTAATAAACGCTTTGTTTTCGATACTTTGATCTTCGATGCGTGCGCCCAAGGTGCGTTTACCGTGGTCTTGATCAGCTAATTGATTGGCGCTGGTGATTAATAGTAGGGTGCTGCAGCCTGAGTTAATTAGGAGTATGCCAATAACAAATGTATTCCGAAGAATTAAGGGGATTCTCAATTTAGGTCCTGCCCAAAGGGACGTCGCTGTCATGATTCCGGGTCGCCGAATAATTGACTGTCTATTATTTCGCATAATGCGTGGAGAATAAGCAGTTGAGTTTCCAAAATCCTTGCTTCGTTTGATGCTGGTACTCGGATTTCAATGTCTTGTGAGCTGAGTAGTCGAGCAATATCCCCTCCTTCTTTTCCTGTCAGTGCAATGACCATAATTTCCCGGTCGTGAGCTGCTTGTACTGCTTGCACGATGTTTGAGGAATTGCCGCTGGTGGTGAGTACTAGCAGAGTGTCTTGTTCATGCCCAAGGGCACGAATTTGCTTTGAAAAAGTTTCATTGAATCCGTAGTCGTTGGTGATGGAGGCGATGGTGGCGTGGTCGGTGGTTAGTGCAATGGCGGGAAGTGAAGGGCGTTCTGTTTCGATGCGATTTAGCATCAGCGAGGAAAAGTGTTGTACGAGACTGGTGCTGATGCCATCTCCGCAAGCGAGTATTTTACCATCGCTTAATAGGCATTGGACGATTGCTGATGCTGCGTGTTCAATGCTGGGCCCGAGCTCTAGTTTTGTGGCGTTGAAGAGCTTCATAGATTCATCAAAAATAGAGTCAATGCGTGTATTCATAGGCGTTTCTTTACTTTTCGGTAGCTATGTTTTGGTAGCTATGTTTCGAGGGCTATATTGTTTTTGGGGTCTTTATTTTCAGTCGCTAAGTATTCGGCGGATATAATTTTAGTGTTTGTGTCATGCCTTAGCTATCTATGTTTTAGGCAATTAGGTTTTAGATTGTTCGGCTTCTAAGTGTGTGAGTCCAAGTTATTGGAATGCTAAAGGGTTAAGATGCCCAAAATGCGTCCTTGATCCAATCGATGTTAAGTGTGTTTAAGTTCGGTTCTGCTTGATCTGATTTAACAGGATTTACCCCCACGACGTCAAATCGACAGTTGTAACGTCGGGCCCAGCTGTTTTTTTGCAAATAGAATTGAGCGGTTCTGATGATTTTCTTTTGCTTGGGGAGTGTGACGGATTCAATGCTTGAGCCAAATTGAGCTTTTTTTCGATAGCGCACTTCGGTGAAAATTAATACCTCTTGGTGAGTAAAGATAAGGTCTATTTCCCCTAGCTTACAGTTGAAATTTCGAGTGACAAGTGTGAGCCCTTGAGCTTGAAGGTGTTTTTCTACAAAAGATTCTATTTCTTGCCCCTTATTTTGGGGGGCTGAGCTGTCTTTTTTCATTATCATTAGAGAGTATGATTTGCGGGTCGGTTTGGTTGTCGAAAGTTTGAATAATGCGCGCGTTTCCACCCACAATTTTTGCCCACAATAAGTTTCGTTGAAAACGGTTTTCTTCTGTCAACGTAAGCACGCCTGTAGCCCCATAGACCTTGCTTGAGGGTGCTGCGGCGAGTATGGCGAGGCGTGAGTGGAGACGGTAGGCATCGACTCCAAGTGCAACCAATCGCTGATATCGATTGGGATTATCAGGCCAGGCGGCGAGGCTGTTGGATTTAACTGGGTCGTCTTGTTTGAGTACCCAAGGAATATCGCAAAAGATAATGCCGTTCATGTCTCTATCGCGTTCTGAATTATTAGTATGACCTTCATAGAGGTGTGCGGTGGCATAAACCGGGATCTCGTTTGCGTAATAGAAGGCTAATGTAGGCTTTATTTGTCGTGCTTGTTTTGGGGTGGCGAGAAGGAATATAAAGTCGATGTCTTTGCGCCGGCGAACAGAAAATTCGAATTTAGCGTTTAAATTTTGTTTAAGTAGTTTTGCGCGACGTTCGCTTTCGTCGATATTTAATAGCTGTTTAATTGGATTTGAGAACCCGTGCTGAGGATCAAAGGAGTGATTTGAGACCACGTCGCCTCCGAGGGTTTGCCAATAACTGACGAACGCTTGAGAGATTCTAGTTCCCCAGATAGATTCGGGGTGTAAAATTGCAACATTTCTGTGCCCGTCTTGCCAAGCCTTGAGCGCTACTTGTTTGGCGTCGTCTTCAGGAAGTAGCCCAAATTGGAAAATATTTTCCCGGCCGTTGCCCTCTTTATTATTAGTGGCGGGGTTGTTTGGATCGATAGTTTCCGTGTTGCTTACTGAGCTGGTTACAGGATTGGTCGCATAGTTGAGTGCAAGAATGGGG
>NVTH01000081.1 GCA_002401525.1 Moraxellaceae bacterium | reverse complement strand
GTGTACACCCTGTCTCTCGGTGTTTTCGCCAGTGCCTGGGCGATCTATGGCTGCGTCGGCTTCGCCTACGAAAATGGCTATAACTTTCTGGCTTACTACCTAGGCATTTCCGGCACCTTTTTACTTGCGCCCATTTTGATTGCACCAATCCTTAGACTCACTCAGGAATATAATTTGCGTTCACTGGCTGACCTTTTAGCGTATCGATACCGCAGTCAAACAGTGGGCGCCCTCACCACATTCTTTTTGTTAGTGGCATTAATCCCACTGATAGCGCTTCAAATCCAAGCCGTCTCTGGCTCCATCTCGCTGCTTAATAGCGAAGCCAACGAAGATACCTTGGCGTTTGTTTTTTGCGCCACCATGACCCTCTTTGCCATTTTATTTGGCGCTCGGCATCACGACGTTCGAAAGAAAAAGCACGATGGGCTGGTGATGGCCATCGCCCTAGAAACCGTTGTTAAAATAGTGGTGATGCTGTCCATTGGCGGATTTGCGTTATTTTCGGTCTTTAACGGCCCCGACGATTTAGACCAATGGCTGCAAGCTAATCCACAAGCTTTGGACATTCTCTACACTCCCCTCGCCGATGGGCCTTGGCGAAGCTTAGTGTTTGCTTTTTTTGTCGCCGCGGTGGTCATGCCACACATGTACCACATGACATTCACCGAAAACACCAACCCTCGAGCATTGTTAACTGCGAGTTGGGGCTTACCACTCATCTTTTTAGTCATGGCATTCGCAGTGCCACTGATTCTTTGGGCCGCGCTAAAAATGGAGCTAGGAGGAGACCCAGAGTATTTCACTCTTGCAATTGCCATTAACGCCAACTCAACCGTGATGGCGACACTGGTCTATTTAGGAGGCCTCTCTGCTGCCAGCGGGCTGATCATCGTCACCACGTTAGCACTCTCAACAATGTGCATTAGCCACTTAATCCTGCCCATTTATCAGCCCACGACGCAAAAAAGATTCACCTATAACTCACTCATGTGGCTGCAACGTTTATTCATTGGCCTAATTATCCTCGCTGGTTATTTATTTTATTTGCATTTAAGCGATCAGCGTTCTTTGACCCAACTGAGCTTATTAGCATTTTTCGCCACCACCCAATTTGTGCCCGCACTGGTAGGCGTCCTATTCTGGAACAAAGCCAATGCCAAAGCGGTCACTGCAGGGCTAGCAACAGGTTTTACAGTTTGGATCGTCAACCTTTATATCCCCATTGTTTCGAGCTTTATCCCCAGCAATAGTGCCCTTATTTCCATCGACCTAAGCCAAGAGGGAAACAATCTCTACGCCAGCGCTACGGTAGGCTTCCTAGTCAATGCATTCGTCTTCACCGCCATCAGTTTACTCACCGACTCCAGCCAAGAAGAAAAAAGTGCTGCGGAAACCTGCATCATTGATCATTTACACAAACCACAGCGTTGGGAGCTGACTGTAAAATCCACACCCGAATTTCTCGCCCAATTAAAAAAATCCTTGGGAGAAAAAATGGCTTCCCGAGAACTAGAAACAGCATTAAAAGAGCTGGGAATGCACCGCCTAGAAACTAGGCCATACGCGTTAAGGCGATTACGAGATCAGTTGGAAACCAACTTATCAGGACTGTTCGGACCGTCAGTCGCCCAAGAAATCGTGGACAACCACTTACCTTATGAAACGGAACAGGATAGCGGCTCAGCCAAAGACATCCATTTTATTGAAAGTAAACTCGAAGACTACCGCCATCGCTTATCCGGCCTAGGTGTAGAACTGGACAACTTACGACGCTTCCATCGCCAGACCTTGCATGACTTGCCCGTAGGAGTCTGCTCGTTAGGCAAAGACGGCGAAATTTTAGGTTGGAACAGTGCCATTGAAAACTTCACCAACATCCAATCCGAGCGAGTCATTGGCTCAAAACTAGATCAGTTAAAAGAGCCGTGGAATAGCTTTTTTCAACAATTTTTAATCGACAGCAATACTCATTGGCACCAAAAGCAGCTTGAAGTGGACGGCAAAACTCGCTCGTTATCATTGCACAAAGCAGCACTAGGCAACCAAAATGACAGCGAGCAAATAGGCAACCTGGTCATCGTGATGGAGGACCTCACCGAAATCCAATTGCTCGAAGCCGAGCTGACTCACAGCGAACGCTTGGCCTCCATTGGTAGATTAGCCGCAGGCGTGGCTCACGAAGTAGGCAATCCCATTACAGGCATTGCCTGCCTTGCACAGAATATGCGCTACGACACCCAAGACGAACAAACCCTCGAAGCCGCTGATTTAATATTAGAACAAACCGACCGAGTGTCTCGCATCGTTCAATCGCTGGTCAGTTTTAGCCACAGCGGTAAGCACCAGCAAATCCCCCACGAGCCGGTGGATATTTGTCAGTGCGTCACCGACGCAATTGATTTAATACGCCTCAGCCCGAAAGGCAAAAATCACCAATTTGAAAACAGTGTCGAACCTGGACTCAGCGTGATGGGAGACTCGCAACGACTGTTGCAAGTGTTTGTGAATATTCTAGGCAACGCGCGAGACGCCTGTGAACCGGGTGATAAAATCCACGCGTTCAGCGAATCCGACTCACTCACCGCGACACTTTATATTGAAGATCAAGGGCCAGGGATCCCACCTCACATTTTAGATCGAATTTTCGAACCTTTCGTCACTACCAAAGATCCCGGCGAGGGCACCGGGCTTGGCCTATCATTGGCCTACAGCATTATCGAGGATCATTACGGCCATATATCCATTGAAAGCCCCTCGCGCGCCCAGCAAAGCTTTGGCACTCGAATTGTGATAACGTTACCCTGCAGCCCCACCGACTCGATTTAAATACTAGGGCATTCACAATCAAAGCAAGGACTCACCAAATAAGATTACTAGGGCAGGAAATTTCACCCCTAAAATAAGCGATAAAGCCTAAAATATACAGACATGCTTATCAATGGGAATGATTGAACACGACCCCGCAAGGCAGAGAAAGCAACGAGTTATATTGAATGAACCAAATTCTGATTGTTGAAGACGAAAAAGTAATTCGCACCGCATTAAAACGGCTGCTCGAACGCAATGGCTATTACACACAAACAGCTGGCTCAGTGGACGAAGCCAACTCTCAATCAGATCTTAACTCTTACGACCTAATTATCAGCGACTTAAGGCTTCCCGGCGAACCCGGCACCAAGCTTATTGAATTGGTCAATAACGTGCCCATTTTGATAATGACAAGCTTTTCAAGCCTCAAATCCGCAGTGGAAGCAATGCGCATGGGCGCGGCGGACTATATTGCAAAACCTTTCGATCACGAAGAAATGCTCACTGCGATCCAACGCATCCTGAAAGCACGAGAAACATCCAAAGCAGCACCTCAACTCCCTAATGCTCGAACCTCCTCCCCGAGCACCAAAAAAATTAAAGGGATTAAAGGCATTATTGGCAGCTGCCAACCCATGGAAGAGCTTTTTAACCGCATCGCTAAGGTCGCTCCGACGGAAACCACAGTGCTTATATTAGGCGAGTCAGGCACCGGCAAAGAATTGGTAGCCCAAGCCCTGCACGACTTAAGTAAATGCAGCAAAGGCCCCATCATCTCAGTCAATTGCGCTGCAATCCCCGAAAACCTAATCGAATCAGAACTTTTTGGGCATGAAAAAGGCGCGTTTACCGGCGCCCACAGCCGTCGCCAAGGACTAGTAGAGGCAGCCAACAGGGGCACCCTATTCTTGGACGAAATTGGCGAACTGCCTTTTGAGGCTCAAGCCAGACTTTTAAGGCTGTTGCAAGAAAAAGAGATTAGACGCGTAGGTTCAGTGAGTTCACAGAAAATAGACGTACGTCTAGTGGCCGCCACCCATCGTAACCTTAAACAATTGGCCAAGGATGGAGAGTTTCGAGAGGATTTATATTATCGCCTCAACGTGGTGGCATTAAAACTTCCCCCGTTACGAGACCGAGGCTCCGATATTATAGAATTAGCCCAGGCCATGCTCAAAAAATACAACGCTAAAATAGACCAATCGGATTTAACTTTTTCTCAATGCGCGATTGACGCAATGGGCCACTATCACTGGCCTGGCAACGTTCGAGAACTAGAAAACGCCATCGAACGAGCGGTAATATTATGCGACTCCGCCCAAATCACGGGGCAACTTTTGTCTCTTGAAATCGAAAACGCTAGCCCAGACGATACGCCCGTTTATTTGGCGAGCCCTCCAGAGCAAGAAGAGTCAGGCTCAAAAGATGTACTCTCTCTCGAAGACTACTTCCAACGCTTCGTCCTTGAAAATCAAGATAATATGACTGAAACCGCACTCGCGCAAAAGCTTGGAGTAAGCAGGAAATGCCTCTGGGAACGACGCCAGCGTCTGGGAATCCCCAGAAAAAAGAATCCTAAAGCCTCTCTATAGAAATTGAAGCTGTTCAGAAGAARTTATTAAGTAAATAGCCCCTTCTGTTACGACACGCTTCACAAAAACGTTACCGTTATACCCGTGCAAGTAACACCCCTTTATTTACTAAAGTAACACTAGAGGGTAACAACGCCCTCTGCCAACATGCCATCGCCCACCCCAAAATCCAATTTTAGACATCAACCTATTGATATTTAACTACTTTAAAAAATAGCATTCAATTGTGGCACGACTCCTGCTTACTAATATGGAAATAACAAAAACATTAGATAATAATAAGCATGACCTAAAGAATAAGAAGAAGATTAAAATAAGAAGAAACAAGCAGTACTAATAAGAAATAAACAACGCACAGAACAAGAAAAAACAGAAGAAGAAAAGCAACTAAAAGAATAACAAGAAGAAACAGAAGAAAAACAAGTAATTAAAGAGCGTAAAGCAACAAAGTTAGTACCATAATAAAAAGCACCATAATAAAATAAATAGAACAACAACATAAAAATAAGAAATACGGACAATAAAAATAAAAATAACAATTAAATTAAGTCCGAAAAATAAGAAAGCAGCGTGTTAGTTTCCACGCCCTGGCTGAAAAAATAAATGGTCAATAGGTTTTGAAGCCTATTGACCATTTACTTTACCATTTTCCCCTCTGACTCTTACAGCCCCATTAAACCACCACCAGCATCGTCAATAGCTTAAGCATCCAATGATTTAGGTTGAGTCTCGCTCAGACTAAGCTTTATCTATGCGCCAACCTTGCCTTCCCCTCCATCGACTACAACGCCAACCATCCATCAACCGTGCATCAACTATGCTTTAGTGGTGCTCTAGCCCCGATAAACACTGATATCGCGCGCGTGACTTTGATGTTTTAAGCGTATAGAGTGCCCCCAGAAATCCCCTCATTAACATTAATAGATCCCAATTGAATATAAAATCTCCAGCAACATCTCTATATCATAGTACGAAGCAATGCTAAAAAGGCTGTTTAAGCGGCGCGATAAATCCCCCGCCGACTCTTCTCGCCCCAAAAAAAATAGCGGCCAACCGACGCTACTCTCCGCCTCTCAACACGCCCTCAATCTAGCGGACATAAGTCCAGGCGCAATCAAAGTACTCAAGCGATTAAATGAAGCGGGCTACAAAGCGTACATTGTCGGTGGCGGAGTAAGGGATCTATTACTTGGGGCCAAACCCAAAGACTTTGATATCGCCACTGATGCACACCCAGAACAAATTCGCGCCTTGTTTAAAAACAGCCGTATCATAGGTCGCCGCTTCCGCCTTGTGCATGTCATGTTCGGAAGAGAAATGACCGAAGTTGCCACCTTCAGGGCTAAGCTTGAAGACGATAATCTCACTAAGAACTCGACCGACAAACTCGACCAACAGCGATTATCCCAACACGGACAAATATTAAGGGACAACACCTTCGGCTCCATCGAAGAAGACGCGCAACGCCGTGATTTCACCATCAACGCGTTGTATTTCGGTATCGACGACCAAAACATTTTCGATTACTGCACCGGTTTCGACGACCTACACACCAAAACCATTCGGCTGATAGGCGTTCCCACCGAGCGCTACAAAGAAGATCCAGTGCGTATGCTGCGTGCGGTACGTTTCGCCGCTAAACTCGATTTTTCGATCGCACCCGACTGCGCCCAACCGATTTTTGAACTCGGAGAATTGCTAGAAAACATCCCCCCGGCAAGGTTGTTCGAGGAAAACTTGAAATTATTTTTAGGCGGCTACGCAGCCAAAGCCTTCCCCTTACTGCAAGAATACCAGCTGTTACAACAATTATTCCCGCTAACCGTAACGAGCTTGACCAACAACCCAATTGCCCAAAACTTAATAGATCAAGCGTTAATTAATACCGACATCCGCATAGCGAGCAGAAAACCTGTCACACCGGCATTTCTTATTGCAGTATTTTTATGGCATCCGGTCAAAACCCGACAGCAGGAGCTACTAGGGCATGGCCTTAGCCCCATGGCCGCGATGCAGAAAGCGGGCCAAGAAATACTCCAGCAACAACGACAACGACTTTCGATCCCCAAGCGATTCACACAAGTAGTCAAAGAGATATGGGATTACCAACTCAGACTGCCAATGCGATCCGCCAAACGCGCAGAACTCTTGGTCGAACAACCCCGCTTTAGAGCCGCCTACGACTTTTTATTACTGCGAGAACAATCTGCAGAAATCGAGCCGGGACTGGGACAATGGTGGACTGACTACCAGGAATCCGATTTGGAAAAACGACACCAAATGGCGGTCGCAGCACCACGCACTAAAAAACATCGCTCCCGAAAAAAAAGAAATCGCAAACCACGACCGCCTCAAGACTGAAGCTTTACGAGTACAACTTTCATAAACCAGGGGTGCCTATCAAAGCGGAAAGCCCTCAAATCGAAGAGTTTGCATCGATTAAAATTCGAACTTTTCCTGCAGCCTATCTAGACATCTGCATGCCTAATCAATAGAGCACACACTTTGAACACAACCTCTTTGAACAGCGAAATCTATATCGGCTTAGGCAGCAATTTAGAATCTCCCCGACAGCAAGTTCAAGACGCCATTAAAGAGCTCAGAGCACATCCAGCGATATTTAATTTACACGCGTCAAGCCTCTATCAAAGCAAGCCTCTAGGTCCATCAGCCGGGCCATCGATAGGGCCATCCGAACAGCCAGACTACATTAACGCCGTCGTGCAAATCGCTACATCGTTGGCGCCCCAACAACTGCTTTTCGAATTACAACAGATTGAGAACCTCCACCAACGAAAACGAGAGATACGCTGGGGACCACGCACCCTGGACCTGGATATATTGCTGTGGCACCAACAGATCATCAACACCCCTACGTTAAACATCCCTCATCTCGAAGTGTGTAACAGAGATTTTGTATTGATTCCTCTTTACGAGCTTAATCGAAACCTGCATATTCCTACTTACGGTCCCATTGAAACACTGGTCAGAACATTGGAACCGCACTCACTAAAAAAATTAATCCCATAAAAGRTAATAAAGTGTCCACAAACGCRCCCAAATACATCGCCATTGAAGGCCCCATCGGAGTGGGCAAAACCACACTTTGCCGACGTCTAGCCGAAAAATTCAACTACGACATCCTCCTAGAAGCCCCTTCAGAAAACCCCTTTCTAAGTCGGTTTTACAGCAACCCAAGACARTTCGCRTTCCAGACCCAAGTGCACTTTTTRTTRCAAAGGGCCGAACAGCTTCGCAGCCTTAAGCAAGAAGACCTTTTCGAGCARGTTAAAGTCGCCGACTTCCTCATTGATAAAGACCGCTTATTTGCTCAGCTCAATTTAGATCATGATGAATTCGAACTTTACCTCKCAATYTACAAACACYTRACCATCGACGCCCCTATTCCCGATTTAGTRATTTACCTACAAGCTCCGGTTGAAACYCTCCTGCAACGTATTCGAAAAAGAAACATTGCGTGCGAGCAATCCATTACGCCCGCTTATCTCAATCAGTTAAACGAAGCCTATACGCGCTTTTTTCACTTTTACAGCGACTCGCCATTGCTTATCATAAACGCTTCCGAAATTGACGTAGTCAGCAATGAAAGTGATTTTCTAGAACTCGTAACTCGCGTTCAAAGCAACATTTCAGGCCGACAATATTTCAACCTTGAAATCACCGCGGAATAACTCAACAGCTGCTTCAATMGYMYMYAWRNGACTSRWTWMWWWKRWMKNTTTAYSWMMSYMMWWCWYYKMKWCRRWKWSSYARAMMCSCWCKYMMYRGAAMKRKMYTCSMMMAKYMKSRWRSWTMGMRARKCSWKWMWKSWTCATCGCCGCAACAACCTTAAGATTGGCTTTGTCCCCACCATGGGAAATCTGCATGCTGGGCACCTGTCCCTGATCGACGCAGCCCGACAAAGCTGCGACATAGTGGTCGCTAGCATTTTCGTTAATCCCATGCAATTCGGTCCTAACGAAGACTTGGATAAATACCCTCGCACTCTCGAGCAAGACTGTAAAAAACTGCTCAGCCACCGAACAAACATCCTATTTACCCCCACAGAGTCCGATATCTATCCCCAAGGGCGCACTCAAACCACTGTGTGCGTTCCGTACATCACAGATCAGCTCTGTGGAGCAAGTCGTCCAGGACACTTCGACGGGGTCTCCACCGTGGTTACAAAACTTTTCAACATCGTACAACCCGATGTTGCAATTTTTGGGCAAAAGGACTTTCAGCAATTGGCAGTGATCCAAAAAATGGTGCGAGACCTAAATCTATCAATTGAAATTCAAGGCATTGCCACTTGCAGAGATGAGGACGGATTGGCCATGAGCTCTCGTAACGGTTTTTTAACCGACAAAGAGCGACAAATAGCACCCCAGTTGTATCAGTCACTGCAACAAATAAAAAAATCATTGCTTGAATGCGAAAAAAATCACGACAAACTGTGTCATGAGCACACTAAATTATTAGAAAATCAAGGCTTTAGCGTGGATTATCTCGAAATACGCGACGCTGTTTCCTTATCCAAAGCAGACCGTAAAACGCGCGAAGCAGTAGTTCTGTGTGCCGCCAAGTTAGGAAACACTCGTTTGATAGATAACTTAATGATGGTATTGAAGGCCTCTACAGATTGAGGCATACTGGCCGGCCATTGGCAGACAGACGTATAAAAACGGAAACACACAAACTGCCAAAGTGCTGGTATAGTAGAATGCCAAACATCCTATAAACCATAAACCGACTATAAAAAGTGGCGATGATACAGGTGTCAAATCATGCAAAGCACTATGCTCAAAGCTAAGTTGCATCAGGCTCGAGTTACCCACGCCGAGCTTGAATACGAAGGATCGTGCGCAATTGATGGAGAGTTGCTCGAGATGTCGAATATCCAAGAGTATGAGCAAATTCAGATCTATAACTTGGATAACGGTGAGCGCTTTACCACTTACGCAATTAGAGCAGAAAACGGCTCAAAAATAATTTCAGTGAATGGCGCAGCGGCCCATAAAGCAGGCCCTGGTCATCGCGTGATTATCTGCACCTATGGCGGATACAGCGCCGCAGAATTAATCAATTACAAACCTCGCTTAATCTATTTAGGCGAAGGCAATGAAGTCATTAACACGAGTAACGCTATCCCGGTTCAAGTAGCCTAATAGACAGGCCTTATTGGAAGACCCAATAAATAGGCCTAATAAATAGACCCAAGTGCAGCCTAGGCTAAACAACCCAGTTGCTCTAAAGCTAAACGACCAGAAAGGATATTACTTTCTAGTCGTTGCTACCCCCTTTTTTCCGCACGACAAAACCCTCAACACCGCGCAGTAAGACCGGGCCTGCAAGACAACTAATTTAAAAACGTGTATCTTCTATGACGGTTGAGTTTTAGATCAATTTCAGACTTCGCCTGCTTCTTTAGCAACAAATCGTTATCAATCACCCTTGCTCGCTAGGCAAGAAGCAGATTACAACGCAAATCCAATGACTCTCATAATTGTTGCGCACCACAGGACGAATTAATGGGCACCCAATCCATCATCGACACCAAGCAGTGGCGCTCACTCAAACAACATCAACAAGAAATTGCTCAGATCCCCCTCAGAGCCCTATTTGAACAAGACCCACACCGCCAAGAAAAGTTCTCTGCCCAAGCGGCCGGCATTTATTTGGATTACTCCAAAAACCCCATTACCGATGCCACACTCACTTTATTAGAAGATCTCGCGACTTCAGCCGATCTAAAACAGCGCACTAATGCGTTATTCAATGGCGAAGCAGTGAATTTATCCGAAAACCGCCCCGCCCTGCACACCGCATTGCGATGCAGAAAAAAAGCCCCCCTGTATGTAAACAACGTCAACATCACTGCGGAAATTCACGGCGCTCTGCAACAGATGCGAGACTTCGTTGAATCGATACAATCCGGCCAATGGCAAGGCTACAACGGCAAAGCCATTCGCCACATTGTTAACATTGGTATTGGCGGCTCTTACCTAGGCCCAATGGCCGTGGCAGAAGCTTTACGCCCCTACTGGACCAACGACGTCCAGTGCCATTTCATTGCCAACATTGATGGCAGTGAATTCACTGAAATTGTGAAGAACCTCCAGCCCGACAATACGCTTTTCATTATTGCTTCCAAATCTTTTGGCACTCAAGAAACGCTTAAAAACGCCGAAGCGGCAAAAGCTTGGTACTTACAAAATGGAGGCGCAGAAGATCAAGTGCATAAGCACTTTGTCGCGGTCTCGTCCAACCAATCGAAAGCACAACAATTTGGCATTAGCGAAGCCAATATTTTTCCAATGTGGGATTGGGTGGGAGGACGCTATTCATTATGGTCCCCCATTGGATTGCCGCTTGCCCTCACCATCGGCATGGATAATTTTGATCGACTACTGGATGGCGCACACGAAATGGATACTCATTTCATAGAAGCCCCAATCAAACAAAACCTGCCTGCGCTAATGGCATTGTTGCAAGTGTGGCAAATCAATTTCTTTGGCGCCCAAAGTCAGGCCATCATTCCCTACGACCATTGCCTACGAGGCTTACCCGCCCATTTGCAACAACTAGAAATGGAAAGCAATGGCAAACGGGTTTCGCAAACCGGCGCGCCCATTCAGCACGACACTGGCGCCATCATTTGGGGCGGCGCAGGCAGCAATGGACAGCACGCTTACCACCAATTATTTCATCAAGGGACTCATACCGTTCCGGTTGATTTTATCGTTCCATTGCAGAGCCATAACCCCATCAATGACCATCACGATATATTATTCGCCAACTGCCTAAGCCAAAGCCGAGTCATGATGCACGGTAAAACGCTGCCAGAAGCAGAAGCCGAACTTCGAGCCTCAGGCCATACTGAACAGCAAATAAAACAACTTGCCCCGCAAAAAGTAATCCCAGGAAATCGCCCCAACAATATATTGCTGACCGAGAAAATGACGCCACAAGTCATTGGCGCACTCGTAGCTCTTTATGAACACAAAGTGTTTTGTCAAAGTGTTATTTGGAACATTAACCCATTTGATCAATGGGGAGTCGAGCTAGGCAAACAGATCGGCGATGACATTGGGGACGCGCTAGCGAATCCTCAGGCATCGACGAAGCAATTTGACTCATCCACACAAGGTCTTATTAAAAAGTATCGCAACGCAAAAAAATAACGAATACAAAAAAGGGAAATCATCATGTCTGAAATAAAAACCTACCCCGTACCCGCCTCTATTTCAGCCAACACGCTCATGGACGAATCGCAATACGAGCAATGGTACCGAGAGTCGATCGAACAACCCGAAAAATTTTGGGCAGCCCGCGCCAAGGAATTTATTCACTGGACAAAACCCTGGACCAAGGTGTTGGACTGCGATTTTCAGCAAGGCAAAATCAGTTGGTTCGAAGGGGCGGAACTGAACGTTAGCTACAACTGCATCGACAAACATTTATCCGAACGAGGCGATCAAATCGCTATTATTTGGGAAGGCGACGACCCAAGCCAAGATAAGAAAATATCCTATAAAGAACTTCACGAGCAGGTGTGTCGCCTCGCCAACGGTCTTAAATCCCGGGGCGTTAAAAAAGGCGATCGAGTCTGCATCTATATGCCGATGATCCCGGAAGCCGCTTACGCGATGTTGGCTTGCACTCGCATTGGCGCCATTCATTCCGTCGTGTTTGGCGGCTTTTCCCCAGAGGCGCTAAAAGACCGCATTCTCGATGCAGACTGCCAAACTTTAATTACTGCAGACGAAGGAGTTCGCGGCGGCAAAGCGGTTCCGCTCAAAGCCAATTGCGACCAAGCATTACAACAGTGCCCCAACGTTCACAGCGTTATCACCGTGAAGCGCACTGGAGGGAAAATCACTTGGCAAGATAATCGTGATGTTTGGTATCACGAACTCACAGAGCAAGCATCCAGCACCTGCGAGCCCGAACCTATGGGCGCTGAAGACCCCCTGTTCATTCTGTACACCTCTGGCTCCACCGGCAAACCCAAAGGCGTGATGCACACCACCGGCGGCTACCTACTTCAATCATCAATGACCCACAAATACGTATTCGACTACCAAGACGGCGACATATACTGGTGCACCGCCGACGTCGGCTGGATTACAGGTCACTCCTACATCGTCTACGGGCCCCTCAACAACGGCGCCACCACCTTGATGTTCGAAGGAGTGCCCACCTACCCCGATGCCTCTCGCTGTTGGCAGGTAGTGGACAAGCATCAAGTGAATATTTTCTACACCGCGCCCACAGCGATTCGAGCATTAATGGCCGCCGGCAACGCACCGGTGGAAAAAACCAGTCGCAGCAGCTTACGAATCATCGGAACCGTAGGGGAGCCCATTAACCCAGAAGCCTGGGAGTGGTATTACCACATCGTTGGCAATGAAAAATGCCCTATTGTCGATACTTGGTGGCAAACCGAAACGGGGGCCATCTTAATCACCCCGCTGCCTGGCGCTACGGCATTAAAACCAGGTTCAGCCACACGACCCTTCTTTGGGGTCATACCGGCTATTCTGGACGCCGAAGGCAAGGAAATCGAAGGCCCTGGGGAAGGCAGTTTGGTGATTAAAAACACCTGGCCTAGCCAAATCAGAAGCATTTACGGCGACCACCAACGCTGCATCGACACTTACTTCAGCCCTTATCCCAATTATTTCTTTACCGGAGACGGCGCTCGTCGAGACGAAGACGGCTATTACTGGATTACCGGCCGAGTAGATGACGTGCTTAACGTTTCAGGACACCGTCTGGGCACCGCAGAAATTGAAAGCGCATTAGTGCTCCATAAGAAAGTAGCAGAGGCTGCTGTGGTAGGCTTCCCGCACGATATAAAAGGGCAAGGAATTTACGCCTACGTGACCTTAATGCAAGGCGCTGAAGTGAACGACGCGCTGACTAGCGAACTTAAACAAATGGTCAACCAAGAAATTGGTCCTATCGCCAAACCTGATTTAATTCAGTTGGCACCAGGATTACCGAAAACTCGTTCAGGCAAAATTATGCGAAGAATTTTACGCAAAATCGCAGCCCACGAAACGGATAATCTCGGGGATACATCAACACTGGCCGATCCATCGGTGGTGGACGATCTGATTAAAAACAAGCAGTCGCTGTAACCCAGTCAAATTCATCTGCTCTTTTCATTCACCCGATACAAAAAAAGGCGAATCTAAACGATTCGCCTTTTTTCTTTTCAGTTAAAGTAACTCAGATAATACCTGCAACCAAACTAGAGCTTATAAAAGTCCTTGCTTAGGCGGGTTGTTGAGCGTTTTTAACTTCTTTAATGCTTAACTTAACGCGGCCACGCTGATCCACATCCAATACCACTACTTGGATTTTTTGACCTTCCGACAAATAGTCAGTCACTTTCTCAACTCGCTCATCTGCGATTTGAGAAATATGAACCAAGCCATCAACACCAGGAAGGAAAGTCACGAACGCGCCAAAATCAACGATTCGAGCAACAGTGCCTTCGTAAATTTTACCGATTTCAGCTTCGGCAGTGATTTCTTCAATCATTTTAAGCGCAGCCTGACAAGAATCCTTGTCTTGACCGTAAATCTTCACTAGACCGCTGTCATCAATGTCCACGGTAGCGCTAGTTTGCTCAGAAATACCGCGAATAGTGGCGCCGCCTTTACCAATAATGTCGCGGATTTTATC